>NZ_KV836314.1:247362-350044 GCF_001838335.1 Corynebacterium sp. HMSC075F02 | reverse complement strand
CGAGCGGACACACTTTTTGCTACTTAACCCCCAATTTCATCGAGTCCTACCGCTCCCCCGGGTTAAGCAGGAAAAATATTGTCCGGCGGGCGTCTCGGCTGGCAGGTTTTCCAATTCGGCGAGCTTTGCTGAGCAGCTCGCTCGTCTAAATGCTATGGACGGTCAGCCCATGACAGCTCCCCGAATTTCGGTTTGGCTGGACGCCAAGCCCATCAATTGATACCCCAGCTAAATAGAAATGACCGCCCTAGGCAGTTAGCCCCAGGGCGGTCATTTCTATCCAAACTGCGAACCGAGCTCGATATTAAGCTGCGTCGCGAGCGCCAAGCTCCCGGTCGATACGCAGCAGGCCAGCACCGTTGTCGCCAACGATCTCCAGGCGACCGATGATGCCACGCACGGTGTCCTCTTCCTCAATCTGCTCAACCACGAAGCTGTCCAGCAGCGGGCGGGAGTCGAGATCACCCTCGCTATCAGCAAGCTTGCGGAGGTTACGGATAGATGCCGAAACCTTCTCTTCATGCTCGAGAGCAATGCGGAATGCATCGATTGCGGAAGTGACCTTCACCTCCGGTGCGTCGACAGCACCAATCTGCGGGTGGTTGTCGCGAGCATCGAGGTGTGCGATGAACTGATTCGCGTGATCAACTTCCTCATCCGCCTGTGCACGCATCCACTCTGCCATGCCGGAGAAATCCAGCAGGTCCAGTTCGATTGCCAGCTGGCGGTAGACGTGGGAAGCGGTGAGCTCCATAGTGATCTGGTCGTTGAATGCCTTCTCAAGAGTATCTGTTAGTCGCATGCCCCTACTATAAGTCCAATCCTTATAAATGACAACGATTATAACACTTCCCTTATAAGCCAGGCCTTGCCTATTCTGCAATCGTCGGCTTAACCTCGGCGGTATGGCTACACTCACCTCCGTAAGCCCATCGACCGACGAAATTCTGCAGTTTCTTTCTCGACCTGCGCAAACGACACATGATACAGCGGCGGCGTCTCACAACACCTCCACCGTCACGGCCATCGCCGTCACCAGCTTGGACGGACGCGGCGCCGTCGAAGGCACCTCGGGCCAGCTTGGCAACGACACCGATGCCACGGTTTTCAACACGCTTCGCGCGCTTGCCGACGTCGTTTTCGTTGGTACAGGCACCATTGCGTCCGAGGGGTACGGGCCAGTTGAGATACCGGAGTACCTAGAGGCCGTTCGACAGAAGCTAGGTCGCTCCGAGCACGTGGCGATGTCCACACTTTCGCGCTCGTTGGATCTAGATATAGAATCCGACTTTTTCGCGAATGCAGAAGTCAATCCTCCGATAATCTTCACCCCGACTGAGGACGCTTTTAATGATGAAGGAGCAAAGACCGCTCACAAGAACAAAGCTAAAAAGATGGAGTCGGCCGGGGCTCGCGTCGTTAAGCTCCCTAACCCCTCGGTAAAAGCGGCGTTAACCTGGCTGGCTGAACATGGGTATCGGGACATTGTCGTAGAGGGTGGACCGACGATGTATCGAGAAGCATTCAAAAAGGGGTGCGTCGACGAACTGTTCCTGACGTTGTCGCCGATGTGGGTGGGTAACGGTCCCCTGGCTTTCGGCGAGAACGACCCTGATGATGACGGGAACTCGACGAACCCGCAGGCTTTTGAAGTGCGGGATATCCTACGTTCCGACTCACACATCTTCCTACGCTATTCCCGCAGCTTCACCCAGTAGGGTGGAGTATTGTGAGTAAACCAAAAATCGACGTGAGCGCAAGCGCAACGGCATTAACGCAAACGTCCAAGGACACGCCAGAGACAAATTCGGTGGCTCCACGCCCTCTGTCTCGGCACGTGTCGCGAGGACTCAGCGCTTTCTTGTGGCCTATCGCAGCTGTGGTGATTTTTCACCGCACCTGGGTTTTGCCGAAAGACGTTTCTGGCACAGATGACTTTACGACCGTCTGGTCGGCAATTAATCGATTCGTATCGCAGGTACCCGTTTATTCGGAAGACTACGTAACAGCCGATCCGCACTATCTGTATTCCCCAGGCGCTACCCTACTTTTAGCCCCGATTGATTTGTTCGGCTCGCTTGAATCGGGCCGAATCTGGTTTGCGGTGTTTCAGTCAGCTGCAATCATTGCGGCAATTGTATTGCTGCTGAGGTGGCTTGGTATTGCGCGCTCTGGCCCCATCATTCCAGCGTCGATAGCACTGCTCTACCTCACGGAACCCGTTACCAACACCCTTGATTTTACGAACGTCAACGGTTCACTCTTCCTTGCATTAGTGCTGTTTTTTATTGCTCTGACCGAGCGGCGCAATATCCTGGCCGGCCTGATCATCGGTATCGCAATCACCATTAAACCTGTTTTCTTGCCAATGCTGTTCCTACCGTTCATGCGCAGGCAGTTCTCTACGGTACTGACCAGTATCGGAGTGGTAATTGCAGCCAATGTCATTGCGTGGCCGCTCATGGTCCAACCACGTGACTACCTAGATATCACCGTCCCCTACCTGGGAGTTGTCCGTGACTTTGCAAATGCTTCACTGACTGGACAGCTTGTTTGGCTAGGTGCCCATCCGACCCTGATTTTGCTGTGGCAGATCTTTTTCGGCATTTTCGTCTTGGTATCCGTCGTGCTCCTTCTTCGCTGGCTCGAAAGGGATGAGATATTCTGGATTGCTACGACTTCCGGAGTTCTCTTCACCGGCGCGTTCTTCCTTTCCAGCCTGGGCCAGCAGTACTACTCGATGACGCTCTTGCCAATGGTTCTCACCGTGCTTCGCCCATTGGTTTTGGCTCGCGACAATGAAGGAAATATTGGTTCGACAGTCATGTTGAATTGGGGCGCAGGACTCGGAGTCGTACTCTGTTTCTTCTACGCCAATTGGTGGATTGATGAAGATGACCTCTTTTTCCCGTGGTTCACGGTTGCAATCGGCGGTATTGGATGGGCCGTTCTTATTCTCTCCATCACGGCAGCACTCATTCGAATGACGATTGTGGATGCCGTCAATGGGCGTAGCTTTGCATCCGGCTTCAGCTGGCTGAGCGACTGGAAGATAGCAGGCAGGAAGTCTAATCAGGAATCTGATCTCAAGTCTGAGGAGGCTATTCAGAATGGTTGATTCGCATAGCGAAGACTGGAATCTGAGCGAAGAAGAATGGCGCGAACGCCTCAGTGCCGCGGAGTACCAGGTTTTGCGTCAGGCAGGTACTGAACGCGCCTTCACCGGTGAGTACACCGATACCAAGACTCAAGGTGTCTACCGCTGCCGGGCCTGTGGTTACGAGCTGTTTCGGTCGAACGAGAAGTTCGACTCTCACTGCGGTTGGCCATCCTTCTTCTCTCCACTAGCTGGAGACCGGATTATTGAGCGCCGAGACACCAGCCTCGGTATGGTCCGTACCGAAGTGCTGTGCAGTCGTTGCAAGTCTCACCTCGGCCACGTCTTTGAGGGTGAGGGATACAATACTCCGACCGACCTGCGTTATTGCATCAATTCAATTTCACTCACGCTCGAACCGGACAAGACGGCTGAATAACTAGATAGAGAAGCAGCGCCGCTGGTCAAAATCCCGTCAGTTAACGGGGCTTGACCAGCGGCGCTGCTGATTCTCTCGTTGATTGCGTGAGCTACGGCAGAACGTTGATGATCTCTGCGATGTCATCGACGCGACGTCCCGTGTGGAACGGAATCTCTTCGCGGACGTGCAGACGAGCCTCGGTGTAACGCATCTTCCACATCAAGTCCACAATGCGGTCGAGCTCCGGCCCCTCGAATGCAAGGATCCACTCGTAGTCACCGAGTGCGAACGCCGGGACAGTATTGGCGCGCACATCCGGGTAGTCACGACCGGCCATACCGTGTTCAGCAAGGATGCGGCGTCGCTCGGTCGGCTCCAGCAGGTACCAGTCGTAGGAACGAACGAAGGGGTAAACCGCAATCCATCGTCCCGGCTCTTCACCCATGATGAACGACGGCAGGTGCGACTTGTTGAACTCAGCTGGACGGTGCAGCGCAGCGTTCGACCAGTGCGGAGTGGATGCCTTGCCCAGCGGAGTCTCGCGCAGGAAGGCGTTGTAGAACGCCTGCAGGTCTTCCAGCTTCTCTGCGTGGATCCAGAACATGAAGTCGGCTTCAGCACGCATGGCCGAAACATCGTAGAAACCACGGATGATCAGATCAGTGTCTTCGTAACGAGCCAGGAATTCCTTGGTCTTAGCCACTGCCTCTTCGCGGTTATCACCGAGTGCACCTGGGGTCACCTTGAAGGCAGACCACATGGTGTAGCGGATGGTGTCGTTGAGCTTCTTGAAATCGAGCTTGGTCATTAGTTGTCTCCTAGTTCGGTTGAAAGGTTTGTTTAAAAACGATGGGTCAGCGCCAGTTTCGTACTCAGCACCAATCTCGCAGCTTTATGCCAGCTCCGCAGCAATCTTGCTGGCCGCAGCCTTGGCGTTGGAGATACATTCCGGAATGCCCGGGCCACTGAGCCACGCCCCCGTTGCTGCAAGCTTAGGCACCTCGGCCAATTCCTGGCGAGCAAAATCCATCAGGCCGCCATGCCCCATATCGAAGCGTGGAATCCCCGCCCACCAACGCTGGACGAAAACCGCAGTCGGTTCAGCATCAAAGCCAGTCGCCTTAGCCAAATCCGCCTTTGCCCTGGCGATGAGGTCCTCGTCGCTACGATGCACGTGCGAGTCATCATCAAAACGGCCGAAGCTTGCCCTCACAACGGCACCGTAGCGCTCACCAATATGTGGCCACTTCCGGGACGACACTGTAAAAGCTTTCGCGGACAGGTCAGCACCAATCTCGCACAACACGCCGTTAATCTCCGGCAGTCCTTCCGACGAGTCGAAACACATACCGACCACCGCCGAGTTCGACGTGTCTACCCCACCAATGAGCTCGGCCGCCTCTGGCGCAAGATTGCTCAACAGCTCCGATGTGGTTGCAGAAGGTGCCGCCACGACAACGCCGTCGACGTCGATAGTGCTAACGCTCGTGCCGCTTTCCGACGGCAGTTCCACAGTGACCTCAAAGCCATTGTCATGCTGCCGCAGACCAGTAGCCTTCGTCGACAAGAGGAGTTCGGCTCCCGATTCGTCGACAAGCGTGTTGTAGAGAACCTCGAAGCCATCGCGGAACGTTTGGAAGACCACCGGTCGATTCGTCTTCGTCGAGTCTGTCGCAGCCTCACTGCTCAGACGCGCCTGCTGCGCCTGCTTACGTGCTTCCAGAACGCGCTGGACAGCGCCGGTGAGGCTGACATGATCACCGACACTAGCCATTTCATCAAGCGCTGCCGCCAACTGTGGGATGGTCGCACGCAGGCCCAGGTCGTATGCGGTGGTTGAGTAGACGCCTCCGAGCAGCGGGGAGACGATGCGGTCAACGACTTCCTCACCGAGCCGCGCCGCGACCAGCTGGCCGACATTCATGTCGTCACCCAGTACCCAGTGCAAGGCTGGAGTGAGCTCGGGGTTCGACTCGGCATCAATCTTGGCGAGGGTGGCCTCGCTGAGGAGGTAGCCCAACCCTTCTGAACTTCCTGGAATACCGGTGACCGTGTTACGCGGAAGGTCCTTGAGTTCACCGCCAATGTAGAGCTTGGAAGGCAGCCCCGAAGGGGCGACTAGCTGATCTGCCAACCCGAGTTCCTTGAAAAAATCGGTGGCATCGTGACGGAACGCCAGGTACGCCTCAGCGCCCGCTTCGAGAGGGCCGTTAGTTCCTGTTCGAGTCTTCAGCTTGCCGCCGACCTGTGCACTGGACTCGATGACAATTATTCTTGCGGCGGGTCCGAGCTTTTTACGCAACTCATACGCTGCGCTCAGGCCGGAGATACCGCCACCTATGACGGCAATGGTAGAAGGTTGTGCAACCACGGTATTTCGTACGCTTTCTCTATGCCCGCGCCTCGAGCGGGCACGGTCGATAAGACTTGTAGGAAATTAGCTAGTGCGTGTTTTACACGCCTGTTGCGTCGGCTTTTACGTTGCGTGAATGATCTCAACGGCGCGCGTAATCGCGTCGGCATCGGTATTCGGTAGCACCCCGTGACCCAAGTTGAAGATATGTCCACGGGCGTCACCACGCTTAATTGCACGGTCCGTCTCAGAGCAGATGCGCTGAATCTCTTGGGTCATTGCATCTTCACCGGCAAAGAGAATCGCCGGGTCAAGGTTGCCCTGCAATGCAAGGCTGTTTTCCGCCGGGTCTGCGCCTCGGTGAACGTCGGAAAGCGTGGCACGAATGCGGTTGGCAGCAACGTCCAGTGGCACGCGCCAGTCGACGCCCATGACTTCTGGGCCGGCTTCAGCCATCGCACCGAGAAGCTCGCCGGTGCCCACACCGAAGTGGATGCGCGGAATGCCGGCGTCGGCGACAGCCTGGAAGATTTCCTTCGAGTACGGCAACACAAAGCGGCGGTAATCACGCTCGGTGAGATAGCCAGCCCAGGAGTCGAAGAGCTGAATAGCGTCCACACCAGCGCCAATCTGCGCGCGCAGGAAAGCAATCACCATCGGAGTGATTTTCTGCATCAGGTGATCCCACAATTCAGGGTCCGAGTGCATCAGCGCCTTAGTGCGCTCGTGATTGCGGGATGGACCGCCTTCAATCAGGTACGACGCCAAGGTGAACGGTGCACCGGCGAAACCAATGAGTGCCTGGGTATCAGTCAGCTCTTGCAGAATGAGGCCGATACCCTCGGCCACCGGAGCGAGTTGCTCTTCCGTGACTTCCGGTAGAGCCTTGATGTCTGCTTCCGAGCGCACCGGAGTATCCATTACTGGACCGCGGCCAGGAACAATATCCAGGTTGACACCCGCAGCCTTCAGCGGCACGACGATATCGGAAAAAAGAATCGCAGCATCAACGTCGTGCCTACGTACCGGCTGCATAGTAATCTCAGCGAGCAGTTCCGGACGGAAACAGGAGTCCAACATACCGATGTCCTTGCGCACCTCACGGTATTCAGGCAGTGAACGACCGGCTTGCCGCATAAACCACACCGGGCGGCGCGACGGAGTTCGACCGTAAGCTGCATCAAGAATCGGGGCATCAGTCAAAGTGCGACGATTGTTCATACGGACAATCATGCCCCACTTACCTTAGAAATTGATGTGTGGGGTACTAAGAACAGGGAAATCGCTCGCCCTGCTGTGCGTTTTCGACGAACCGCTTGGTCGCTTCCCACTCTTTTCGGCGCGCCTCCCACTAACGCAAGCGTCATATGGCTAAGTTCAGGCGCGTGAATGGAACCGATTCAATGCCACAGAACTTCCGCGCCGCGGTCCAGTCAATGCACTCTGCTGAACTGCGACCTGAGATTGCTCTGGGCACCGTTCGGCCACCGCAGAAGCTGGCACCGTTTAGCCACGCTGTCTCGCTTGAGGTCACGCAGCCCGAAGCTGATATCGTCCCCGAGTCCTCGGACGACGATGCCTTTGGTCGTTTAATTTTGCTCCATGACCCCCGCAGTGAGGAAACCTGGGACGGTGACATGCGCTTGGTTGCATACATCCAGGCGGATATGGACGCCTCCCTCGCGGAAGATCCGCTGCTTCCCCAGGTTGCCTGGCAATGGCTCACCGAGGCTCTGGCTGAGAACAACGCCGAACTGTCGAACTTGGGTGGCACGGTGACTACTACGAACTCTGTCCGCTATGGCGAGATCGGCGGCAAGCCACAGGCCTTTCAATTAGAAATGCGCGCATCGTGGACTGCTCGTGGCACCGACCTGCGCACCCACGTTGAATCCTTCGCTCAGGTACTAGCGAACGTCGCTGGTCTGCCACCCGTCGGCGTTTCCCTGCTGGGCTGATACCGGCGACTGCTGATACCGACGACCGAAGAGGCGTGCGATGAGCTCCGACGTGGAAACTAGTCCCGACGTAGAAGTAAGACTTGCCCCAGCCGAGGGAACTCCACGCGTGCTTTCTGCCATCGACGACATTATTGACGCCGGTGAGCAGCTGGCCAAAGGACACGGTTGGCTCGCAGTCGATACTGAACGAGCTTCGGCATATCGCTACGACGACCGCGCCTTCTTGCTTCAATTTCGCCGCCGTGGAGCGGGCACCTTTCTCATCGATCCCGAAGATGGTCGCAAGGCGATGGCCGTTTTCGGTTCCTCAGTCAACGACCTGACCTGGATTATTCACGCCGCTCATTCTGACCTTCCCTGCCTCGCAGCTCTGGGTCTCTACCCCACCAAAGTCATTGACACTGAGCTGGCCGGCCGCCTTCTCGGCCTGGAGCGAGTCAACTTAGCAGCTCTGACAGAGCGACTCCTCGGAGTTGGACTTGCCAAGGGGCACGGTCGAGAGGATTGGTCTACTCGTCCACTGCCAGCAGATTGGCTGGACTACGCAGCCTTGGATGTCGAGCTGCTCATCGAACTCGCCGAGGTTCTTTGTCAGGCGCTGACTGAGCTCGACCGTTTGGAATGGCTGGAACAGGAATGCGAACGCGAACTCGCTCTAAACCGTAAATACCTCGATGGTCTGCACGTCGGACACTCGTGGCAGGGGCTCAAAGGGATTGGGAAGCTGCGCACTCCCGAACAACTTCACGTCGCCCGTGCACTGTGGACTGAGCGTGACGAAATCGCGCAGCGCCGTGATGTCTCCCCAACACACGTCATGGGTCACAGCGTTCTACGTACAATCGCAGAACAACTCCCCGGTACGCAGCGTGAACTAACTGCAATCCGTGGATTTCCACGTCGCCGTCGCGGTGCCGCGGACGCTTGGTTGAAGGTCGTTAATGAAGCCCGTCAGGAACCCAGGTCGTCATGGCCGAAGCCCCAGAAGCAGGCTCCCAACCAGATGCCCCACTTTCGCCGTTGGGCTGAACATGCCCCACAAGCCGCCGAGATTTTCGAAACCACGCGAGACTGCATCGACAACGTCTGTGCCCAAATACACCTGCGCAAAGACACACTCATCACTTCCGCGCAGACACGTGAACTGGTGTGGTGGATTCACAGTCGCGCAGTCGGCTCATTCGTATTCCGCCACCACGACAACTACGCTGGCGGCCTGCCAGCCGTTACAGAAATCTCCGCTCACCTCAGGGAACAGGGTTTCCGCCCATGGCAGGCACATTTGCTTGCCGACGTGATCGGCGCCAACGTTCTTGCGCCCATGCGGCAGCCACTCTAGCTACAGCTGCTCCAGCACCGCGATGGTTTCAAAGTGATGCGTTAGACCAAATGCGTCCACGACCTCGAGGTGTTTGAACGCGTAGCCATAGTCAGCCCAGTACCGGGCATCGCGGGCAAAAGTCGCCGGATCGCAACCGAAATGTACGACCGTGCGTGGCTTTGCCTCAGCAATAGCGGCAATGGCATCCTTACCAGCACCGGAGCGCGGAGGGTCGAGAACGACGATATCCGGGTTTGGTGTTTCCGCATTAGCAACTTCGCGGCGCACTACCTTGGTGACATCCCCGGTTACGAACCGGACTGGTGCCGCAGGCGACGCATTTCCACTGTGGTCAGCTGCAGTGAAAGCCTTGCGCCCCGCCGTCGCGGCCGCGGCAAAACCCTCGACAGAGAGAATTGAACCCTCTGCGTCAACTAGCTTGCGCAGTGCCGCCGACAGAACGCCTGCGCCACCGTAAAGATCCCAACCGCAGGAGAAAGACTGACCAACCAACAGGTCGATGATGCGCGATCCATAGAACTCAGGGGCATGGCAATGGGCTTGCCAAAAACCGGTCGTCGGCACATCGAAAGTAATTCCGTGAACGGTGTGCTGTGTAGTTGGCTCGCCTTCAATCAACGTTTGCGTGCGGTTCCTGCCGCTGCCGGAAACGTATACAGCACTTCGGTTACCCTCCGTGTCCATGGCCACATGGAGTTCTCCTGGCTTCGGCTTCTTGCTCCCTCGACCGCGAGCAGGCTTAGCAACAGGGATGGTTCCGGCCGTCGAAAAGCCAGCGATGAGATTGGGAACTGTTTGGACGCACTCGGAGCCGATGACGAGCTCGTGGGAACGGGAACGACGTAATCCCGCTCGTCCCTGGGAATCCACACCCAGCCGCACGCGCGTGCGCCAACGGGAGGTCGGAGCCAGTGGAAGAACATCGATAGCTGGCAGCTCGTCGGCGGTGAAACGTCCAAGACGGCGCAGGCAATCGGTCAAGACATCAGCCTTGAGACGCGCCGCGTGCTCAGGATCAATAAAACCCCAGTCGCAACAGCCCGCGCCCTGCTGAGCTGCTTCGCAACGCTGCGAAATTCGATGCTCTGAGGCATCCAGAACCTCAACGACATTGCCGCGCCAAAGCTTGGCATCAGGTTTGGCAATTTCGACAACAACGCGTTCGCCGGGGATACCGCCGGTGACGAAACCGATACGTCCGTCATAGCTGGCAATGAATTCTCCGCCGGCAGCGGGACGGTCAATAGTCACTTCGATGTTCACGCAGTGTGATACTACCCGCTGACAAGAGAAAAGCCGCCGTCGGGTGACGGCGGCGGGCAGTGCACAGTGGCACCTGCAGATCCTCTTCTACCTTGTCAAGCAGCTAGCCTCTCTCTGCTGGCGGGTTAACCAAACTAATTGGTGGAACCATCCGGGTTGATACCAGTAGCGCCTGGCACCTGTCCAGGTTCACCTTCAGCTTGAGCAGCCTGGGTCTGCTGCTGGTATGCCTGACGAATCTGCTCGGCCATCTGGGACGGCAGCGTAACCGGAAGCGGCTGACCTGCTGGCATCGGGTTCTCACCGCGAGAGACGAAGCTACGGGCAAGGAGACCGCGGGCGAGATTCGCAAGTTCCTCCGCCCGATCAGCCGGACCGGAGGCCGTCATGCGAAGCATCCAACGCGGGCCGTCGGCGCCGATGATTCGCATTTCCATATCGGAGGTGCGACCTACGACCTCAGAACCCCACGGCCCCTGCTCGACATGGACATCGAGGCCATCGGACTCAAGACCGTCCTTGATTTCCTGAGCGGACTCCTCCCAGAGGCCACCCGACGTCGGAGCAGCGAATGCTACAGGAGTTACGCGGCCATGCTCAGTGGCGACGTGCAGCATGGTTGGACCTGTCGGCCCCATCTCCACCTGAATATCACCAACGTGAGGAATAGGCAGCAGCATCGAACCGAGGTTCAGGCTGGCCTTCGCGAAGTCCGAAAAATCAAACTGCGTCGGGCTAGCGCTGTTGATATCGAAGGGGCCGTTTGCTGGTGCGTTCTCCGCGGCGGTTTCCGACGCGTCGTCATGCACGGTTGCGGTAGCCTCCTCAGAAGCTGGCGCCGCAGAGTCGGTGGCAACGGTCTCTGCCTCAGCAGCTGGTTCTTCTGGCTGGTTCTTCTTTCCAAATGGCCACATGGTGGTTTATTGACACCTCGCTAAAAAGAAATCTTTGTATACGCTTTTGTAAACGCTTTATTGAGCTCTTCACGCATTGAACCACACTTGGTAGGGTCCCCGCGCTGTCAGAGGCGTTTTAAAGCGTCGTGGACACTCCGGTTGACCCGTGACCTCCCACGCCGCGTTCAGTTTCATCGAGCTCATCGACTTCCACCAGCGGGCTGAGCTCGACCTTCTGCACAACCAATTGGGCAATTCGATCGCCCTTGGCGATCTCCACCGCATTGGTCGGGTCCAAGTTGATCAGGCAGACTTTAAGCTCACCACGGTAACCGGCATCAATCGTGCCGGGAGCGTTGACGATGGACAGCCCCTTTTTGAAAGCCAATCCGGAGCGAGGATGAACCAATCCCACTGTGCCCGCCGGCAAAGCAATGGCAATACCGGTTCCCACGAGCGCCCGCTGCCCTGGTGCTAGGATGACATCCTCCACTGAGCTCAAATCCACACCGGCATCATCGGCATGCGCACGCTGGGGAATCACAGCGTCTTTAGCGAGCTTTTTCACTTGCACCGGGGCATAAGTCATCTCTTTGTATATCCTTCGCTGTCGCGTCTTTTAAGAACCGCACTTCGGCCTTGTCAGTACCGAGCATAGCCGTGCCCTAGAATGGATAACCGTGAGTGGAAAAGATAACCTGCAGCCTCGTCGCGACGACAGCTCAGCATCCGTCTCTGAAGGTGCGGCAATAGCAATGAGCTCGAGCGGAGATTCATCGATTGTCTATTCCGAAAAGCTCTGGGTTCCCTGGTGGTTCTGGGTACTCGGCGCTGCTGCCGTTTTTGTATGCACGGCCCAGATTGGCTTTAACCGTTCACCGTTTTGGCTTGTCATCGGCGGCATTATTTGTCTGGCCGTGGGCGTGTGGGTGCTGTTGACTATGTCGAAGACCACGGTGTCCGTGGAAGTGGACAGCACTGGTGAACGCTGGCTTCACGCTGGCACGGCAGTTTTGCCAGCATCGGTTGTTGCCAAATCCCTGGTGGTCCCGAAGTCCGCGCAGCGCAATGCGTTGGGCCGTCAGCTCGATCCAGCAGCGTTCCTGGTTACACACACGTGGATTCCCACGATGGTGCTGCTAGTCCTCGACGATCCGGACGACCCCACCCCCTATTGGCTGGTCTCCACCCGCCACCCCGAGGCACTGCTTGACAGTCTCTTCGACCGCTAGGTCAAATCTCTCACCGCCGCTACACGCTTGCCGACGGCCCCAGCGCCGCCAGAACCGTGGTAGTGGCGGTTTTCCTTTTTCCTAGGAAGCTATCCCGGCTGTGCGGGGATTAGGCACAGTCCTGACAGATGGGGAATCCATCGCCGTTATCGATTGCGATCATTGAGCGGTGCATCACCATGAAGCAGGAGCCACAGGTGAATTCATCCTCCCCCTTCGGGGCAACATCCATATCGAATTCTTCACCCGCGATGTCGGCAACCGGCAACTCGAACGGCTCAACAATTTCGCCGTCGTCAGTGTCGTCGATTTCCTTCTCAGCAGATGCAGCCTGAAGGCCCTCGAGGGAATCGGTCTCCAGCTCTTCGGTTTCACGAGTACGCGGGGCATCGTAGTTTACAGCCATGTCCCAAACCTTCTTTCTGGACCTTTGCTAGACATTGTGAACTGACTTTTTCTCGGAGAATACAACGCGTTGAGACGATTGACACCCTGTACTCTCCAGCGCCTTTCTCAGCGGATATTAAGGCAATTCACGCAATCTGTCATCTCTGCAGGTCAGAATAGGTTTCTATGCCCATAAGCCGAGGAGAGGATAACATGATGGCTATGAGTTCAGGCCCCGCGAGCACTTCGAGCACATCACATCGACGAAAAATTGTTCCCTACGTGGTGGTTTCCGTCGTTGCTGTAGTGATTGCCGCTACGTTGTGGGTATTGGCATTCCGCAGCCAACCGGCAAGTTATCCGGTGTCCTGTTCCCTCCCCGCGGCTGGGGCCCCTGTTTCCTCCACCACGCTAATCGGAGAGCACGTCGTTCCACCGTCGGATGTTCATGTGCGCGTTTATAATGCCAACGGCAAAGTCGGCCAGGCTACAACCGTCGCCGAGCAATTGCGGCAGCTCGATTTTGTCCTCGATGAGCAGGTTCCCTACGGCAACGACCCTATTGTGGAAAACCAAGACCTCGGTTGCTTCGGCCAGCTGCGTTATGGCGAGGACTTCAATGGCCACGCCGCGGCGCTTCACGCTCTTTTCCCCTGCTTTGAGCTCATCCACGATGGTCGGCCGGATGCAACCGTCGATGTGTCGTTGGGTAAGGGGTTTAAGGATCTCGAAGTAGCCAGCCAGGTTGAGGAAACGATGTCCGCATTGAACCGTGGCGAACAAGCCGACCTAGAGGGTTTGAGCTCGTTAGGCTCGAGCACCTGCTCCTAGACCGACGCACTAATTCCTAGCCTTCGCGATAGCACCATCCAATGCCTCGAAGAACGCATCGGCAACTTCAGAGTTCGCCGCACCGACACCAAAGTCGAGCGGGTCTCCCTCCGGCCGGCCAGTAACGTTGGCACACTGAGTGAATTCCGGGACCCTAATCCTTGCGCCTGCTTCAGCCGCAATCAGAGCACCAGCTGCATAATCCCAAACCTTGATGTCGTGTTCGTAATACGCATCAACACGGCCGTGCGCCACCATGCACAAATCCAGCGCCGCCGATCCCATGCGCCGAATATCTCGACACTCCCCCAGCAACTGCGACGCTATCCGGCCCTGCACCTGCCGGAGACTAGCGGAATAGCTGAATCCCGTTGCCACAAGTGTCTTTTCCAGCTCGGCCGTTGGGGAACAACTAAGCGTCTGCACAGTGCCGTCCCGTCGAGAAACCTGAGCGCCCTCTCCCTTAGCTGCACTGTAAATCTCTCCCGAGGACGCATTTGCCACTGCACCCGCCACTACCTCATCGCCTACGGCGCAAGCGATACTCACGGCACAATTGGGCAGGCCGTAAAGGAAATTCACCGTGCCATCAATGGGGTCTACAATCCAGGTCACCGCTTCGCCCTCGTTGGCAGCCTGCGCTGGGGAACTCGCGCCGTCGTCAAGCCCGCCTTCTTCGCCCAAAATGCGGTCAGAGCTGCTAAACGTCTTGATAAGCGAACGAATGAGCTCCTCAGATTCACGGTCGACGACGGTGACGGGGTCAACAGCTGAGGACTTCGTTTCGGAACTTGCTAAAACGCCATCGGAGCCGAGTTCGACCCGACGACTGGCGATGTGCGCCGCGGCTGCGCGGGCGATAAGTACCGCGCGGTCACGCAATTCCCCGACGCTGGGCCGCACGGACCCGGGGCTATTCGGTGCAGCAGACCCCCTATTATCCGCGCTGTTAGCGAGTTGTTCGGTGCCATGCGAGTTATTGCTCATGCCCCCATTGTGTCTGTTTCGTACAATTTGAGCTATGGGACAACGAATTGGATTTGGCATCGACGTGGGAGGCTCTGGAATCAAGGGTGGCCGCGTAGACCTTGAAACTGGGCAGCTTATTGGCGACCGCATTAAAATTTTCACGCCACAGCCGGCAACTCCGGAAGCGGTTGCGGAGACCATTGCAGAAATTGTGGACATTGCGAAGTGGGATTCCGATGTCGGCATCACGATTCCGTCCGTCGTACAGAATCAGATTGCCTTGCTGGCCGCCAATATTGACGGTTCTTGGGTTAATACGAACTGCCAAGAGCTCTTCGCTAAATACCTGCCCAACAACAAGGCGCACGTGCTTAACGACGCTGACGCTGCCGGCCTCGCTGAAGTCCAGTTTGGCGATCCGGGCAATAAGACAGGCGCCGTGTTGTTGCTAACTTTTGGTACAGGCATCGGCTCCGCGCTTATTCATGACGGACTGCTCTACCCCAATTCGGAGTTAGGCCACCTCATCATTGATGGCATGGAGGCCGAACACTTTGCATCCGCGAGAGTTAAGGATGTGGAGGGGCTCGGCTTCGAAGAGTGGGCTGAGCGCGTGAGCAAGGTGCTTAAGACCTACGAGGCGCTGTTTTGGCCGTCACGGATCATCGTCGGCGGCGGAATCAGTCGCGAACACGAAAAGTGGATTCCGCTGTTGACATGTAAGACTCCAGTTGTCCCCGCAAGTTTGGATAATAATGCGGGTATTGCTGGCGCCGCCTTTGCAGCTGACCAGGGACTTTACCCTTAACCACTTTCATTTCTTATATGGGGATTGGTAGCTACGTGTCGGGCGTGACACGTGCTTGAAGCCATGCCCCGTGGCGGCGATTTTAAGAATTGGTTTACAATAAGAAGTTGACTCACGGCAAGGTTGAATAATCAACAGGCTCGAGGAGGATTGGGAAAATCGAATTCCAGCGCACTGCTTCGATGAGGATTTTCACCGATTACTTCTTCGCTAGGAGCCAGAAAGCAACACTGATGACCGTGGCACGAAAAGGTCAGCTCTGAATGTTTTCCATTCGGCTAGTTGGCTATAGACGAAGTAAAGGCGCACCACTGGCGCGTTGAGCTTCTCTTCGACCGAGAGAAGCTGGCGGCGGCTTTGGCGGCGCACACAACGTACATCGTGAAAGGGCGTTCGTGGCAGGCAACGAACTGGGGCAAGCTCAGGACCAATCCACCGGGAGTGGCACCGGTTCAGCTACTCCTGCAAAGAAGGCTGTAAAGAAGGCCATCAAGAAGGCAGTGAAGAAGACCGTGGCAAAGAAGACTGCCGCGAAGAAAACTGCTGCCAAAAAGACGGCTGCTACCAAAACTGCGGCGAAGAAGACGACCGCTAAGAAGGCAGCGGCCAAGAAGACCGTGAAGAAGGCGGCCAAGAAGTCCGTCGCTAAGAAGACCACGCGTAAGGCCGCCGCCAAGAAGGCAACTAAGCGGACAACGGCTGCGAAGGCCACCGCGGCCAAGGCTGCTGCAGCGAAGGCGAAGGACGCGCAGGCTCTCGACGCAACTGAGAACGAAGAGCTCGAGGACGAGGAACTCGACCACGACTTGGAGCAGGAGCAGGACTACGACCCGGATCTGGATGATGATCTCGAAGACGATGATCTTCACGACGATCTGGATGATGACGACCTCGAAGACGACGACCTCGACGATGATGAAGAAGAGGACGACGAGGACGAAGACGAAGACGAGGATGAAGAGGACGAGGGCGACGAGGTCTGGAACGAGGACGAGTCCGCTCGTCTGCGTCAGGCCCGCAAAGATGCTGCCCTCACCGCCTCCGCCGACTCTGTCCGCGCCTACCTCAAGCAGATTGGTAAGGTCGCGCTGCTGACTGCCGAGGAAGAAGTCAGTCTGGCAAAGCGCATCGAGGCCGGTCTGTACGCGCAGTACAAGATTGACGAGGCCAAGGAAGCCGGCGAGCGCATCGCTTACGCTCAGAAGCGCGACTTGCGCGAGATTTCTCGTGACGGTCAGCGCGCCAAGAATCACCTGCTCGAAGCCAACCTCCGTCTTGTGGTGTCCCTGGCAAAGCGCTACACCGGCCGTGGCATGGCTTTCCTCGACTTGATTCAGGAGGGCAACCTCGGCCTGATTCGCGCCGTCGAGAAGTTCGACTACACCAAGGGCTACAAGTTCTCCACCTACGCAACGTGGTGGATTCGCCAGGCCATTACTCGTGCAATGGCCGACCAGGCTCGAACCATTCGTATTCCGGTTCACATGGTCGAGGTCATTAATAAGCTCGGTCGTATCCAGCGTGAACTGCTTCAGGATCTGGGCCGCGAGCCCACCCCGGAAGAGCTCGCCAAGGAAATGGACATCACAGAGGAAAAGGTTCTCGAGATTCAACAGTACGCTCGTGAACCGATTTCCCTGGACCAGACCATCGGCGACGAGGGTGACTCTCAGCTCGGTGACTTCATCGAGGACTCCGAGGCAGTTATCGCCGTGGACGCCGTCAGCTTCACGCTCCTCCAGGATCAGCTTGGCGACGTCTTGGAGACTCTCTCCGAACGTGAAGCCGGTGTCGTCCGCTTGCGCTTCGGCCTTACCGACGGCATGCCACGTACCCTGGACGAGATTGGTCAGGTCTACGGTGTGACACGCGAGCGCATCCGTCAGATTGAGTCCAAGACGATGTCCAAGCTGCGTCACCCGTCGCGCTCGCAGGTGCTGCGCGACTACTTGGAGTAAAGCTTTAACCTGGAGTTGTTCAGGGGCTAACAGCTAGACCCAGAGAATCGGGCTTGAATGAGGTTTCACACCTTATTCGAGCCCGGTTTTTCTTTTGGTGTCAGCGCTAGTGAGTTACTGACTGCGTTTATGTCAAAAATGACCTCAAAAATGGCCTGAAAGTGTCATAAACTCACACAGTTTCACATTTGCAGCCAAAAGCCCCGAACCACCAAAGTGGAACGGGGCGAAGGAGCATCTGAGCAACGCTAGGCGGAGAAGCCCGATGGTGGTTCAGCACACTGGCCCACCATCCACTACGGGCTACTACCTACCCAGCTAGTACACGACGCCGAATACCCACTGCAGCAGCGTCAGCGATGCCACAGAAATCACGATCAGTGCGACGACGTTCAGCCAAACACCGGCCTTGACCATGTTGTCCATGCTGACGTAGCCGGAGCCGTAGGCGATGGCGTTCGGCGGTGTTGCAACCGGCATCATGAATGCCGAAGTAGCTGCCAGTGCAACTGGAACTGCGAAGATCATCTGGTCGTGGCCCAGACCGATTGCCATCGCACCAACCAGCGGCAGGAAGGTCGCGGCCGTCGCGGTGTTAGAGGTGAACTCGGTCAGGAACAGCACAACGGCGCCGACGACAACCACGAGTGCAGCCACTGGCATCCAGCCGAGAGTAGACAGCTGCTCGCCAATCCAGTCCGACAGCCCAGAGGCACCGAACTGCGAGGACAGCGCCAGGCCACCACCGAACAGCAGCAGCACACCCCACGGCAGCTCCAACGCATTTTCCCAGCGCATGAGCTTCACGCCATTAGGGCCACCCGGAATAAGGAACAACGCAATACCCACGGTCATTGCGATAACCGCATCGGCAATCTTGGTGTCGGGCAGCAGCACCGGAACAAAGACCCACGCCAGTGCCGCCGCGATAAACACTAGGAGCACTCGGCGCTCTCCAGTCGACATACGGCCAAGGCGCTTCAACTCGTCACGCATGAGTTCGCGCCCACCTGGAATATGCGTAATCTCCGGCTTAAACAGAACATTTGTCAGCAAAAACCATGCACAGAGCATGAGCACAACCGCCACCGGGACACCCAGCAGCATCCACTGGCCGAACCCAATGTTGACACCCTGCTCCGCCATGTAGGCCGCCAGCATCGCGTTCGGCGGAGTACCAATAATCGTGCCCAGCGAGCCAATCGATGCCGCGTAAGCGATACCCAGCATCAGCGCGATACCGAAGTTTGACTTTGGCATCGGGTCATAGCTTGACGACGACTCCTCGGCCTCCTCCAGCGCATCCCCACCGGGGGTTTCAGCGACGGATTCACTCGCAGAGCCCGTATCCTCTGCAGGAACCTTTTCATCGTGCAGCATTCGGACAATGAGGCTCAGGACGGACACACCGATTGGCAGCATCATCACGGCCGTGGCCGTGTTGGAGACCCACATCGACAGGAAGCCAGTAGCCACCATGAAGCCGAGAATCAGCATTTTTGGTGACGACCCCATGAGCACCAGAACCCACAATGCGACGCGCTTGTGGAGGTTCCAACGCTGCATCGCCAGCGCCAACAGGAAGCCGCCCATAAAGAGGAAGATGGTCGGGTCTGTGTACTTGCCCGAGAAATCCTTAATCTCCGCGAGGTTGAGAATCGGGAATAGAGCCAGCGGCAGCAGAGCCGTAACGGCAATCGGGATAGCCTCGGACATCCACCACACGGCCATAAGCACTGCTACACCTGCGGTTGCACGCAGGTTGTGATCGAGCTCAGCCGGCATAAAGAAGTACACGAGCAGGGCCAGGATGATACCGAGTCCTAGACCGGTGCGCTTACGGAAAAGCTCCCGGCTGAGGTATCCACGGTCTTGTTGGCCAGGTGACAGTTCCGGGGAGTTATCGCGCGTAGATGTCGCTGCCACGATTCACGCTCCTATTTAATAATCAGCAGACATCCTGTATTGCACGCATGTTCAAACGTTTACCGCATGTGGGGATGCCAAATGTGGGTACTTTCTGACACCAATATCATTACCAACACTCGGCCAAATATGAGATTTCACTAAGAAACCCCCGGCCGAAACTGCAGGCAGTTGGGCTTCGGGGGTGGACTACGGGGTTAGCTCATTTCCTGATTGCGTATCTGGCATTGACCGAAAACTCCGGGCACAAAGTAAGACCGCCATTGATGTCGCTTCCAAACTCACTCCGATTGCTTCTTTGGCTGATCAGTACCCATCTGCTTAGAGATGCACTCGGCATACTCTCCAGAGGTGCGCTCGAACTTCTCGCACTTCGACATCGCATCTGATGTCGACGAATACAGCATCAGCGATACCACGGCGGCTGCAATACCCGTCACAATGCCGACCACGCCCAATCCGAACGAACCGCTGATGACCGCGTCTCCCCCGGCTGCCTGCACGCGTTTCTTGGCACTCATTGCCTTCGCCATCGCGATGATGCCCAGAACAATGCCAAAGACACCGAGGATGCCACCAACAATCATCCAGGACATCAAGAGTCCGCCGACGCCAAAGATCAGTGCCAGCACGCCAATAGTCCGACCGTCATTGCCTGGTACAGCTGACAAACCACCGCCGGTCAATTCCGACGGCCTCGACTTATCACTGCTTGCCGACATTCTTCTCTCCACCATAGATTGCTCAGTTCGTTTGAAACCCTACCAATTACGCAGGTAGCTGATGCGATCACGCAACTGTTCCTCCGTACATAGCGCAGTCGGCGGGCCACCACAGGCGCGCCGAACCTCGTTATGCACTTGACCATGTGGCTTACCGGTTCGCGCCGCTGTCATCGACACCAGCGTATTGAGCTCCTTCCGCAACTTCGGCAACACCTCACTGGCCACCTTCTGCGGCCTTGGGTACGCCGATCCCTCAATCCGGTGCACCGCGCCCCCTTCGCCTCCGCTTGACGACGATTCCCTCGCCTCCTCGCGGGCTTCCTTCTCTCGGGCACTGGCGGCTTTAAGCTGTTCATCCTGCCGCTGACGCAGCAAGAGTCGCATCTGATCGGCGTCGAGAAGCCCTGGCAAACCCAGATAATCGGCCTCTTCGGCGGAACCGGCAACGGTTGCGGTGCCGTAGGAGGAGCCGTCGTAGATGAGGTAGTCAAGTTCAGCATCCGCGCCAATGGATTCGTAGGCCGGCAGCAATTCGTCGGGCTCATCCTTGCGGCGATTGGCCTCAGCGACCAAGTCATCCTCCCAGCCTTCCGAAGGCCGATCCGGCTTGCCGAGCACGTGGTTGCGCTGCACCTCCATCTGCGAGGCCAAGTCGAGCAGCACCGGAATCGACGGCAAGAAGACCGAAGCGGTCTCCCCCGGCATGCGGCTTCGCACGAATCGTCCGATAGCCTGCGCGAAGAATAGTGGAGTCGAGGAACTGGTCGCGTACACGCCGACCGCCAGCCTCGGCACGTCCACGCCTTCGGAGACCATGCGCACGGCCACCATCCACTCATCGGTGGACTCGGAGAAAGTCTTAATTCGTTCCGACGAGCCCGGTTCATCCGAGAGCACTAACGCCACCGGCGTAGAGGCAATCTGCTCGAGAATGCGTTTGTACGCACGGGCAGTTGCCGCGTCGGAGGCGATAACCAGGCCACCCGCGTCCGGGATATGCTGCCTCATCTGCGAGAGCCGGGTGTGCGCTGCCCGCAGCACAGATGGCATCCACTCGCCCTTTGGGTCAAGCGCGGTGCGCCAAGCACGCGTGGTCTCCTCTGGACTCATCACGGTGCCCAGACGCGCAGCAAACTCATCGCCCGCACTATCACGCCAGCGGGCTTCACCGGAATAAGCCAGAAAGACCACCGGGCGGACAACGCCGTCGGCAAGCGCATTGGAATAGCCGTACGTGTAATCAGCGACGGAACGCGAGTAACCATCGCCGTCCGGCGAGTAGCGAACAAACGGAATCGCTGCGTCATCGGAGCGGAACGGCGTACCAGTTAGGCACAGGCGGCGTTCGACATCGCCGTAAGCTTCGGAAATACCGTCGCCCCAGCTCTTGGCATCGCCGCCGTGGTGCACCTCGTCCAGAATCACCAATGTCGGCCGAGCGGTGGCTACGGCATGGTGCTTAAACGGATGCACTGCGACTTGGGCGTAGGTCACAACAATTCCCTGGTAGGAGGGGTTTACCACACCCTTGGCGTTGGTGAATTTGGGATCCAACGCAATCCCCGAACGAGCAGCGGAAGCAGCCCACTGCACTTTCAGGTGCTCAGTGGGAACCACGACGATGATGCGCTCGACGATCCGGCGCGACAGCAACTCACTGGCGATACGCAAGGCGAAGGTCGTCTTACCTGCGCCCGGTGTCGCCACTGCAAGGAAGTCCTTGGGGTTAGTCGCCAGGTATTTGTCGAGGGCCTCCTGCTGCCATTTACGAAGCCCGCTCACTTGCGACGCAGGGACTTGTAAATCCGCTCGCAGTCAGGGCATACCGGTGAACCCGGCTTCGCTGACTTCTTCACAGGGAAGGTTTCACCGCACAGAGCAACGACGTAGGAGCCGTTGACCGCGGAGTTCACGATCTGGTCCTTCTTGACGTAATGGAAGAACTTCGGGGTATCGTCCCTCGTCGACTCATCGACGCGGGTATCGGTGCGTTCAATCGTCTTTGTCGTCTTCAATGGAGTGCTCACAGATTCCAATTGTGCCCCATCGGTCAAATTATGCCCAGTGACCCAGGTGCTGGCCGCTGCTGACTGCTGCCTTCCACAGCCATCCACAACATCGCTACGACTACGCGAGCATGCGGCTGCAACGGACATAGCTAGTTGAGACGACCCCACGCCACAGGCGTATGCTAGACAACCATGGCGCGAATCAATGACCGTCGCGACTCCGCGCTGCCGAAACGCGGAAGTTCCCGGCGACGCAAGAAAGACGCGGCGTTGATTACCGACGCCCGCGGCTCTCGGATTCGCAACTATGACCACCGCCGCCACGTCTACGCGGCTCTGCAATGGTCTCGCATTCCGCTGCTGCTTCTTTCCGGCGCTTTTTATCTGTGGTGGGATGTGCCGTGGATTGCAGCGATTCTCATGGTCGTCTCCGTACCCATGCCGTGGATCGCGGTTGTCATCGCCAATGGCGTTGGAGAACCCGCTGACAAGCGTAAGCCGCGCGTCTACAAGCCTGGAGTTGTACGCGAGCAAAACCGCAAATGGGAGGAGCAGCAACGCCAGCGCGCCCTCAAGGAAGCAGAGATGCGCGCGCTCGGTTCTGCCGCCAGTACCGAAGACACCGACGCACCGACGCAGTCCGGTAACGAGACCACCTCAAATCCCTTCGATGACGCAAATGTCATCGATATGCCGGAAGACGACGATTCGTCGTCAAGCTCCCCTAACTAGCCCCTCCGCCCCGCTTTACGACGAAGGTAGTGCCTACGATGACCTTTTCCCCCTCCACCTTCACCCCACCGACTGATCAGCAGCTTCGTGATTTTGTCGACTGTGCGGAGGAATTTGCCACCGCGCTCAGGCGCCTTGAGTTTTCCAGTGAGTCACTGCGTCGAGTCCTAGGCGCCGAGGGACTGGCCGCGCTGGACCGCGGTGAGCCCGGCGTTGTCGATGTTCTACTTACCGAAACTGAGGGCGTTTCTGCGGACACTGTGACCGCGTTGCGTCTTTTCATCCTGGGCGATTTCGCCGACGCACAGCAGCTATTTGGGGCTGAGCTGACAGCCAAGTTACTGGGCAGCGGCATACTTGCCGGCACCGCCACCAACGCACAGGTGTGTATCGATGTGCGCCCGGTCGAGATTGCGGGAGTCGACCGTATTGTCTTTTCCGACCGCGATGCCTCTATGAGCGATCACGTTCCTGGACCCGATCATGTCTTGGGCGTAGGGCGGGCTTCCCGCTCCCTCCTCGATATTTCGCCGACCTCGGCGGTGGAATCCGTACTCGACCTCGGTGCCGGTTGTGGCGTCCAGAGTCTTGCCCAGCCGGATGCAAAGTCGATTGTCGCGACGGACATTCACCCCCGGGCGCTGTTTTTTGCCCGCGCTACTTTCGCCGCAAATGGCTTCGACCAGGCGCAGGCCGTCGAAGGTTCGTGGTTTGAACCGGTTGCAGGCAAGAAGTTTGACCGCATTGTGGCGAACCCGCCGTTCGTCGTAGGGCTGCCAAGTGTGGAACATGTTTACCGTGACTCAGGATTGAATCTGGACGGTGCCACCGAACTTATGATCCGCGGTCTGGCCGACCATCTCACCGACGGCGGCACGGCGCATCTGCTCGGTGCTTGGGCCCATATCGAAGGCGAAAGTTGGCAACAGCGCATCGCCTCTTGGCTCCCTGCTGAAGGCCTCGAAGTGTGGGTAACACAACGAGATGTCGCCACGCCGGCGGAATACATCGGCACCTGGCTTCGAGACGAGTCCATCGACCCCCGCAGCCCAGAAGGCTGCGAGCGCTCCCGTGCCTGGCTGGAGCACTTCCGCAACAGCGGCGTGACAGGCATCGGGTTCGGCTACATCACAGTCCAACGCATTGCCGGCCCGACTTCCGCCGTGTGCGAAGAAATGCCGCAGCCTTTGGCCGCTCCCTTCGGCGCCGAAGCCCAGGAGTATCTCGGCCGCGCCGAATGGCTTCGCGCACAAACTGCTAACACCATCCTCGAAGCTGCCTTTACTCTGCGCCCTGGCGTCGCCTTAGAACGCGTTTCGCTTGCCGACGTCGACAGCGGCCAGGGCTTCACTGAGTTCGATACGCGCATCTCACGCACCGACGGCCCCGCCTGGACACACTCAATCGATGAGTCCGTGGCAACCATTCTGGGTGCGCTGCATCCCGAAGCTGCTCTGGGCTCCGTCATCGACATCATGGCAATGTTTGGAGCCTTTGATGAGTCCGAAGTCCCTGCAATCAAGGACGCCCTAGTTCCCATCGTCGTTGACCTGGTTCGCCATGGTCTGATTCTCCCCACCGAGCTCTTGGAGGATAAACAGTAAATGAAAGCCGTTCTCACCCTAGTTAAATCCGCGTCAGTCACTGTCGACGGCTCCGTTGTTGGCCACGTTGACGGAGGCGATACCGGCGCCATTTTGGCGCTCGTAGGTGTTGGCCGCGAGGACACTGCCGATGCTTGGGAAACGATGGCCCGCAAGATCGCGGAGCTGCGCATTCTGGATGGCGAGCTCAGCGCTGTCGACGCTGGCGCCCCGGTGCTCGTTGTTAGCCAATTCACGTTGATGGGGGCGACAAAGAAGGGACGGCGGCCGTCGTGGGTAGACGCGGCTCCGGGCCCAGAAGCCGAACCCGTCATAGAAAAAATTGTCGAGAACTTGCGCAATCGTGGCTTGACGGTCGAAACGGGACAATTTGGAGCAATGATGGAGGTCGCATCCGTCAATGATGGACCCTTTACAGTTCTCGTAGAATGCTAGTCGCGGCAGTTTTTCTAAACATTATATTTGCATGGCAAAATTACCCTATTGACATTCATCAACTTTCACGGGAACATTTCCGTAACTCCGTGCGTTGTAGTTATTGAGTCCACTTAAAAATCCAGGAGGCAGATTCATGAAGAGTGCCGATATTCAAAATGACGAACTGGAAGGTCAGCCACGGGACAAGGGGCGCCGCACTGGCAATAACTCCAATCCGTCCGCCGATTTGGTTCGTGTGTATTTGAACGGCATCGGAAAGACTGCTCTTCTCAGCGCTGAAGAAGAGGTGGAACTTTCTAAGCGCATTGAAGCCGGTGTATACGCCGAGCATTTGCTGCAGACCGGCGCGAAAATGACCCGCGCAAAGAAGCGTGATGTCAAGATTTTGGCAAAGGAAGGTAAGGCTGCACGCGCCCACCTACTCGAAGCCAATCTCCGTCTTGTGGTCTCGCTGGCGAAGCGCTACACCAACCGCGGTATGCCTCTGCTGGATCTAATCCAGGAGGGCAACTTGGGCCTCATCCGCGCCATGGAAAAGTTCGACTACACCAAGGGCTTCAAGTTTTCCACTTACGCAACGTGGTGGATTCGCCAAGCTATTACCCGCGGTATGGCTGATCAGTCGCGCACTATTCGCCTCCCCGTCCATTTGGTTGAGCAGGTCAACAAGATTTCTCGTATCAAACGTGAGCTCTACCAGCAGCTCGGCCGTGAGGCTACGAATGAGGAATTGGCAGAGGAATCCGGCATTCCAGAGGCCAAGATCGAGATGCTGCTGCGTCAGTCCCGCGACCCGGTGAGCTTGGACATGCCGGTGGGCACTGATGAGGAAGCTCCTCTGGGAGACTTCATCGAGGACTCAGAGGCAACTGATGCCGAGGAGGCAGTTGTCGCTTCCCTGCGTCACCACGATGTCCGCAAGGTTCTGTCCACTCTCGAGATTCGAGAGCAGGAAGTTATTAAGCTCCGCTACGGTCTCGACGATGGCCTGCCCCGCACGCTGGATCAGATTGGCCGCCACTTTGGCCTGTCTCGAGAGCGCGTCCGCCAGATTGAGCGGGAAGTTATGTCCAAGCTCCGCGAGGGTGACCGTGCTGACAAGCTGCGTGAGTACGCAAACTAACGCCACATGGCGGTGACATCGATAGGGTTCCTAATTTCAGCCCTGAGATAGAGCTGGACTTCAATGCCGACCCCGTGCCGGAGTTTCATCCACACTGGCGGTCGGCGTTTTCGTCTGCACGTCGAACTTTCGACATCGCGTACGCTCCCTTCCGTCTCAGCAGCGCCCACCGAACCAAGCTTTTCGCTGCCTAATCAGCACCAAAGCCACTAGATTTGCGAGCCCTAACATCTTTCTTGCGCAAGTGTGGTTATCCTAATACTTGAGTGAAAACTTTTAAGACTGTGTTATCGGAGGAAAACCGTGAGGGATTTGGTTGACACCACGGAAATGTACTTACGTACGATTTTCGAACTCGAAGAAGAGGGCATCATTCCTTTGCGTGCTCGCATTGCCGAACGCCTTGAGCAGTCGGGGCCGACCGTTAGCCAAACCGTTGCGCGCATGGAGCGCGATGGCCTTCTCGTAGTTGCCCCAGATCGCAGCTTGCAGCTTTCCGACGAGGGCCGCAGGCTGGCCACGGCTGTCATGCGTAAGCACCGCCTAGCTGAGCGCCTACTTACGGATGTCATTGGCCTCGAATGGGACAAGGTTCACGACGAAGCCTGCCGCTGGGAGCACGTAATGAGTGACGAGGTCGAGCGCAAACTTCTCGACGTGCTTGACTCTTACACACGCTCCCCATTCGGCAATCCGATTCCCGGTTTGGGAGACCTCGGTGGGACTCAGTCACCAGAGTCGTTAGAGAACGTTCGCCGACTGTCCGATCTAAACCCCGGCGAGTACACCGTTGAGATCGTCCAGATTAACGAAATCCTGCAGGTCGAGCAGAGCTACATGAAGCGTCTCCACAAGGCTGGAATTATGCCGGGTACTGAGGCACTTGCCGAGGTTGCCGCCGGCCGCGTGACTCTCGCCCGTGGTGATCATTCTCTTGACATTCCGGATACTCTGTCTCACGCAATCATGGTGATTATCAAATGAAACTCCTCGTCACTGGTGGTGCCGGCTACGTCGGTAGCGTGTGCTCGGCAGTATTGATTTCTCTTGGCCACGATGTCACCATTCTGGACAACTTCTCTGTTGGCAACCGTGATGCGGTGCCAGAGGGCGCGACCCTAGTCGAAGGCGATGTGGCGGACAAGGCCTACGAGGTTCTGTCCTCCGACAGCTTCGACGGCGTCGTTCATTTCGCTGCGAAATCGCTTGTTGGCGAGTCTGTTGAGGTTCCTTCCGACTACTGGCACAACAATGTGGGCCAAACCCTGAAGCTACTCGACGCAATGCGTGATACCGGTACGAATAACCTGGTGTTCTCTTCGACAGCTGCAACCTACGGTGAGCCAGAGAAGACACCAATTACCGAAGACATGCCAACCGCACCGACCAACCCTTACGGTGCCACCAAGCTGGCCATGGACTACGCCATCTCGTCTTACGCCAAGGCATACAACATCGGCGCTACCAGCTTGCGTTACTTCAATGTGGCGGGTGCCTGGGGCGGTTTTGGCGAAAACCGTGAGGTGGAAACTCACCTCATCCCCCTGGTACTGCAGGTTGCGCTCGGTCACCGCGACAAGATTATGGTCTTTGGCAATGACTGGCCGACTCCGGACGGCACCGCGGTTCGTGACTACATCCACATCAAAGACCTCGCCGATGCGCACGTCTTGGCACTGGAGTCCAACACGCCGGGAACCCACCGTATCTTCAACCTCGGTTCTGGCGACGGCTTTTCGGTTCGCCAGGTTATTGAGACCTGCCGTAAGGTCACCGGTCACCCGATTCCTGCTGAGGATGCACCGCGTAGAGCCGGTGATCCGGCAACCCTTATTGCCTCTTCTCAGCGCGCCATGGACGAGCTCGGATGGAAGCCCAATCATACGGAGCTGGAAACCATCGTCGCCGATGCATGGGAGTACACCAAGAACCTCGGCGACCGAGCCCACTCGGCGCACCGCTAGGTACTGCAGCACAGCTTGCAGGGTCGCTAATCAATACGCGGCATTTTCACCTTGTATACCCTGCGCAGCACCTCTTGTGCCGCACCAAGAATTGTGCCAACGCACCTCGGCACAATTTGATTGGCGACCGCAATTTCCAGCAACTGAGTCAGTGAATGATTCGGTTGCTCCCCCGCTGCCTCATCGAGAGCTGTTTGCGCATAGTTCTCCAGCCCAGCCGCGAACTTTGCGATGGCAAAACACGCTAAAGCGTTAGCACGCAGGCTGCCGCGGTGGACGATTGCGGCCTCGCGCCAGATTTCTCCCATTGATTGCGCCAACTGCGTAGTAATGAAAATCATGGACATATCGCGCAAGGTGACGTTGGTCAGTGCTGCAGCAATGGCATATCCCGCGGTTTCATCGCGAACCGCCTCATGTGCATCCATCACACCATCGGCCACGTTTTCCACGGCGGCTTTTAGCATGTCGAAATGCTCGATGAGCGCGGGATTGTCCGAACCAATTTTGAGCTTCCTAGGCTGCTCAACGGCTGTCGCTCGTTCCCGGAGGCGTTCAATCAGAGCCCTGTCTTTACTGTCGCGGAATTGGCCACCTCGAAAATAGCTGCGGTACTCCTCATAGTTTTTGAAAATCTGCTCTCCCTGCCGAGAGATTAGATTTGCATTGTCGGTCATCAGACTGTCACCGACAATGCCGACGATCTCTCCCTGCTCGTCCGTGACAACTTCCCCCGCAGCAATAGTGGCAACGCCCGCCAAACGCACCTCATGCAGGCCGCCTTCTCGCAGCCAGCCTGTAATAGGTGTGGAGTCCTTTTCAATCCCCCAGGATTCGTCGATGATAAACACATCTGCGTGAGTGCATCCTTCATCGAGCAGGAAGTCCGCGGCTGCCCGCACCAAGTCAGGATTGTTCTCCATCGAGGCCACATCCTTAATCAGCATCGGGCCAGCATGCGCTGTCGGATCAAACTCGACCTTGCCATCGATGAGATCTTCGACCTGCTGACGATACAACGCCGCAATCACTACCTGCCCCCGCGGATAGAATCCAACGATTCCCGGCAGGTTCGTCAGAAAAACACTCGGCTCAATTTCAGGCTTTTGTCCTGCACCGAAGTTCTGTTTGTTTCCCATTAATTCCTTACCCCTTTTCCCCCATTGGAATAGCTCGACAGCGGACAATCCTCTCGCCATCTGGTGGCTCTCATTGTTATCGAATCCGCAACAGCCTTGCTTGTGCGCGACCGGAAAAATCGGCCCATCTGTGGACTACTTTCTACTTGTGGATAACTGGAATAGTTTCTGCGGTATCGTGGTTGTTTACTTCAAATGACGAAAAATGTGATGCAGGAGGTAGTCGTACGTGAGTGATCCGACCGACAAGCCTCAGGGCAATATGTACGAGGTAGTTTTTCCGGTTCCTGACGTAACGGGAAGCGAGGGCCATCTGACCCTGGTCATTGCACTTAGCGGTTATGCGGATGCCGGTAATGCCGTCTCGGAATCAGCTAGTTTCCTCTTGGATGCTCTCGAGCACCGTCCATTGGTGAACTTTTCTATCGACGAGCTGATTGATTATCGTTCTCGCCGTCCCTCTGTGACGATGAACCACGACCAGATTGTGGATGTATCCGATTTGAACCTGTCACTCAATGTGGTTCGCGACAACGTCGGTAAGCCGTTCTTGCTGCTTTCTGGCCCTGAGCCAGACATGCGGTGGGAGGCTTTCTCGACTGCCGTTGCAGAGTTGGCGGAGCGCTACGATGTCGGTCGGACTGTGTCGCTGTACTCGGCTCCGATGACGGTTCCGCACACCCGACCACTGGGCATCATCGCCCATGGCACAGATAAGCGGAAACTCGGTGATATGCATACCTGGGGAAACCGCGTCACAGTTCCGGGTGCTGCGAGCCTGAACATTGAGTACGAGCTCGCAAGCCGCGGTTGTGATGCCTTTGGTTTCACCGCACAGGTGCCACACTATGTCGCGGCCTCTGAGTATCCGCTGGCGTCACTGCGGCTGTTGCAGGAGGTAGCAAAACTAGCCAAGCTCGAGCTCCCGCTTGAGGCGTTGGAGAAGGAATCCGCGCGGGTGGCGGAGCTGCTCAATACGCAGACGAATGATTCCGGCGAGGTCTCTCAGCTGGTCAATCTTCTCGAGGAACAGTACGACCAGGAAGTTCAACGTCGTCAAGAGCTGGAGACTTCTCCCCTGCTTGGACCTAACGGCGAGATGCCTTCGGCCGACGAGATTGGCGCTGAGTTCGAAAGGTTCCTCGCTTCTCAACCGCTGCGCCCAGTAGAGGATTCTTCCTCGCTTGACGACGAGGCGGAGACCCCGGCCAGCTCGGATTCCTCGGCAACTACATCAGAGGACACTGACGCACACTCGGAAGAATCCGAGTCGGCCTCGGCGGATGATAGGTCTGCGGAGTTTTCTGCAGACGGCACTGCCGAACAGCCTGAGTCAGAACAGCCTCGGGAAGAGCAGGCGGAAAGCGAAGAATCCGGTGAACCGGAACAACCTCGCCGTCGGCGCGGCTGGAAGCCCTGGTTCCGCTTCTAATCCGGGGTTACCGCTAGGGTGGGAAGCGTGTCACTATCTGAAATGCTTCCCGACCTAGCTGAGGTTCCAGAGTCCCTTTTCGACGATGCGATTATGGACTCGTTCATTGCCTGGACCAGGGATCAGGGCATCACGCTCTACCCGGCCCAGGAGGAGGCCGCTATTGGTCTCGCTGGTGGCGACCACGTCATCCTTGCCACTCCGACAGGTTCGGGCAAGTCCATGGTGGCTATTGCTGCCCACTTCTGCGCCCTCGCTCGTGGCCAGCGCAGCTTTTACACAGCGCCTATTAAGGCCTTGGTCAGCGAGAAGTTCTTTGCCCTCTGCGAGGTCTTTGGCGCTGAGAACGTCGGTATGATGACCGGCGATGCCACCGTCAACGGTGGTGCACCCATCATCTGCGCAACTGCGGAAATTGTCGCCAATATCGCCCTGCGCGACGGGGCCGACGCCGATATTGACCAGGTGGTAATGGATGAATTCCACTTCTATGCGGATCCCGATCGCGGGTGGGCATGGCAAGTGCCCTTGCTCGAGCTTTCCCGTTGCCAATTCCTGTTGATGTCCGCCACTCTCGGCGATACTCAAAAGTTTGAGACGGATTTGAAGGAACGCACGGGACTCGACGTCAACCTCGTTACAGGTACGACGCGCCCGGTACCGCTGGATTTCCACTATGTCTACACACCAGTTCATGACACGCTGGCGGAGTTGCTGGAATCCGGCAAAGCCCCAATCTACATCGTCTTTTTCTCCCAGCGCCAAGCAGCTGAACAGGCTCAGGCACTGACCGGTCTGAAGCTGCTGACGAAGGAGGAGAAGGAGCGGATTCGCGAAGAGATTGGCGATTTCCGGTTTACCACGGCCTTTGGTCGAGTTCTTTCCAAGTTGGTGCGCCAGGGCATTGGCGTCCACCATGCGGGAATGCTGCCGAAGTACCGTCGTTTGGTTGAGCGTCTCTCTCAGACTGGTCTGCTGAAGGTCATCTGTGGCACGGATACCCTCGGCGTCGGCATTAACGTGCCTATTCGCACGGTGCTGATTACCGGTTTGGCCAAGTTCGATGGCCGTCGTAGCCGTATTCTCAAGTCACGCGAGTTCCACCAGATCGCTGGACGCGCCGGCCGTGCTGGCTACGACACCGAGGGCACCGTAGTTGTCGAAGCACCTGAACACGAAATCGAAAACGCCAAGCTGCGGCGCCGTGCCGGCCAGGATGAGGCCAAACTGAAGAAGTTGCGGCTGAAGTCCGTTCCCAAGGGCGAAGTGACATGGTCGGAGAAGACCTTCGACAAAATCGTTTCTCAGCCACCGGAGCCGCTGACCAGCCGCTTTGCAGTTACCAACGGTATGTTGCTCAACGTCATTGCACGTGGTGGCGATACCTACGAACACATGCGTCATCTGCTGCGCACCAATCACGACACCCGCCACCAGCAAAATGAGGCTATTCTGACCGCAATTGAGCTCTACCGCGGTTTGGTCAACGCGGGAATCGTCGTCATGCATGGCGAGGGCGATGACTGCCGCCCCGAGCTGACAATGGAGCTGCAGCGTGACTTCGCGCTCAATCAGCCGCTGTCGCCTTTCGCCATCGCCGCGCTCGAACTGTTGGATAAGGACAGCCCGAACTACGCACTCGATGTCATCAGTGTGTTTGAGTCAATTCTGGAAGACCCTCGCCCACTGCTCATCGCGCAGCAGAAAAAGGCACGCGGTGAAGAAATCGCCGCGCTCAAGGCCGAGGGTGTTGATTACACCGAACGTATGAACATCGTCGAAGACATCACATGGCCGATGCCGCTTGCCGACGAGCTGGAGGGCGCATTCGACACCTATGCTCAAGGTCACCCGTGGGTGCGTGAGTTTTCGCTGTCGCCCAAGTCTGTGGTGCGCGAGATGGTGGAAAAGGCCATGACTTTCTCGGACGTGGTATCTGAGTATGGAATTGCCCGCTCTGAAGGTATTTTCCTGCGCTACCTCACCGATGCCTGGCGCACTTTGCGACACACTCTCCCTCCGGAAGCCGCTAACGAGGAACTCCGGGACATTGTGGAATGGCTCGGCGAGCTCGTTGTGCAGGTGGATAACTCCCTGGTGGATGAATGGGCGCAGATGGCCGATCCGGACAAGCCATTGGACGAGGAAACTCTCAAGGAAGCGGCTTTTGACACCGACGAGTCGCGGCCCCTTACAGGCAACGAACGTGCATTTACCCGTATGGTGCGCAATCTCATGTTTCGCCACGTGCAGCTCTTTGCCTTTGAAAAGGAGGAGGAGCTGGCCGACCTGGACAACTACCTCGACGATGCGCCAGATTGGCCTGCCGCGATGGATGACTACTTCGATGAATACGATGACCTAGGGATCGATGCAAAGGCTCGCGGCGGCGATATGATTTCGATTGACCGCAAGGCTGGTGAGGGCCTATGGCATGTGATCCAGATACTCGATGACCCTGAGGGCGACCACGGCTGGCGCTTTGAAGCGGGCGTTGACTTGGCTGCATCTGATGAATACGGCGAGGTCAGGTTGGCATCGCTGCGAATTATTCAGGGATAAACGCGAAAAACCGGGCTGGAACTACCAGCCCGGTTTTGCTTATTTCATACGCTACTGCGGCATGCGCCAAGAGAGCTTTAGGCAACAGCGTCTATGTAGGCCTGCCGTACCAGTTCAGCAATTCGATTGAACTCGCCGCCGCGTACCGATGATGCGCGGTGAACCAGCCCAATGGTGCGTCCCGGCCGTGCCGGACCTTCGAATCGCGCAACAGCCAGGCCGGGACGGTCGGCCTCAATCTTGACAGCCGATTCCGGTACAAGCGACTGCCCCAACCCACCGGCAACACACTGCACGACGGTCGATAGAGAAGCCGCCCGTGTTTCCAAGCTGGAGGTCTCGCCGTGAACAGCATCGACCTTGCGACAAATATCCAACACTTGGTCGCGCAGGCAATGACCGTCGTCAAGCAGAAGCAAGTCCAAGTCTCTGATTGCCTCAAGCTTTACCTCTTCCTTACCTGCCAGCGGATGATCCTCTGGCACGACGATGTAGAACTCTTCGTCGTAGAGGTAGATCTCTTCAAAGGAAGGCACATCGGACGGCAGTGCCATGATGGCTGCATCAATGGTGCCGGAGCGAAGTGATTCGATGAGGCGCTCGGTCGGCTCTTCGACGATCCTAGGCTTTAGATCTGGCAGCTCGTCACGAACCAACTGGAGGAAGTTGGGCAGCACGTATGGAGCAACCGTAGGGATAACACCAATGGATAGTGGTCCGGACAAATCATCTGTACGGCCAGAGGCGCGAGCAACGATCTCGTCAACAATTTCAGATGCTTGGCGGGCATATGGAATCAGTCCGCGACCGAGTGGCGTCACCAGCACTCGGCGAGTCGAACGCTCTACAAGCTGCACCCCCAGTCCCTGCTCAAGGGTGGAAAGCGCTTGTGACAGGCTGGGCTGTGAAATGCCGAGGCGGGCAGCGGCTTGACCGAAGTGACCGGTATCGGCAATCGCGACAAAGGCACGTAACTGAGGCAAAGTGGGCCGATAATCTCTATTACGCATACCTATAAGCCTACACGAGCTTATTAACTTTTTCCTCTTGACGGTTCGGGGATCCATAGGCATAATGGTGTGTGACCCCAAAAGGAATACATTCAGGAGGATTCCATGGCAATTTTGACTGTTGGCGACAAGTTCCCCGAGTTTTCTCTGACCGCTCTGAAGGGCGGCAACCTGCGTGATGCAAACGCTTCTTCTCCGGATGACTACTTCGAGCAGGTAACCAATGAGTCTTACGAGGGTAAGTGGAAGGTCGTCTTCTTCTACCCGAAGGACTTCACCTTTGTCTGCCCGACTGAGATTGCTGCATTCGGCAAGCTGAATGAGGAATTCGAGGACCGCGACACCGTTATTCTCGGTGGCTCTGGCGACAACGAGTTCTCCCACTTCAACTGGCGTGCAACCCACGAGGAACTGCTGGACATCCCGTTCCCGATGTTCTCCGACATCCGCCATGACCTGATGCGTGCACTCGGTGTCGAGAACGCTGACGGTGTTGCAGATCGCGCAACCTTCATCATTGACCCGGACGGCATCATTCAGTTCGTCTCCGTTACCCCGGACGCTGTCGGTCGTAACGTTGACGAGGTTCTGCGTGTTCTCGACGCTCTTCAGTCTGAAGAGGTCTGCGCATGTAACTGGCAGAAGAATGACCCGACCAAGAACATCGACAAGATGGACGTTCTGAAGCAGGAGCTGAAGTAACTCATATGAGCATCGATAACCTTCGTTCCGGTCTACCGGAGTACGCCAAGGACATGAAGCTTAACCTTGGCACTCTCACCCGTTCTACGGAACTCTCCGAGCAGCAGCTGTGGGGTACCCTGCTTGCATCCGCTGCTGCCACCCGCAACGAGACTGTTTTCTCCGAGATCGCCGAGGAAGCCAAGGAGCACCTGTCTGACGAGGCTTTCGAGTCTGCACTTGGTGCGGCCACCGTTATGGGCATGAACAACGTTGCTTACCGCACTCGCCACATGCTCGGTGATGACTACGCACAGGTCAAGTTCGGCCTGCGCATGAACATCATCTCCAATCCGGGTGTCGAGAAGGAAGACTTCGAGCTGTGGTCTCTGGCAGTTTCTGCCATCAACGGCTGTGAAGCTTGCGTGACTTCTCACGCAAAGGTCGTCCGCGATGCCGGTCTGACCAAGGAGCAGGTCTGGGAAGCTGTGAAGATTGCAGGCACCGTCTCTGGTGTTGCACAGGCTGTCTTCGCCGAGGCTACCCGCTAAATATTCGGAGCATAGGTTCGGCTTTTGATAGCCGAACGCTCCCCAGCAGGATTACCTGCTGACGAAATAGCGCCCGAGGAACCAATTTTTATCGGTTCCTCGGGCGCTTTCTCTTGTTTGGTTTGGCTACTGCTGCGGAGGGTAATAACCCGGATTCTCCTGGGCTTCATTAACTACTCGACGGCCACCGATGAGCTGACGGTAAATATGTACTTGCACGAGGAGAGCAAGCGGGACTGTGTACAACATACCGATATAGAAGAGCATTGCACCTGCGGAAGAAACAATTGACGTCAGAATGAATGCAACGAGCATCGTCCAATACTGAGGCTTCACCAAGCGCCAAGCGACGACCGGAGCCTCAAGTGCTGTTGCTCGACCATCGAAAACAAGAAGCGGCATAGTCGCTGTGATTGGCATGATGAAGATGGACAGCACAAATACCAACAGGTAGCCGATGGGAATCATCGCAGCTGCAGCTTCACTGCCGTTGGCAGACAGGGATGCTCCAGCGATGAAGAGTGCCATCCCCGGAAGCATGGCGAGCAGCCCCACCAGGAACGTGACAATGTAGGCACCGATAAGAGATCCCCACCGGTTTACACGGAAGAAAGTACCGTAGCTCGGCACTCGCCCGTCGACAGCTTCGAATGCACCGCGCAGCATGAATGCCTGCATCGCGAACATGCCCACCGCAAATAGCAGTGCCATCGCGCCGAGAGTCGCGAACATCGACCCTAAATCCTCAAACGGAACATCGCCTGGATAGTTCGGCTCAAAGTCCGGATCGAAGTCACCAGATGCAAAGAGAATTGCCGCTGCGCCAACAATCAGGGCAACTAGTACGGCGAAGAACGTCAGCATGATGCCAAGCCAGGAAGCAAAATTGCTGTTTAGACTACGAAACGCCGCGGAAAAGGCACGTCCAATGTCGACCTTCGTCGACCCCTGTGCCACAGGCTTCACCGGCGGCTCATCGCCACCTGGCATGTTGACACCTGGAGCAAGCGCGCCGGCTGCAGGATTCCCACCTGCCGGTTGCTGCCAGTAGCTCGAGTCCGCACCATAGGGTTGCCCGGCATAACTATCGCGAGACTCGCCAGTACCGTAAGAAGGAATTGCGCCATAAGCCTGTTCACGGCCGTAAGCCTGATTCCACTCTGGCGAATCCTCTGGTCCACGCGGGCCATGTTGTGCGTCCGAATCGAACCCGTAAGGGTTGTAATCCTGCGAACCATTGTTGGGAAAACCGTGACTCTGGGAGTCATAGTTATTGGACTCATTGTCCCGGCTGCCGTCACCGTAAGGATCGTTGTTGCTATATGGATCGTTTGAGGTACTCATGAAGCAAATTGCTCCTGCCAAATTGACGGATACATACAAATAATGCGCACAACGGACTATACGTGAGACAAGCCCTTGATGAGTTTTTAAAGGCCGAAGTATAAGTCACATTATGCGCATGGACGTATTTAATTGGACGTTCTTACACGAGCTCCACCGCGGCGACTCCCTCGAATTCGTTCAGTGAATCACCGACACCCAACGCGCTACCACGCACGATGATGTCATACTTGCCCGGCGCGACTCCTGCGGTCTCCCAAGTGACCTTGGCGGTGGTATAAATACCGTCCTTGGCAAACTCAATGACAGTTGCTTGGTCCCAGTCGTCGGAAACAATCTCGCCGCGGTCATTCTTGATAAGTAGGTAGCCGTCTTCCAGTCGCAAGTCGTTATTCGGATTTGCCGCGACGAATTGGGCAACGGCCTTCTGCCCTACCGTGATGCTTGCAGTCGATTCGAGCACGTCACCAAAATTCTTGCCCATTGGTGCGGAATCGATAATCTTTCCTCCTGCTGGCGACGGCGGGATGATGCCAGTGAGATCACCTGCAGCACTACCCGGGTCGACAGCCATGCCGTCGGCAAGCGCGTGGGCGAGATCGTGATAGATGGAGATCATCGCACTGAGCGTGTACTTGCCGAAAGCCGTCGCGCCGCCCTCGTAGTCCTGCTGATCGTATTCCTCTGGGGTAACGACGTAGTGTCCATAGCTGTTGGTGTAGCCCTGGCAGATGACAGTGTCGATTGGAACGCCGAGGACATCGGCGACGTGCTGACGCATGCGGTAACCCGACATCGTGGTGGGTTCAAGGCCGTTGGTAATCAAGGTGAAGCCACCGATGCGGGTGATGGAGAACATATGGGTCTGCTGGAGAAGACCATCGATGTAGCCCACTGGCAGCAGGCACTCTTTCTCACCCTGAATCTCCCCGATATTCTTCGGGAGTACGACGTTATTGAGCTGACGTACCCACGGTGTGCCTCCACGCTGACCCTCGTTGAAACCTAGGGCCGGTTCGCCGCCGCCGTCCTCCTGGCTACTGGCTGCGAAGGCCGCACCGAGGATTGCAGGTCCAGTGCGGTGTGGCTGGCCATCGGGCGTGAATTGGCCATCGATGTCGACATCGCCGAGGTTGACCCACTTGTGGACGGTGGAGATCCCGCCTCCTGGCAGTGCAATGGTCTGGCCTTGGGTAGCGTCAATCTGACGCTGACCGAGAATGCGGGCGGACTCTGCTTCGTCTCCGTTGCCGGGACCCGAATTTGGCACGAGCCCCATGTTCGGGCTGATGTCACCCGGGCACGACATGGTAAATGCGGCGACAAAGGGGGCATCGGCCGGCTCACGGTGGGTAACCCCGCGGTCGACCTCAACCTTCCATGCTGCATAGCCCTTGTTGTCGCCGTCGATGATGGTGTGCTCGGGGCCGAAGGTGGTCGGATGAATTCCATACCAGTTAATGAATCCGACTTCGCGACCACCGCGACTCACGTGCAGTGTATGGCTTTCCGGGTTGACTCCGTCGGGGAAAAGACGCTGTTCTTCCTCGGGGTTACGCCTGAATGCCTCCAGGGAGCGGTTAACACCCGCATCCTTGGCAATCCCCTTGGTCAGGTGGATAGTCGACGGCTGGTAATCAGCGTGTGCACGTTCAATAGCCTTGACCACACCGACGACCACAGCTTCGAAAGTGACGGGACGGAAACCGAGAGTAGTCAGGTCGACCATAAGATGGCCCGATGTACCACCCGGCGCGACATGCGTATGAGATGCGCAGATAAGCACGTTGCCCTCGTGGTAGAGGTCTCCGAAGAGAGCTCGCAGTCGCCGCAGAACTTCCATCTGGATGGACTGGAACATGAGCCCCATATCTGCGGTGACGTGGACGACACGGTTGTCGTTGTCATCACCGAAGATGAATGCACGCGCCATCTGGCGAAGACGCAGACCCGAGGTGGTCTGGTCCATGACCGCATACCCGTTCATGCCAGCGCCGAGTGGCTCGCCTGTCATGTCAGCCATTCCTCGACCGACATTCAAAGTGGTGGTCGAATTCCCCGCGGCGGCAGAAGCCCCGTTTGCAGGAGCGGCGTTTGCCTTTGATGCACCATTTACGGCAGGCATCATACTCGCAGCTGACACGGCAGTTGCTCCGACGAGGAAGCCTCGCCTGCCCACTTGGTACGGGGCGCGTGCGGTTGGTTCTGCCGAATTCGACGATGATGCCATCTGGGGATCGAGCATGTCACATCCTCTTCATATTTCTTTTTGAATATCAATATGTTGGACTTTAATCAGACAATCCCCTACGCGTGGCCTAATAAGCCAAAGTTCCCAAAATTCCCCCCGCGACAGCAGTAACCGATACGACATTCGCAAGGCAGTATCACTACCATGGACACAGTAGAATTTCGCAAGCTTTAGCGCGCTCCTCGCAGACACAACTTCAGAAAGGGCACCATGGCTCAGGCTGTCGGTTTTAACCGCGAAAAGTACATCGAAATGCAATCCGCTCATATTAAGAAGCGGCGCGCAGACATCGCAGGTGAAGGCGGCAAGCTCTATCTCGAAATGGGCGGCAAGCTATTTGATGACATGCATGCCTCGCGCGTGCTCCCCGGCTTCACGCCTGACAATAAAATCGCTATGCTCGATCGCCTCAAAGACGATCTGGAAATCATGGTGTGCATCAATGCCAAGGATTTGGAGCGCCACAAGGTCCGCGCTGACCTCGACATCACTTACGAAGACGATGTGCTGCGCCTCGTCGATGTCTTTCGTGAACGCGGGTTTCTAGTCGACAGCGTCGTCGTCACGCAGCTTTCCGACGACAACACCCTGGCAAAGAACTTCATTGAGCGCCTGCAGCGACTCGGATTGAGCGTAATCCGCCATCGCAATATCGAGGGCTACCCGACAAACACGGAGAAAATTGTCAGTGAAGCCGGCTTCGGGCTGAATGAATGGGCGCAAACGTCGCGGGACTTGGTCGTTGTTACAGCGCCGGGCCCGGGCTCTGGAAAGCTGGCGACCTGTCTATCGCAGATTTATCACGATCACAAACACGGAATTCGTTCCGGTTACGCAAAGTTTGAGACCTTCCCTATCTGGAACCTGGCACTCGAACACCCGGTAAATCTGGCCTACGAGGCGGCAACAGCTGATCTCGATGACATCAATCTCATCGACCCTTTTCATTTGGCCGCCTATGACACCAAGGTCACCAGCTATAACCGTGATGTCGAGGTCTTCCCACTGCTGCGCACTCTGTTGGAGAAGCTCGCGGGCGAGTCGCCGTACAAGTCACCGACCGACATGGGCGTCAATATGGCCGGTTACTGTATCGACGATGACGAAGTGTGCCGAGAGGCATCCAACCAGGAAATCGTTCGCCGTTACTACAAGGCTCTTGTCGACGAACACAAGAACAGCGCAGACGACGAAGTCTCACAGCGCATTGCCATGATTATGAGCAAGGCCAACGTGTCGACAGCCGCCCGCCGAGTCGTCGCACCAGCACTTGAAGTTGAGAAATCTACCGGGGCACCGGGTAGCGCAATCGAATTGCACGACGGCACAATCATCACGGGCAAGACTTCTGAACTACTCGGATGCTCAGCAGCAATGCTCCTCAACGCTCTCAAGAAGCTCGCCAATATCGACCCGGACTTGCACTTGCTCTCCCCAGCTGCCATTGAGCCAATTCAAACGCTTAAGACGCATCACCTGGGCAGCCGCAACCCCCGCTTACATACCGACGAGGTTCTTATCGCCCTTTCCGTGTCGGCGGCCACCAGCGACGATGCCCGCGCAGCCCTCGCCGAGCTGAAGAACCTTCGAAACTGCGATGTCCACACCACCACCATTCTGGGCAGCGTGGACGAAACAATTTTCCGCAACCTCGGTGTGCTAGTGACTTCGGAGCCTAAGTACCAGAAGAAGGCTCTCTATCAGAAGCACTAAGCCATACCAGCAGCTCACGCCGAAAATAGGATAACTGAGAGAGCAGACTAGAATAGTCCCCGTGAGCATCAGCAAGATTCTTCTGTACTACCAGTTCGCCCCACTGTCCGATCCGCGTGCCATCATGCTATGGCAGCGCGATCTTTGCGAGTCGTTAGGGCTCAAGGGCCGCATTCTGGTGTCCGAGCACGGCATCAATGGCACCGTCGGCGGTGATCTCGATGCCTGCAAGAAGTACATCAAGAAAACCAAGCAGTACCCCGCTTTTCACTCCATGCAGTTCAAGTGGAGCGAAGGCGGCGCTGATGACTTTCCAAAACTCTCCGTCAGGGTTCGCGACGAAATCGTCGCTTTCGGTGCTCCGGGTGAGCTGAAAGTCGATGTCGATGGTGTCATTGGCGGCGGCACACATTTGAAGCCGGAAGAGGTCAATAAACTGGTCGAGGAACGCGGCGACGATGTCATCTTCTTCGATGGCCGCAACGCAATGGAAGCCGAGATTGGCAAGTTTAAAAACGCTGTCGTCCCGGACGTAAAGACCACGCACGACTTCATCGACGAACTGGAATCCGGTAAGTACGACTGGATGAAGGACAAGCCGGTTATCTCCTACTGCACCGGCGGCATCCGCTGCGAGATCCTCTCCGCACTTATGAAGAACCGCGGTTTCGAAGAGGTCTACCAAATCGACGGCGGTATTGTGCGCTACGGCGAAAAGTTTGGCAATAAGGGGCTGTGGGAAGGCTCCCTATATGTCTTCGACAAGCGCATGCATATGGAGTTTGGCGATGGCATCGAAGACGAGGACTACGTACAGCTCGGGCACTGCGTCCACTGCGGCAAGCCCACAAACACCTTCCAGAACTGCATCAACGAAGATACCTGCCGTCGTCAGGTGCTTATTTGCGATGATTGCTGGGAGCACACCGAGACACAGCACTGTGGGCGCGAGGACTGCAAGGAAGTTGCCGAAGAGCTAGCAGCCGCAAAGTAGGACGCTCCCTGCTGCCATCGGACTATCTCGAGCACCTCTTAATCAGCACAGATGTGGGTTGTCTCCCCAGACGCGGCTAATCTAGTAGGCAACCATGAGTACTCCTAGCCGTTCTGATAAACCAGCTCCACGTGCCCAGTCGGGAAACCACCACTCCGGCCACCGCAATTCCGCCAGGCCACAGCGCTCTGGCAAACCTGCTAAGGACACGCGTAAAAAGGAGCTCTACCAGCTCGCTGATCAATTGCCGATTCGGGAGGCTCAGTCCTTCCGACGCCGGCTAAAGCGAGCATCCGCGCCGAAGGCGCTGTCTGCAATCTCTGCAGACCTCGACTTTGCGCTGGAGCGGTTAGAAGATCGTCGTAAAGCGATTCCTCGCATCACCTACCCTGCCCAGTTGCCGGTGTCCGCGCGCCGCGACGACATTGCAGAGGCAATTGAAAACAACCAGGTCGTCATTATTGCTGGTGAGACTGGCTCTGGTAAGACTACGCAGATCCCGAAGATATGCCTCGAACTGGGACGCGGCGTGCGGGGCAAGATTGGTCACACTCAGCCACGTCGTATTGCGGCGCGTTCCGTCGCGGAGCGCATCGCTCATGAGCTGGGCGAAAAGATTGGACAGCACGTCGGCTATGCAGTGCGTTTTGATGATCGCGTGAGCAAGGATACCTGCATCAAACTGATGACCGACGGTATCCTGCTGGCCGAAATTGGCCGCGACCGACTGCTACGCGAGTACGACACCATCATCATCGATGAGGCGCACGAGCGCAGCCTCAACATCGACTTCCTGCTGGGATATTTAAAGCATATTCTGCCGCAGCGTCCAGATCTGAAAATCATTATCACTTCCGCGACGATTGATCCGGAACGGTTCGCTCGTCATTTCGCGCCTGACGACGAGCACCCTGCGCCCATCATCGAGGTGTCGGGGCGCACCTACCCGGTGGAAATCCGCTATCGCCCGCTGGTGCGGACCGTTGTTGCGAAGAATGGGCAGGAAAAGGAAGTCGCCATCGAGCAGATCGATGGTGTAATCGCTGCGTGTGAAGAGCTGATGCGGCTTGGCGACGGCGATATCCTGGTGTTCTTTTCGGGTGAGCGAGAGATCCGAGAAGCTGCCGAAGCCATCGAGGGCAAACACTGGAAAGGTGTAGAAGCCGTTCCACTATTCGGTCGGCTATCTAATGCAGAGCAGCATCGGATCTTCACTCCGCATTCCGGGCGTCGCATTGTGCTGGCGACCAACATTGCGGAAACGTCGCTGACGGTCCCTGGTATCGAGTATGTCGTCGATACTGGTACCGCACGCATTTCCCGCTACTCCACCCGCACGAAGGTGCAGCGCCTGCCAGTTGAGGACATCAGCCAGGCATCCGCGAATCAGCGCTCTGGACGCTGTGGCCGTGTAGCTGATGGTGTGGCGATTCGTCTCTACAGCGAAGAGGATTTTCTCTCGCGCCCCGAGTTTACGGATCCGGAGATTCTGCGCACCAATCTCGCTTCGGTTGTACTGCAAATGATTTCACTGCGGCTTGGCGCGATTGAGGACTTCCCCTTTGTCCAGCCACCAGAGCACAAAGCAATCCGCGATGGCATTAACCTGCTCACAGAGCTTCAGGCTATTACCACCACGTCGGGGTCTGATGCCCCCGAGCTGACGGACATCGGCCGACAAATTGCCCGTATCCCAGTCGACCCGCGTCTTGCCCGCATGCTGGTCGAAGGGTACGAGAACACCACTCTTGGGGCGGTAACCGTCATTGTCGCCGCTTTGTCTCTGCAGGATGTTCGCGAACGTCCACTGGAGTTCCAAGCTCAGGCAGATCAGCTACATGCCCGTTTTAAGGACACCACCAGCGACTTCAACTCCCTACTGAAGCTCTGGGAGTACCTGGAGGAAAAGCGTCGCGAGCTTAGCGGTAACCAATTCCGCAAGATGTGCAAGCGCGAGTACCTCCACTATCTGCGCGTTCGCGAGTGGCAGGACTTGGTGCGTCAGCTCCACCAGGCAACGGCCGAGCTGGGCTGGCATCTTTCGGCCCGCAGCTCAACCAACGGTGTCGACAATCCCGACGAGGTGGCAAAGTCACTGTTACCGGGTCTGTTATCGATGATTGGTACGCGCGAGGGCGAGGGCAAGGAATTTACTGGCACCCGCAACACTAAGTTCCTCATTCACCCCTCGTCCGCGTTGGCAAAGAAGCCGCCTCGCTGGGTGATGGCTGCGGAAATCGTCGAGACCTCGCGCACTTTTGCGCGCAACGTCGGCACGATTCAGCCGCAGTGGCTAGAGAAGGTAGCCCCTCATCTGCTCAAGCACCAGTACTCAAAGCCTCACTGGTCTACTAAGCGCGGTGCAGCGATGGCTTACCAGAAGTCGACGCTCTACGGCGTGCCCGTGGTGGTTGACCGTTTGATGCCTTATCACCGAGTCAATGCCGACGCCGCCCGCTCGATCTTCATTCGCTCTGCGCTTGTCGACGGCGAATGGAACACACATCACGAGTTCTTTAAGAACAATCAAGACAAACTTGCCGAAGCCGAGAAGATCGAGGAAAAGCAGCGTTCCCGCGGCATTGTCGTCGATGACGACGTGCTCTACGCGTTCTACGACTCCAAGCTGCCCGCCTCTATCACCACGGCCACCAATTTTGACCGCTGGTGGAAGAAAACTAAGCCCAAGCAGCCAAATCTACTGGACTTTGATCCCAATAAGCTGCTCAACCCCGAAGCCGGCGACATCGACGACAACGCCTTCCCCGAAATGTGGCAGCAGGGCTCGGTCGATTTCTCTCTGTCCTATAAATTCGAACCGGGCGCCCCTGATGACGGTGTGACTCTCCGTGTCCCCGTGCCTCTTCTTGCAGGTCTGCGTGAAGATGGCTTCGACTGGCAGGTACCAGGTCTTCGCGCTGAGCTCGCGGAAGCCTACATTCGCACTCTGCCGAAGGCACTGCGGAAGTCCGTTGTCCCCGCCCCGGATTTCGCACGCCGCGCGCTGGAGACGATGACTCCGTACTCAGGCCGCTTCGTCGATGTTTTTGCCGATGCTTTACGACGACTCGGAGGCTCGGGCATCAATGGTGCAGACTTTGCCCCTTCGAAGCTGCCAGCACACTTGCGCTTTAACTACGCAGTGGTCGACCGCCATGGAAAGATCGTCGATCAGAGCCGAGATCTTGCTGCGCTTCGAGACAAGCATGCCTCGACGGTCTCAACTGCTGTGTCGAAACGTTCGAAGTCTGCAGCACGCGAAGCTGTGAAAAAGTGGACTTCAGAGAACTTGGGCGCCGTCTCATTAACGGTCAAAAGTAATGTCGACGGTCAGTCCGTCACGATGTATCCGACGCTGGTGACCACCAAGGATGGCGTGGCCATTGAGGTCAAACCAACTAAGGCTCAGGCTGAGGCGACGTTGGCGACCACAAACTTGACAATGCTATTGCGGGATTGCCCAGTAAATGGTGCACAAATGACTAAGGGGCTTCCACTCCAGCAACGTGTTGGCGTGGACGCATGGCCACATGGGGGCGCCGATGGGCTTGTCGAGGACTGCCGTGTCGCAGTGATTCGCGACCGTATGATGGCTGCCGGTGGCCCGGTCCGCGATCCGAAGGAATTCGACAAACTACTCGAACACGTTCGTTCTGGAGTCGCCTCAGAGGTGCGCCAATTGGTCGTCGGCGTTGCCCAGGCAATGCCTCGTTATGTCTCGGTGGTGAATCAGCTAAACAAGTGGGAAGGCGATGCCATTGACGATATGCGTCGCCAGCTGGAGTTCATGTTCCCTAAGGGCGCTGTGGCAAGGCACGGTTGGCAGCACCTACGACATTTGCCACGTTATCTCCAAGCGATGGAGATTCGGCTTGAGGAAATGAACCGTGACCCGGACCGTGATGCTGAACGTGAGGATGAGGTGACTGAGGCCCGCGAATACTTGGCGGCAAAGCTTCAGCAGCTACCTAAGGCACGTCCGAATTCCGCGGAGGTACGGGATATTCAGTGGCTCATCCAAGAACTGCGTGTCAGCCTTTTCGCACAACGCTTGGGTACCGCCCAGAGCGTATCCCTGACTCGAGTAAAGAAACGTGTGGATAAACTGCGTTAGTTCTTTTTTACCTCGTTGCCATTAGCCTGCGGCCCTTTCCCCTTCCGCATGCTGGCAATCTCTTGCGCGAAATCGTCCGCGGAGGAAAAGGACTTGTACACCGAAGCGAAGCGGAGATAGCCAACTTCGTCCAGTTCTTTGAGCGGCTCAAGGATGGCAAGGCCAATATCGTTTGAGTCCACCCGGGGCGTGCCTTTCTCGCGGAGGCTCTCCTCCACTTTTTGTGCAAGTTTCTTCAGCTGAGACTCTGATACTTCGCGCCCCTGGCACGCACGTCGAACACCCTGGATGACCTTTTCACGGTTGAACTCCTCAGGGATTCCATCCCGTTTAACGACCATCAGCTGCGAGCGTTCAATCGTAGAAAAACGTTTACCGCAATTCAGGCATTCTCTCCGGCGACGAATCCCCATACCGTTATCTATTAACCGTGAGTCCAAGACTCGTGTCTGATCATGATGACAAAACTGGCAATACACAGTCTCCAGTCTACGTCCCACCCCAACGCAGGAAACCGGAATGATTATTGTGCGGAGTACGAAGCGTACGTGGACGTAAAGGTGCTTTCGACTGCCTCATTTTGCCCTTGTTCAAAGACCATGCTGCCGACAATTCCGAAGAAAGCACCAAGCCCTAGAGCCCATACCGCCATCAGGCGAGTCAGGTTAGTGCCTGCGGATACATCACTACGATTGGACTGCTGCGCCCTGCTAACGGATAGAGACGGACGCCCGTAGTTGACCGAGACATGACTGGGCCGCGACCTGTCCCTCCGCATTCGCGCCGATGAAGCCCCATTTCGATTGCGCTGTGCAATACGTGCACGCTGACCGGGCCGAACGATGTGCTGTGTGCAAGACGCACTACGTTCACCCCACACCAACGGGGCTTTCCGTGTCGTCCGAGCAGGGAGCTCGGAAACTTGAGAAAAGTCAATATCAGATGTGCTGCTAACACCAAGTGCGGTTGAAACCGTAGACATCATGTTTTCTCCCTTTCCAACGTTGACTCTCCCACCGTTGCCGGCCTGGAGAGAATAAGAGTTGTACGACCGTTTCCCGACGCTGTGGAGACTATGTCCAAGGGCGGATGCGGAGAATCCGTCTAGACCCTTTCATCAAACGACTGTTCGAGTAACTTGTCATGTTCGATTTATAACACCATGTTCGAATATTGTCTACTGCTATCCGGATTTATTTTCGATTTTCGACATCATCACCGCCTCCGAGCACGGATAATGTACACGTTTTCTAAAGAATTCAAGGGCGCACAGTGTTCGATGCTCGACGATTCGAACAGTTTTGAGTTATGATTCATTCGAAAGAGTTTGAGAAGGGATGTTCCATGGCTCAAAAGAAGAAAGCGAACCCTAAAACACTCACCGATCGGCAGCGTCGGATTCTTGACGTCATTTCGGATGCCGTCGTACTTCGCGGATACCCACCGAGCATTCGAGAAATTGGGGATGCTGTGGGCTTGAATTCCACCTCGTCGGTGGCATACCAACTCAAGGAGTTGGAGAAGAAGGGCTTTCTCCGCCGCGACCCACACAAACCCCGCGCGGTAAACGTAAGGGATTCGAAGTCCTCCGCTGGCACTTTCACTCCGGTAAAGCCTGGGCCAAAGGCTACTGGCACCACCCAAACTCCCGAGATGCCAGAGGACATGCCAGAGCCAATCTTCGTTCCTATCGTTGGACAGATTGCGGCTGGCAACCCTATTTTGGCGGAGCAGCATGTGGAAAGTCACATGGCACTTCCGATGGAGATTACGGGCTCTGGTCAGCTATACCTGCTCAAGGTCGTGGGTGATTCCATGGTTGACGCGGGCATTCTCGACGGAGACTGGGTGGTAGTCCGTTCCCAAGACGTGGTCGAACAGGGAGATTTTGTTGCAGCCCTGTTTGAAGATGAAGCAACAGTCAAGGAATGGCACGAAGACGCTGCTGGCAAGTGGCTCATGCCCCATAATCGCGCCTTTGACCCACTCCCCGCGGAGCACGCCAAGATCCTCGGCAAGATTGTCAGCGTCCTACGCAGCCTCTAATTTCCCACATTTTCGTTGCCCGAAACAGACATAAACGGGCATACTGGGAACAGATAGTAAAGCTGAGATTTCTTAACAGCTAAGGAGCGGGGAATGTACGCAGAGGAACGCCGCCGGAAGATTGCGTCTTTGACAGCAGTCGAAGGGCGCGTGACGGTCGCTGATCTTGCGGAAGCTTTCGATGTCACAGCAGAGACGATTCGCCGTGACCTAGCTCAGTTGGATGCAGAGGGCGCAGTTCACCGCGTACACGGTGGCGCTGTGGCTACTCGTTCTTTTCAGACTGTTGAGTTTTCAGTTGCCGCTCGAAAGAACGCGCAAAAGGACGCGAAGCTCTCTATTGCCCGCTGTGCTGCGGATTTTCTGCCTGACTCTGGTGGTGGAATTTTTCTCGATGCTGGAACTACCACCGAGGCTCTTGCAGAGCTGATGGTCCACTCCCCTGATAACCGCCGTTGGTCGGTTGTCACAAACTCTCTTCCCAACGCCATCACACTCGCAGGATCGAACCGCATTGAGCTTCAACTCCTTGGCGGCCAAGTTCGCGTCATTACTCAGGCGGTTGCTGGCGATACGGCACTCCGCACTCTCGCGGTTATGCGTGCCGATGTCGCTTTCATTGGTTCTAATGCCTTGACAATTGACCACGGTCTTTCTACTGCTGATCCACAGGAAGCGGCGGTAAAGCGCGCGATGATTACGAATGCGCGCAAGGTCATCGTTATGGCGGACTCGACGAAACTTGGCCGCGACTTCCTCGTCAGCTTTGCAGCATTGGAAGATATCGACGTCGTGATTACAGATTCCTCTGCCCCGGAACAGTTCGTCAATGACCTCAGGGAGCAAGGTGTCGAGGTTGTGGTTGCTTCATGATCCTGACCTTGACTGTAAATCCGTCAATCGATCGACTTGCTCGACTCGATACGGAGCTCAAGCGAGGTGGCGTGTTCCGTCTACCAATGGCTGAGGACATGGCTGGTGGCAAGGGAATTAATGTGTCCAAGGCGTTGCACTACGCCGGAGAAAAGACGCTCGCGCTCTACCCGGCATCGGACTCCGGAAAATTCACGCGCCTGTTGGAAGTCTCTGGCATACCTCATGAAGCCATCAACACGACTAACGAAGCCCGCGTTAATCTCACACTCGCAGAGCCAGATGGGACGACCACCAAGCTCAATTCCCCTGGCATGACATTGACGAAAGCGCACCGTAGGCGTGTCCTGGAGAAACTTATCCACCATGCTAAACACGCCACGTGGGTAGTTTTCGCAGGTTCATTGCCCCCTGGTGTCCCCAGGGATTTTTACGTTCAATGCACCGAGGCGGTGTATTCGGTCAACCCGAATATTCGTGTTGCTATGGATACGAGCGACGGCCCACTGACTGAGGTCGTTCGCGCATTTCCAAAGGTGCGACCTTTCTTGATGAAGCCGAACGCCTACGAACTTGGTCAAATCATTAATCAGGACGGCGAAGAACTTGAGGCCGCTGCAGCCGAAGGGAACTATCTTCCCGTAGCGCAGGCTGCTCGTGCGCTGAACGAGCTTGGCGTATCCGAAGTCCTGGCCACTCTCGGCGAAGCAGGAGCGGTGCTTTCAGTGAAGTCAGGCGGTTGTTTCGCTGCTACCTCCCCCTCGATAGTCGCTCAGTCGACGGTCGGTGCTGGAGACTGTGCTTTGGCCGGCTACGTTATGTCCCGCGAACGCGGTGATAGCTACCAAGATGCACTAACCACCGCCGTAGCTTATGGGGCGGCGGCAACCAGTCTTCCCGGTACGACCATCCCCTATCCAGAACAGGTGCACCCCGAGGCCGGCCGGTTATGGCAGCTCGACGCTTAGCTTTTCGATGCCTAGATAAGGAGCATTAGAAAACCATGTCTTCTTCGGCAGATTTTTCCGCTATTGCATCAGACTTAGCCGATGAGTCGACAGTGTTCCTTAACCTAGATGTCGGTCCGCAAAAGGAGAGGATCCTTAACTACCTCATCGCTAAAGCTGTAGAGACCAGCCGCGCCACCAACTGCAACGGTATCGTCGCAGCAGCCCTCGAACGCGAAGAGAAGGCCCCGACAGGTCTGCCGGGCGGGATAGCCATCCCCCACTGCCGCCATGAGGATTGGTCGAAGCCGACCCTGATGTTTGCCCGCTTAACCAGCGCTACGGAATTCACCACACCAGACGGGCCGGCGGACCTGCTCTTTTTCATCGGTGTCCCATCTACTAACAGCGATGTCCACGTCGACATTCTGGCCGCACTCGCAAAGGCACTTCGCGATAAGGGGTTTCGCGCAGCTCTTCGCGGAGCTGAAAGCGATGAAGAGGCCGCCCGGATCATTAGCGAGCACATCACCAAAGCGCCGCGTCGGAAAGCGAAAAAACCTCCGACGAAGACCAATATCGTCGCCATCACAGCCTGCCCCACGGGCATCGCTCACACTTATTTGGCAGCCGAAGCGCTTACTGGCGCGGCAGAAAGCATGTCTGATGTCACACTAACTGTAGAGACGCAGGGCTCGGCAGGAACCCAGGAAGCCCCCGCAGAGGCAATTGCCCGGGCCGACGTGCTAGTAATCGCAGCCGATATTGGGGTTACGGGGCTTAAGCGCTTCAGCGATAAACCACAGGTCAAAGTGCCAATTCGTAAGGCAGTCAATGAACCTACTGCGGTTATTGAACAAGCGAAGGCAAAAGCAGAACAATCACGGGTTCGCGCCTACGACCGAAAGGCGCCGCAACCTAAGGATGACCACGACAAGGAGGCCGGTCCGCAAACCGGTACTACCGGCGCGGACCCTTCATCTGAGAGGGTACAAGCAACTACCAAGGTGGGGGCACATAAATCATCCTTAGGCGGTGACAAAGCCTTCGGACACTGGGTTCGTGATGCCATTATGACCGGTGTCAGCTATATGGTGCCGTTCGTGGCCGCATCGGGGTTGTTGATTGCGCTGGGATTCCTCGTCGGCGGTCATCAGGTTGGTGTAGTAGCTGACGCCGTGACTAGGGATTTGCGGCTGCCGGAGATTATCGGACTCGATGCCCCGATTGCTGTGCCGACAAAAGATCTCGGCACCGTGCTAATTGATCGTAGTGGGCTGTGGCTGTATCTCGGCTCGGCGCTTTTTGCCATTGGCAACCACGGCATGCAGGTCATTGTGGCTGTAATGAGTGCTTATATCGCCTTTGGCATGGCTGGCAGAGCCGGCATTGCACCAGGCTTTATTGGCGGTGCCATCGCGGTCACGGTTGGCGCCGGCTTCCTTGGGGGCCTGGTGACAGGCATCCTGGCGGGACTAGTTGTAGCCCTACTGTTGAGGATGAAAGTCCCGGACTGGCTGCGACCGCTGATGCCGGTTGTCGTGATTCCTATGCTCGGAGCTATGGCCGTTGGGCTCACCATGTACCTGCTGCTCGGGATGCCGCTGGCGTGGCTGATGACGGCTCTGCAGCAGTGGCTGCAATCACTGGATACGACGGCGGCGTTCCTGTTCGGTGGTCTTCTCGGCGCAATGATGTGCGTGGATATGGGCGGAATGATCAACAAGGCTGCTTATCTTTTTGCCGTCGCAAACATCGCCTCAGCAGATCCCGCATCATGGAAGGTCATGGCCGCTGTGATGGCGGCGGGCATGGTACCTCCATTGGCTACATCTCTGGCAGTTGTGCTCCGACCAAAGCTGTTCAGTTCGGCGGAGCGTCAAAACGGCAAAGCGGGCTGGGTGCTCGGTGCGGCCTTCATTTCAGAGGGAGTAATTCCCTTCGCCGCCGCAGATCCGCTACGTGTGATTCCGCCGATTGTGATTGGCGGTGCCGTCACCGGTGGCACCTCAATGGCTTTGGGTGCGGCCACACGTGTTCCGCACGGAGGTATTTTTGTGCTGTTTGCAATCGACAACCCTGTCGCATGGCTTACTGCAATCGTCTTGGGCAGCATAGTGGCAGCAATTCTCGTTGTGGCAGCTAAAAGCCTGTGGCCGCGGCAAGTCAGCACCGATAATCAAAACCTAGAAGCGGACGTTTCAGCGGAAGCGTAGTTTTTACCGCACCGGCTGGTTTATCCCAACGAGCATTTCTACGATTTTCAGCAAACATTCCCCAACCCATCCGGGCAACCTATTAAGCTCAGAAATGGCATCGAGGAAATCGAGAAGCAGAAAGGCAGGATGCCGCTCGCATGGTTACTCAACATGTCCACGTCGGCTCCAAGGTGGGTATTCATGCCCGCCCTGCAACGGTCATCGCTGAGCGTGCCTCCCGTTTTCAGGAAGAAATTCTGGTCGAGCTCCTTGACTCAGACGAGCCCGACAACGAACCGGCCGATGCTTCATCCTCGTTGATGCTCATGGCACTCGGTGCCGAATTCGGCGATGAAGTCACTGTGACCAGTAGCAACGCGGTTGCGGTAGAGAAAATCGCCGAACTCATCGCCCAAGATCTGAGCGATTAAAAGCAATCAGCTTAACGACGAAACATTGTGGCAACGGTCACGTGGTTCCGTCGTTAAGCATTCGTGCGAGATTCTGCCCTGGACGGGTGGCCTACGAGCGGTTCTCGCCGATGCGGTTGTAGAGCCAGTTCAAAATTGGATAGCCGATAATAATGCCGACCGACCCCCAAGCAATGCCCTCCAGCGTCAGCGAACCAATGTCGAGGGTGAGGTTGCCGATACCCGCGATCAGCGCGGTAGCGGCAGCGGTGAGATTAACCGGGTTGTTGAAGTCGACCTTTTCGTCCATCCAGATGCGCACACCGAGCAAACCGATTAGGCCGTAGAGCACCATCGTTGCCCCACCGAGCACGCCGGTAGGAATGGTCAAGATGAGTGCGCCGAACTTTGGAATGAAAGCCAGTGCAATGGCGGTGAAAGCTGCCACCCAGTAAGCTGCGGTCGAATAGACACGGGTAGCGGCCATAACACCGATATTTTCAGCGTAGGTAGTGGTACCAGAACCACCAGCTGAACCGGCGATGGTGGTGGCTAGACCGTCTGCAATAAGAGCATCGCCAGCGATGTCATCGAGGTTTCGGCCGGTCATGGCAGCAACAGCCTTGACGTGACCGACATTCTCTGCGATGAGTACTACGATGACGGGCAGACCAATCAGCATCGCATTGAAGTGGAACTCCGGCGCGTGGAATGCGGGCAGACCAATCCAGGCGGCATTGCCGACAGTTTCTGTAGCCTCGGGCGAGAGATTTCCAGTGGCAGCGGCGAAGACCCAGCCGATTAGTACGCCGATAAGGACACCCAGACGGCTGACCATACCGCGGCCAGCGACGGTTGCGAAGACAATGGATGCCATCGTGACAAATGCGACCAACGGCTGAGTGGCGAAGTTCTCCGTGGCGGCAGGCGCCAGGTTAAGTCCGATGAGAGCGACGATGGCACCGGTTACTGCAGGTGGCATCACTGCATCGAGGACACGCTTGCCGGCGAACTTTACAACGCAGCCAACGAGCATGAGCGCGATGCCGGCGCAGAGCACGACACCGAGCTGAACACCAATACCCTGCGCCTGTGTCGCGGTCAGTGGTGCGATGAAGGCAAACGACGAGCCCAGGTAAGAGGGCAAGCGGTTTCGGGTGATTAGCAGGAAGACAATCGTGCCGATACCCGAGAACAGCAGTGTGGTATTGACTGGGAAACCAGTCAACAGCGGCACCAGAAGAGTTGCACCAAACATGGCAATGACGTGCTGTGCGCCAATGCCAATTGTACGAGGCCAATCGAGGCGTTCGTTGGGAGCCACCACGGCTCCCGGTGCAATCTTTCGACCGTCACCGTGAATATCCCAACCGAAAAGACGGCCACGTTCGGCGTTTTCAGCAGGCGGATTTGCGGAGGTTCCCTGTTGGGTCTCCGCGTCAGAAGTAGAATTCATGGTTGTAATGCTAGTGGATGCCCACCGCAGATCACGCCACGGATACCGCATTAAACCCAGGACTGCCGGAGCTCTTTGTCGCTCTCCCTATTCCGACTAGGCGTCGTTGCTACTATCCTCATTCGCATCCGCCGTGAAGTGAGGATCCGCTGCAGGTTCGATGCGGTATGCCGACAGTTCATCCGCGAGGCTAGTGGGCAAACGCACATCCATCTGGGTGCCTTGCTCTGTCCATGTCTCCGACAGCACGGTCGCATCTTCGTGGAGCATGGAGACAATATTGCCCTTGTCATAGGGAATCAACATATGGACGTGAGACTCCAACTCATTGAGAGCAAGCTCGAGTCGGGTCTCCAGTTCACCAATCCCCTCACCCGTTCGCGCAGAGACAAAGACCGCATCATCGAGCTGGTGGCGCAGTTGCGCCAGGGTAATGCCATCGGCCTTGTCCACCTTGTTGACTACCAACAGCTCGGGCGGAATCTCGGCCTTTTCTTCCTCCGCGATTTCGTTGATGACTTTGTTGACAGCCTTAATCTGCTCCAGCGGGAATGGGTCAGAGGAGTCTACGACGTGCATGATGACGTCGGCTTCGAGCACCTCTTCCAAGGTCGAGCGAAAAGCTTCAATGAGCTGCGTCGGCAAGTGGCGAACAAATCCGACCGTATCGGTCATAATCACCGTGCGACCGTCGCGAAGCTTGGTGCGACGAGTCGTCGGATCCAGCGTTGCAAACAGCGCGTCTTCCACCAGCACACCAGCGCCTGTCAGTGCGTTGAGCAACGAAGATTTACCCGCGTTGGTGTAGCCGACAATTGCCACGCGCGGCAGGTGTCCAGCCTTACGACGTGCGCGTTTAATCTCACGCGCAGTCTTCATGCCAGCTAATTCCTTGCGGATTCGCGCCATATCTTGGCGTAGGCGCTGACGATCGGTTTCGATCTTAGTTTCACCCGGACCACGCAGACCCACGCCGCCGTTGGAGCCCGCGCGACCACCAGCCTGACGCGATAGGTTGCCGCCCCAGCCGCGCAGACGCGTGTACAGGTACTGCATTTGTGCCAGCGAGACCTGCGCCTTGCCCTCCTTGGACTTCGCGTGCTGAGCAAAGATATCCAGAATCAGCATGGTGCGGTCAATAACCTTGGCGTCAAGGCGATCCTCCAGCGCCACCAATTGACCGGGAGACAGTTCACCGTCGCAAATAACTGTATCTGCGCCGGTAGAGGCGACAATATCGCGAAGCTCGTTGAGCTTGCCGGATCCCACGTAAGTACCAGGGTCCGGCTTATCGCGGCGCTGCAGCACCATCTCTAAAACTTCCGAACCTGCAGTCTCTGCCAGTGCGGCGAGCTCCTCCATCGCCACTTCAGCTTCCTGAAGGGTCCCGGATGTCCAGACACCGAGCAGCACCACGCGTTCCAGTCGGAGCTGACGGTACTCGACCATCACTTCTTCAGACTCAGTATGTGCTACTGACCTGGTCAGCCGGCGCAGAGAGGAACGCGCCTCCAAATCCAAATCACCGACGGTAGGTTCCCTTTGCGTGCCGACGTCCGTTGCGAACGCATCCCCGGAGGCACTATCGGCGTTTTCGCCAGCATCGTTAGCGTCGATGAAAAAATCGTCCATCTCGTGCGAGGTGCGAGCTTGCTGCGACGTTTCGTCGCTGACCTCATCAAAGTTGTTGGAAAAATTCGTCATACTAGCTGCTATTGTCGCATGACAAGCCAAATTCTCCGCATTGTGTGCGGAGAATACCGAGCCGAAGCTCAAGACTTAGGCTGCAGAAGGTGGCCTGCGTGTCAGAACCAGTGCGACCGGACCACTCTTAGAACTACCACCAGTACACGTACCGCTGTCGGACATTCCGCAGTTGGAACAACCTCCGCCTGGGCACATGCCACCGAGGGATTCCCGGCGCAGTTGGCCGGTGTGTTCCATGCGGTCAAGGATGAGGTCTACCGTTGCTCGCTGCAATCCGGTGATTTCGCAAATCTTGCGTCGGGAGCTAATGCCCTGCGCAATTGCATCCTGAACGGCTTCTGAAGGCCGACGAGTAACCGTCGTATTCTTCCTGGCTCTAAAGAGTCCCACGGCGATAGCTCCTTTCCGTATCGCGATTCTTGTTGGATCTGATTTCTAGTTCGCAAGTGTGACTTAGTAGCTTTGCCGAAGCTACTAGGAATCAACGAGGCTTTACAGGAACAGCTTCAACCCTTGGAAAACAATCACGGCCAGTGCCCATGCAACGACCAGCTGCGCTAGCAAACCGAAGCCCGTCCACTTCACGCCGATCTCTCGACGTTGTGCCGCGAGCGTAGCCACGCACGGTGTGTAAGCCAGCAGGAAGATCATGTAGGCCCAGACTGCTGCCAATCCATGTCCATCGGATGCATTGTCAAAGTCACGTCGAATATTCTCCGCGAGCGGGCTGGAGGCCTGTTCGCTCGAATCGGAGTCGGTGACGTCCTCCACTGCATAGGTCTGTGCCCAGGTAGAAATGACGGCTTCCTTGGCCACAAAGCCCGTCACCAACGGACCTGTCAGAGACCATGTACCGAAACCTGCCGGGTTAAACACAGGAGCAATAGTTTCGCTGACTGCACCGTATGCGGAGTCCTGCGGTGCCAGGTCTTCATCGGCAAAGGAGTGCCCGGAGACAACCGGGATAGACATCAGAAGCCATACGACGATGACGGTGCTGACGATGATTCCACTAGCGGTCTGCAGGAAGCCCTTCAGACGCATCCACATCACAGATAGTGCCAGCCGTGCGGTCGGAAGCTGGTAGGTTGGCAGGTCAATGACCAGCGGTTCCGACGGCATGGTGCGCCACAAGGTCTTACGCAATGCAAGGCCGGTCAGAACGATCAGCAGAATCGAGATCACGTACATAGCGAAGACGACTGTGCCCGCGTGTTCCGGGAAGAACACCGCACCCAACATGACATACACGGTTAGACGCGCCGAGCAGGAGGTAAACGGAACCAGTAGTGCCGTCAAAATGCGGTGGCGCGGATTACTCAGCACACGTGTTGCCGAAATCGCTGGCACGTTACAACCAAAGCCAACAATCAGCGGAATAAATGCCTTACCCGGAAGACCAATTGCACGCATGACACGGTCAGCCACCACGGCTGCACGCGCCATATACCCTGAATCCTCGAGTACTGCGAGGCACAGGAACATGAGTGCCATCAGCGGAACGAAGGTCAGCACCATGCCGACACCACCGATGATGCCGTTTACAAGCAGCCCGGTGACAATCGGATGGTCCCATCCCACCGCTTCTAATCCACGAGTAACCAAATCTGCGAAATTACCGGTAATAAGGGTTTCCAAACCGTCCTGCAACGGTGCTGCTACCGTCGTCGTGATTTGGAAGACTGCCCACATAACTGCCAGGAACACAATCGGTCCGAGCACCGGGTGAAGAACCACGTTATCAATGCGGTCGGAGAAAGTCTGGCGATCTTCCACCCCGCCCGTAGATGCCGCAACCGCCGCATCAATCGCGGCAAAGCGTGCGTCGTCCAGGCGTTCAATCGATTCACCATCGACCTGGCGAATCGGTGACGACACCGAACTACATCCGTCCAGAGCCGCTGCTACCGCGTCGGCCAACCGCGCCATTCCCGCTTTACGACGGGGATCCAGCGCCACCACCGGCATCCCCATAGCTGACTGCAATGCGTCCGGATTCACATCGATGCCCTTGGCCTTGGCAACATCTAGTTTGGTCAGAGCCAGAACGATGCGCTGGGGCTGTTCCGCCAATTCCGCGGCCATGTAGAGACCACGGCCCAGTGCCGTGGCGTCGACAACGACAACGACGAGATCCGGGCGTTCTTCTTCCGGTTTCTCGATGAGCATCTCGCGAGTGAGCTCTTCGTCCGGACTCATGGCATCCAGCGAGTAGGCACCCGGGAAATCGATGACATCGTACTCAGCGGCATCGGTCTTCCACGCGCCGCGGCTGACCTCTACGGTCGTACCAGGCCAATTGCCCATCTGCGCTTTCGCACCAGTCAAACTATTGAACAGTGTTGACTTACCGGAGTTCGGTGCGCCGACTACTGCGACAACAGGTGCACCATCCTTTGCTGGTGCTCCGCCACTGCATGCATGGCAGCTGGGCGTGGATGCGAATTTTCGCGTTGAGGAATCCGTAGGTGTTGTCATTGTTTACTTTCAGGAGGGAGGTGAGAAAAGAGATGTAGGGGACCTAACCCACGACGGACATCTTGTGCAGCGTGCTGGCATCGATGGCGTAGCGCGTTGCGCCAGCATGGACGATTCGCCCACCGCCGCTGGTGCTCCGTCCCACAGTGACACTCATTCCAGGGCGAAGCCCCAGTTGCGAAAGCCTGCGGCACAGGCGCTCATCCACATGCGACGCTCCCAGAGTGACGGTTACCCCCACCGGGACGTCGGCAAGCGACTGAATGTCATCCGACTGTTTTCGAGACCGCAATCCGAGCATGAGAAACCTCGCTTATATAGATAAGAATTAAGCTAAGCAAATCGTGTTTACGGAGATGAGCTTACTCTTAGGCATGCCTAAATGGAATAAACCGGGCACACCTAAGGAAAGTTATTTATGCCACACTTAATATTTGCCTATTTAGCGTGGCAGAATTGTTAGTCCCATCCGAATAGTTGCCGCGGCGTGGAGGAATGGTTCTAGGTACCCCAGAGCACAATGTGCTCACGTGCGATTCGTTAGTTCGCAGATGAAGATATGGGAAGTATCATCGAAAAGTATGACTACTGACTTGCGAAGCATTGGCATGGACTACCCCAGCTGGCGAGACGCGATGGAAGCCGCGATTGCCAGTGACAATCTGTCGGTCATCGGCGAGGTCCGCGGTGGCCAGCTGGTCCGTTTCGAAGATTCCTCTGGTGCGCGTCTGCACATCCTGGGTGTTGAACCATTTTCTACCTACGCCGGCTTCGCGGGCAGCCCGACCGTCACTGCCCATGTATCCAGCGTGGACGATGTCTTGGCGCTCGTGGAAATCGTCGAGGATGATCCCTCCTCGGATAACTTTGACAAGGTCATCGAGGTCGCTACCTGCCTGCTGTCACAGGGGCCAATGATTGTTGATGCCGGAACTCAGACTTTTGAGCATGTCGCGCTATCAGCTCTGGCAACTGATTTCACCCTCGACGCATCCGCTGAGGAGTACGAAAAGCGCACTGGGGCAACCCCGACAACATTGGACTTCGAAGGTGCTAAGGCAATTGTCGGAGATCAGGTCGGCAAGGCATCGCCTAGCGCAACCGTCAAACTGGCTGGTGTTATCAATAACTCCCGCAAGCATGTCAATGAGCTGACCGGCAAGAAGTTCTGGGTGCTCAACCTTGCTCTTCCGACCCCCATGGACGTACTTGTCCCCGGCGGCGACGAAGCTCCCCAGCCAGGTATGGTCGTCTCCGGCACTTTCTCACTGACCGGTGAGATCATTCCGCCTCAAGGTTGCGGAGGCGGCTGTGGCGATGGCGGCTGTGGTTGTGGCGACGGTGGCTGCGGCGGACACTAGTCCGCTAACTCCCCACCGCTTCCACTACCCCGCTAGGGCTCCTGCTGCACTAGCTACCAGTCACAGGGCTTCCAGCTCAATATCGCCGAGCGTGTGAATCACGCTCGGCCCGGTCAAGGTCGCCGAGAAGTCCCCATCCGCATTGCTGGCCTTGTGGACATCCACAGTCACCACACCGCCGGGCACCTTGACTGTCACAACCCCCTCAGTCCGGCCGGCATCGGCCAGCGCGGCAATAGCTGCCGCAACCGTACCGGTGCCACACGAGCGGGTCTCACCAACTCCACGTTCAATTACTCGCATGGACACCGAATCACAGGCATCCAGCGGGGTGACAATTTCCACATTGAGGCCGTTCGGGAACATGGCTTCGTCGGCACGCACTGGCTTCGCGACACTACCCGCCGCTTCCAATTCCAGCTCCGCCAGAGCGGCGGCATTTAGGCCAGGCATGACGCAGGCCAAATGCGGATTTCCCACGTCGACACCAATCCCGGCGAATTTCTGGGCATTGTTGCCCGAACCGATGAACGCAGTAGCGAGGCCGAGGACTTCTGGCTGGCCCATATCCACCCCAACGACCGCGTGCCTGCGGCTGAGCTCATCAATCGAAACAGCGCGCAGCCCTGCTCGAGTGCCCACCCGCAAGGTTCCGTCGACGACACTGTCCGGGCTGTGAATCGCGGCAATATAGTGTGCAAAGACGCGGACACCATTCCCGCACATCTCGGCAATAGAACCGTCACTATTGCGGTAGTCCATAAACCAATCGTCGGCTTTAACGCCCTCCGGCAATGCCGCCAAAACACCGGCATCGACGAGTTTCCCCGCACGGGCAACCCGCAGGACGCCGTCAGCGCCAAGACCTCGCTGTCGATCGCATACTGCTGCGACCAGTGATTCGGTCAAATCAATCGACACCAAATCATCTGGAAAAATCAAGAAATCGTTTTGCGTACCGTGGCCTTTGGCAAATGAAACCATGCCCTTGATGCTAGCGGGAGGTCCGAATCTCTTACAGACCAAGTGCGGAAAACGCCTGTCCCGGCACGTCACCGGCAGCGTCTAGCCACATGATCCGATGATCACGGTTGAACCAGGAGCGCTGACGTCGCACATACCTGCGCGTACCAGTAATCGTGCGTTCACAAGCCGTATCCAGGTCGTAAACCCCATCGAAGTAGTCCAGCACCTGTGCATAGCCGATCGCGCGACTAGCGGTCACACCTTCGCGCAACCCTTGCGCAATCAAACTCTCAGTTTCTTCCACCAGGCCAGCGGCAAACATGCCCCGCGTACGCTGTTCTATCCGCGGATTTAGCCATTCCGCCTGCGTGCGCAACCCCAATATGCGAGTGTTCCACCGCGGTGGCTTATCAATCGACGGCTTCGACGCTGCAAAAGGTTTACCTGTCAGCTCGATGACCTCCAAAGCCCGGACAGTGCGCCGCGGGTCGTTGGTCTCAATAATTGCCGCCGCATCCGGATCAATCTCTGCCAACCGATCGTGCAACGCCGCCGGACCAATCTCGTCTTGCACTGCCTCCCACTTCGCACGTACCTCAGGGTCCGTAGGTGGGAACTGCCAGTCGTCCACCAACGCCTGTACGTACATCATCGACCCGCCGACAAGGATGGGGACTTTCCCCCGCGCGCGAATAGCCTCAACATCCGCGACCGCCTCACGCTGATACGTCGCCACACTCGCCGGCTGCGTCACGTTCAGCACATCGAGTTGGTGGTGCGGAATCCCCCGCCGCTGGTCCACCGACAGCTTCGCTGTTCCGATATCCATTCCTCGATAGAGCTGCATCGAATCAACATTGACGACCTCACCGCCAAGCTGCTCCGCAAGCACCAGCCCCAAATCCGACTTTCCCGACGCCGTCGGCCCTACCACCGCAATCGGCACCGGCAAGCTCTCACTCTCGAAAGCCGTCACTACCCAGTTCACACTCCTGCACAAAAACTAAAAACGCGAGCTCTTACTTCGCAACACACTGCCAGCTGGCCACGTGGTAACCGATGCCGTAAGGCGCCCTGTCATAGTAAGAACGCTTTACGACGGTCATTCCAGACCCCGTCCAGCTTTCAGCAGCTTTACTCAGCTGCTGCCATAACTCGGCCGCGTACGCGCCGGGAGCTGGAAACACAATATTTTCCACGTTAATGCTTGAGCAGTCCTGACCAGCAATTAGACTGCACAGCGCATCAACCTCCGCTGCACCTTCAATTACGCCGACCGGGGAATCGTCCGCAAGGCCGAATGCGCCGTCGACAAGCACAAGCAGACGCGTGTGACCGGCAGCGAGTGCCTCAGCGATAGAGTCGAAGCACGTTGCCTGAATGACGCGGCCAGTGGGTCCTTCAGAATTCCGTCGCGCGTAGTCTTCGATAAGCCAGCGTCCCAGCAGCTCAGGTAATTCGGTTCCGCCTGACACCGTGACATCAACCGCATACGGAGAAAAACTGTCGGGTGCGCTGGTCTGGTGCGGGGACTTCGCCTGCATCCTGCCAGTGATAATAGCGACCGCGCCGGGCTCCCCGGGTTCGTCATCTGTCCACAGCGTCGCGACGGTTTCACGGGCATGACGGCGCAATTCCGTGGCGGTGGGCGCAAAACCACCCAGCTCCTCGACGATGAGGAGCGCACGCGGAACGATAACAAGCCGAGGCAAACGCGAATTCACGTCCTCAACGCTACCGTGAGGGGCTAGTCGATGCCTTATTCCGGCGGTGTTACGCGCGCTGTGCCAAAATTTTTGGGATACTCGAGCACATACCGTAAGTGTTTGATGGCAGCCGTGTCGCGCGGCAGTTCTGCATGAAGATTGGAAGAGGTTTACCCACTATGACCGGTACCAGCAATTCCCCTAAGCCAGGTCCACGCCCGGGTCCACGTCCGGGACCTCGACCAGGCGCAATGCCGGCTCATCGTAAGGCCCCTGGAGCTACTCCAGCGCCTGCGGGGTCGGCCGCTGTGGCACATGCCGTCCACAATGATCCAAAGAAGTTTGGCCGCATTGACGAAGACGGCACTGTTTGGCTGGTCACCAGCGCCGGCGAACGCAATATTGGCTCCTGGCAGGCTGGCACCGTAGAAGAGGGTTATGCCCACTACGGCAAGCGCTACGAGGATCTGGCCACCGAGGTCGAGCTACTGGAATCTCGTGTAGTCTCCCACCCGCAGGAGGCAAAGACCATTTCTCACAACGCAGTTGAACTGCGTGAGAGCCTTGCCACCGCCACGGTTCTCGGCGATATCGATGCGCTGGATAAGCGCCTTGCAGAGGTCATTGCCACCTCCCACGTCGCAGAGGAGAAAGTCGCTCACGACAAGGCAGAGCGCCGTAAGAACGCCATCGCACGTAAGGAAGAGCTCGCCGCAGAGGCCGAGGAGCTCGCAGAGAACTCCACCGAGTGGAAGGTCGCCGGCGACCGTATCCGCGAGATTCTCACGGAGTGGAAGCAGATTCGCGGCATCGACCGCAAAACTGATGATCAACTCTGGCGCCGTTACTCTCGCGCGCGTGATTCTTTCAACCGCCGCCGCGGTGCCCATTTTGCGGAACTGGACCGCAACCGTGCGGCTGCTCGCCGCGTTAAGGAGGACATCATTGAGCGAGCTGAGGCCCTGAAGACCTCCACTGATTGGGGTGGCACCGCTGCTGCCTTCCGTGACCTGATGGCTGAGTGGAAGGCCGCTGGTCGAGCCCCACGCGAGGTCGATGACAAGCTGTGGGCGCAGTTCAAGGCCGCCCAGGATGAGTTCTTTGGTGCTCGCAACGCGGTCAACGAAGCTCGAGACAAGGAGTTCGAGGAAAACGCTGCGGCCAAGGACGCACTGCTGGCTGAATACGAAGACCGCATTGATCCGTCCAAGGGCCTCGATCACGCTCGCAACGAACTGCGTCAGTTGCAGGAGAAATGGGAGGCCATCGGCTTTGTGCCGCGTGGTCGTGTGCGTGAGTATGAAAACCGCATTGGCGCACTGGAAAAGCGCGTCTCCGATGCTGCCGATTCGCAGTGGCGCCGTACCGACCCCGAAGCACAGGCTCGCGTCCAGCAGTTCGCCAACCGCGCAGCGGAGTTTGAGCAGAAGGCCGCCGAACTCGAGGCGAAGGGCAAGGCTTCTCAGGCCGCCAAGGCTCGGGAGCAGGCCGAACAGTGGCGACAGTGGGCAGAGCAGGCCGCGGAGACTCTCAAGGAGCTCTAACAGAAGCTAGTTGTGTGTCGGGGAAGCAGGTTCTCGCTCTCCGGCGTCCGCAACAGAATCCTGGCTCAGCTACGCGCTGGCAACGCGTCGATGGTTAAAAGTAAGGGGCTCTCTTCCGGAATGGAAGAGAGCCCCATACTTACTGCGCTAGTTAAAAAGTCTCACTACTCGTCGCTGACCTGTTCGTCCTTTTCGCCGGTCTGCTGAGAGACATTATCCGCGCTACTGCCCTGCTGGACACGATTGCGTCGGCGAGCGCGTTCACGGCGGTCGTCGACGACCTCAACATCCGTAGTCGTATTCGGGGTCAGGCCCGCCCGCAGGTAAACCTGCTGCGCGCGCAGTACCGGATCGGTGTCAGCGTGCTTGCGACGTTTCGTCGCGATTGCGAGCTGCTCCTTACTACGTCGGAAAGCGATGAAAGTCACGGAGATGGCCAGTAGAAAACTGCAGAAAATACCGAGCATCAGGCCGAAGGAAATACCCTCGCCGGCCAGTTCCTGTGGACGAGACTGACGCATCCAACCAGCGAAGACTGAGTAGACCATCTGAATACAGGCAAAAAACCAGGTGACGAATGCGAGAATCGTCGTCCGCGTAATCAGCGTGGCAATAGCTAGCAAGACACCTACCACCACGAGAATGGAGTAAATTCGCTCCGGTCGAGTCGTGAAGTACTGATGCGCAACATCCGTATCCAGCAACACATCAAAGCCCAAAACAACGCCCGAGTGCGGAAGGAAGAAACTCGTAATGAGGCCGATGACGGCAACCATCATCGGAATCACCGCACGGCCGAGATCCAGCTCGCCAGCGGCCTTGCGCTCCTGAACCCGCAACGCCTGCGCGGATTCCACCGACTGCTCGCTAGTGGATTCCATATCACTTTCCGGCGAAGCCTTGTCACTACTCACAGCCGCATCCCTCACTTACACTCGTTTTCTCCGGGCGCCCAATCTTTGGCAAGCCCAGACCAACTCCGATCGGCGCGGTCGTCGGAGTCTGGCCGACCTCTACATTATCGCCCGCCTTAGTGCGGCGGTGTGTGAGCACACCGGAGTCAGCAATGAGGAAGTGCGGTGCGGAGTCGGTCACGCGTACTGTCACGTAATCACCTGGGCGAATCTTGCGGTCGACGATGCCTGGTTCGCTTTCCGACGGGCTGAAGTGCACCAGGCGGCCATCCCGACTACGACCAGACATGCGATGAGTCTCCGCATTCTTACGGCCATCGGACTGGCTGACCAGCAGCTCGACTTCCCGGCCGACTAGCTTAGCGTTTTCTTCCTCGGAAATACGCTCCTGAAGCGCTAGCAGCCGACCATAGCGTTCCTTCACAACCTGTGGTGGAACCTGATCCGCCATGGTTGCCGCCGGAGTTCCCGGGCGGGGCGAGTATTGGAAGGTGAACGCCGAGCTAAAACGAGCCTTTTCCACCACGTCGAGAGTTTGCTGGAAGTCCTCTTCAGTCTCGCCTGGGAAACCGACAATAATGTCAGTGGTAATGGCGGCATCCGGCATTTTTTCCCTAACCTTCTCCAGAATTCCCAGGAATTTCTTGGTGCGGTAGGAACGGCGCATGTCTTTCAGCACTCGGTCGGAACCGGACTGTAGTGGCATGTGTAGCTGATGAACCACGTTCGGTGTCTCCGCCATGGCGTCGATGACATCATCGGTGAACTCAGCTGGGTGCGGAGACGTAAAGCGCACGCGCTCCAACCCCTCAATCTGGCCGCAGGCGCGCAGCAACTTGGAAAAAGCCGAGCGGTCGCGTTCCATGTCAGGGTCGGCGAAGTTAACACCATAGGCGTTGACATTCTGTCCAAGGAGGGTGACGTCAGTAACGCCCTGCTCCACGAGTGCCTGCACCTCAGCGAGAATCTCGCCTGGACGACGATCGCGTTCCTTACCACGCAAACTGGGGACGATGCAGAAGGTGCACGTGTTGTTGCAGCCTACGGAGATACTCACCCAACCTGCGTAAGTGGATTCACGCTTGGCCGGCAGCACCGAGGGAAATTCTTCCAGTGCGTCCTTAATCTCGACTTCAGCCCGGTCATTATGAGCGGCGCGTTCCAACAGTGCTGGCAACGAACCCAAGTTATGCGTACCGAAGACAACGTCCACCCATGGGGCCTTCTTTACGACGACGTCCTTATCCTTCTGGGCCAAGCAGCCACCGACGGCAATCTGCATGCCTGGGTGAGCATCCTTGACTGGTTTGAGCTGTCCCAACGTGCCATAAAGGCGATTGTCCGCATTCTCTCGAACGGCACAGGTGTTGAAAACGACCAGATCAGGATTATCGCCTTCTGCAGCCGCTACATAACCGTTTTCTTCCAGCAAGCCAGACAGTCGTTCCGAGTCATGGACGTTCATCTGACAACCGAACGTACGTACCTCATATGTGCGAGGCGAAGACTGCTGCTGAGAGTTCAAAGAAGGGGTAGTCACGGCAGTTTAGGTTAGCTGTTTATGGCCCATTTCCCCAATCAGCGACCCCTTTAAACCTGACGGGTCCGCAGCCGGCGTGCTAATCCGGCGTGCGGTGGCACCGGCGCTAATCTGTGTCCTCTTCGAGTTCCCGGTATCGCTCTTCTAACTGATCCCGAGCAATGCTCATGGACAATTCAGAGGGGAAACCACGCCGCGCCAGCACACCGACGACTTTGCGTAAATCCTTTTGCTTGGAGTTGAAGTCAGGTGCCACTGTTTTAATAGTGGCCGCTTTCTTCGCCGCTAGCTTCCGGGCGACTTCTTCTTCCGCGTTGTGCGTAATCTGCTCCAACGCATCTGCACGAAGCGAAACATCAATGCCCTTTTCCTGCAGCTCCCGGTTCAAAACCATCTTCGACTTGCCGCGACTGGCAAAGCGCTGCCGCACCCATTCGGATGCGAAAAGCTCGTCGTTGACCAATCCACTTCGGGTCAGGTCATCAACGACTTCTTCAATCATCGAGGTTGGAAACTCCTCGACTGCCTCGAGCCTTTCTACGAGTTCCTTGCGGGAACGCATTCGCTGATCGAGCAAGCGCAGTGCCTTAGCACGAATCGGGGCCTTGGATTCCTCACGACCCGCATCGTAGAGCGAACTACCGTCAGCTTCCGCAATTTGCTGAGCAAGCTTTTCGATAGTCTCCCGCACATCGCGGCCGTTACGATCCTCCACGGTCCTCACTTTTCGTGTGTCGCGGCACTACGCCTCGAGCTAGCTAGTCTTCCAAATCATCGAAGTCGATGTCCGGCACGACATCGACAGGGGCATCGATATCGGTCTCGTCCTCGACCTCCGCGAATTCCCCGACACCGAGCTTCTTCTTGATCTTGACTTCGATTTCCTGGGCAATTTCTGGATTCTCGCGCAGATGCATACGAGCCTTTTCCTTGCCCTGACCCAACTGATCGCCCTCGTAGGTAAACCACGAACCGGACTTCTTGACAATGCCGTTATCAACGCCCATGTCAATCAACGAGCCCTCACGCGAAATGCCCTCGCCGTAGATGATGTCAAACTCTGCCTGCTTGAACGGCGGCGACACCTTGTTCTTGACTACCTTCAAGCGCGTGCGGTTACCCACCGCATCCTGGCCGTCCTTCAACGTCTGAATTCGGCGTACGTCACAGCGAACGGAAGCGTAGAACTTCAGTGCTTTACCACCCGTGGTGGTCTCAGGAGAGCCGAACATGACGCCAATCTTTTCACGCAGCTGGTTAATGAAGATGGCAGTGGTACCGGTGTGGGACAGCGCACCCGTCATCTTGCGCAGCGCCTGACTCATCAACCGCGCCTGCAGACCAACGTGGGAATCGCCCATTTCACCGTCGATTTCAGCCTTCGGAGTCAACGCGGCCACCGAGTCAACCACAATGATGTCAATAGCACCGGAACGCACCAACATATCTGTGATCTCAAGTGCCTGCTCACCGGTATCTGGTTGGGATACCAGAAGGTTGTCCGTATCTACTCCAAGCTTGCGCGCATAAACCGGATCCAGCGCATGCTCCGCATCAATAAATGCGGCAATACCGCCCTGCCGCTGCGCCTCTGCAATAGCATGCAGTGCGACTGTGGTCTTACCCGAGGATTCTGGACCATAGATTTCTACGATACGACCACGCGGGAACCCGCCCAGGCCCAAGGCCACGTCGATAGCGATATTGCCGGAGGGAATAACCTGAATTGGAGGACGATTGTCGTCCCCCAGGCGCATAACTGCACCCTTACCAAAGTCCTTCTCAATATTCGCCAGAGCTACATCGAGCGCCTTCAGGCGATCATTGCCCTGGTTCGAAGCCGTAGCCTTCTTACGAGCCATAGTTCGTTGTTCTTCCTCATTGTCATTGTCGCGGTCATTGTCGCGTACGGTATCGGGTTCTGGAGCCGTACTCAGAGAATGTGTCTCCCGATTTTCATCCAAAACAGAAACTTCGCTCACACTTAATTAGGCGCGAAACTAGCCGTTCCGGTTCCAAATTGGTCCGCGACACCTCTACTGCCGGTTACACCCGGAAGTTATACCGAATCAGACGGATTGACTTCATCAGCACTTTCGATAATATGCGAAACCCTGTTCGAATGGCAACGACACGCAAGAGCCGTCGGCAAGCATTCACCGTCGTCTACGCCGGAACCTATTCGTCAGGACCGTACCAGCGGTCTTCGGGAATATCGTGTTCCCTACACAGCGCCCACCAGATATCCCGAGGTTCGACCCCGTCCTCGAGCAATTCCGCGGGAGTTTTTCCATATTCCATCAGTACGTGGGAATGCAACAGCCACGGGCCGTGCTGAGGCCCAAATTCGTGGTTGACGAAGTTGTGAAAATCGGCCAATCGCATGAGACCAACGTACAAGATACCTGTCACTGATACCTACCTGGCCACCCTCTTTTCATAACCTAATCCCCGCTCCCCTGCCTGAACAGTGCTCAACCCATGGGTTTAAGATGAGAGCTGTGAATAATTCCAAGGTGTATGACCTCACTCTTATCGCTGCTTTCGCAGCACTGATCATCGTGCTCGGCGGCATTGCCATTCCCGTTGGCGGCCTCGGCGTGCCAATCGTGCTACAGAACATGGGCATCGCACTGGCCGGGATGATTCTCGGATTCAAACGCGGTGGCCTCGCCACTACCCTGTTCCTGGCTGTTGGTCTCGTGGGCGTCCCAAACATGGCGGGCTGGAAACCACTTCTCGCCGCACTTCCCGGCCCTACCGTGGGCTACATTGTCGGCTACTTAATTGCAGGTTTCGCAATCGGCGCGATTGCCCAGCAAGCACCACGGGCGAAAGTTTCACGAATCAGCGTCTTCATCGGCGCGGGCCTCGTTGGAGTTCTACTACAGTACTTCTTCGGATCTGTCGGATTGGCTTGGCGTATGGGACTTAGCTTCACCGACGCACTGATTACCAACGTCCCGTTTATCCCAGGCGACGTGGCAAAGGTTGTCGTAGCCGCGCTTATTGCTACTGCAGTACTGCAGGCTTTCCCTGATTTGCTTCCCGACGCTGCCAACCGTAAGCAAAGTCGTTTGGTTAAGGAAGCAGCCACCTCGGGCAATTAACCCCACAGAATTAGAAAGGGTCTCGAGTCGCACTATGCCCACCATCGCTTTTGACCGCGCTTCCGCAACCTATTCGGGACGCCAGATACTGAAGCCGACCACGCTAACTCTCACAGAGAAGCGCATTGGCATTATCGGCGAAAACGGTGGCGGTAAGTCCACGCTGGTGCGACTCATTAACGGCCTGGGCCCGGTCACTGGTGGCACGGTCACGTATGAGGGCATGAATGTCGCAAAGCAGGCAAAGGCAATTCGCAAGAATGTCGGCTTCATCTTTTCTGATGCGGATAATCAAATTGTGATGCCTACAGTCGCAGAGGACATTGCCTTTTCACTACGCAAGCGAAAACTACCAAAGGATGAGCGCAACCAGCTGGTGCAGGAAGCCCTCGAGCGGTTTGGGCTTGCCGATCATGCTGACGCCTCGCCACACTTGCTCTCGGGTGGACAAAAACAGCTACTGGCGCTGGCGGCAGTGTTAATTCTTAATCCCACGACCATTATTGCCGATGAGCCCACTACGCTCCTCGACTTGCGCAATCGTCTCCACATTCGGAGTATTTTCGCCCAGCTTGAGCAGCAAATTATCGTGGTCACTCATGATCTGGATTTTCTTATGGACTTCGACCGAGTTATCCGTGTAAGCGCAGGAGAAATCGTCGACGACGGTGCGCCGAAGGAAGTTATTGACCGATACGTCAGCGATATGACTCGTGCGGAAGAAGGCCGCTCATGATTCATCCAGCCGATGTCCCGTTAGGGCTTTACCTAAACCATAAGTCGCCTGTGCACAGGCTCCCGACGGCCCCCAAACTCATCATTGTCATCGCATTTTTATTGCTCACCGGGATTCTCGTGGATACCTGGCTAGGCGGGGCGATTGCCCTGGCAATTGTCACCCTCGCTTATGCGGTGGCCAAGGTGCCACCAATGGTTGCTTTCCGACAGCTCCGTGGAGCCGTAGTCATTTTGGCGCTGCTTTCGCTTCTCCTGTGGTGGCGCGCCGGGGGTGAGCAAGCGCTGACGACCTTCCTCGCGCTTCTCGCCGCAATCGCAGCGGCAATATTGCTAACGCTGACGACCCGCGTCAGCGACATCATGGATACTTTGACCACTGCGATGCAGCCGTTCGCCCGTTTCGGCCTACCAGTCGACACCATCGCGCTCGCACTATCGCTGACGCTGCGTATGATTCCGCTTCAGGTTATGGCCGCTGCCGAGGTACTGGAGGCTCGAAAAGCACGAGGGGCTGCCGGCTCAATCATTGCCTTCGGCGTACCTGTGGTCATCCGAACCATTAATCGCTCGAAGGCAATGGGTGATTCGCTAATCGCACGTGGTGAAGGTGAGTAGGAGAATTAATTGCCCTCACGCAGCTGGCGCATGCGCTCAGCAACAGCAGGGTCAACGTTGGAGGCAGCGCTTCCCTCGATGGACTTCTGAGCCTCGCCACCAGAGAGCTCGTTGCCACCGTTCATTTCTGCGCGGATTTGCTCCAGGCGAGAGTGCCCAGCAAGCTGAACGCCTGCGGCCTCTACCTCAGCCATACGCCCCTGAACCGAGTTCTGAGCTAGCTCGGCCTGACCAAGAGCGTTAGCGTAACGACGCTCAATCTTGTCACGAACCTGATCCAGATTAGGTGTAGCCCCCGAAGAAATCTGATTCATCGACTGCAGGGACTCAGAGACTTTCTCCTGCATCTTTGCTTGCTCCAGCTGGCTGAGGAGCTTTGCGCGCTCCGCGACCTTCTGCTGCAGCTGCATGGAATTACGCTCGACGGCCTTCTTAGCCTGAGCCGCCTGCTGCAGCGACTGATCGTGCAGAGCCTTCAAATCTTCTACCGACTGCTCAGCAGTAACCAACTGAGCTGCGAAAGCCTCAGCTGCGTTCTCATACTCCGTAGCCTTGGCAGTATCCCCCTCAGCACGAGCCTTGTCAGCGAGCTGCAATGCCTGACGAGTGTTCCCCTGCAGCTTCTCAATCTCAGCGAGCTGACGGTTAAGGCGCATTTCCAGCTGGCGCTGATTACCAATCACCGCCGCTGCCTGCTGCGATAGTTCCTGGTGCTGCCGCTGGGCATCCTCGATAGCCTGCTGAATCTGCACCTTCGGATCAGCGTTTTCCTCAATCTTGGAATCAAAAGCGGCCATCAAGTAATTCCACAGCTTTACAAATGGATTAGCCATAGCGTCCCATACACCTTTCTTATTGCAACTACCTCAAAGCAGGTCTGTGCTTATCGCGCACCCAATCTTAACTAAAGCCGAGCGTCTTCGGGTGCTAAGTACCGGAGCAATGGAATGAAATTCCACCGCCGCAACCAATTTCTACATCGCTGCCAATTCTGGGCTCGCCGAATGCAGGGCCATCGCTGTGGCTGCTTCCATCATCAAATCCGACACCGTCACACCAAGCGCCGCGCATACCGACGCCAGCAGCTCAGATGAGACTTCTTTCCGTCCACGCTCAAGCTCAGACAAATAACCAGGGCTAATAGCCGCATTTTCAGAAAGCTCACGCAGCGTCTGTCCACTGCGCGAACGGATATCACGCAGCGTCTCCCCCAGTGCCTCTCGCAGGAGTGGCTCACGGGATTCTCCCCGTTCCGCCAAATCCTGTGCCGTTAACTTTGCAACCGATCCAGGCTGCTCCCCTACAGCCACCCGCGCCGACGGTGCTGTGGCATCCATGGAAGCTTCGAAAGCGGCAGCGCTATCTACCTCTGGGTAGCGAATGGTCATAAGTGCAGTATTGTTGGTCATCACTTTCTCTAACGCTTTAGAAGGCCGACCTGTTCCCAATTTTCAAAAATTCTACTCACCGTCGAGATTCTGCAACAACAGTTCTAACGCCAATACCACTGCTTGACGACGAATCTCCGCGCGCGACCCCTCTTTATTCACCGGCAACCTAACAGCAGTTACCCCATCAAGGTACGAAACTCCCGGCGGTTTCAGACCACACCAGACTTCACCTACTGGGTGCCCATCCTGCATCGCTGGACCAGCAACGCCAGTTAGCGAAATCCCCCAGTCCGCCACTGCTTTATTTGCCACTCCAAGTGCCATATACCGGGCCGTCAACTCGGACACGGGGCCATATGCGGCCAAAGCATCCTTTGGCACGTCGGCAAGCAACGCCTTCGTGTCAGTGGCGTAAGTGACCACGCCACCGCGGAGAACGGCGGAGGCTCCCGGTACGGAGGCAACTGTAGCGCAGAGAAGACCTGCGGTAAGTGATTCTGCGGCTGCAAAAGTCTCGCCACGAGCCGTAAGCGTTTGGACGAGTTGAAGCGAAACGCCATCGACACCGTCAGCGTTTTCGTCGCTCTGGGCGAGGCGTTCGACTGTGTTCACAGCTTTACCCTCCACTTAATTTCTCTACGAGACCTTTCGCGCATCCACAATGTACTGGATACCAGTACCGACGGTGACGACAATGGCGGCAACCATCACAATCCAGGACGGCCAGAACAACCAGTCCACTGGCATCAGGAAGAGCCCCACTGCTACAGACTGCAGGACCGTCTTTATCTTGCCGCCCCGAGAAGCCGGAACAACACGCCCCTGACGCAGGGCGAACATACGCCAGATGGTGATGCCACCTTCGCGAATCACGATGATGACAGTCACCCACCACGGCAGAATGTCGATGATGTTCATACCAATCAGCGCAGCCAGCATTAGAGCCTTATCGGCAATCGGATCGGCAATCTTGCCAAAGTCGGTAATGAGGTTACGGCTACGTGCGAGGTGCCCGTCCAACTTGTCAGTCGCCATCAGAAGCGCGAATACGACAAACGACCACCAGCGCCAATTGGTGGCTTCGCCGCCCTCCTGAAGAAGTACCCACAGGAACACCGGTACTCCGAGGATGCGAAGCACGGTCAGGAAATTGGGCAAGTTCCAGTTGGAAACACGGCTTGTATCAGCACTTGGAGCAGTCACAGTTGTTACCTTATCTCACAATCGTGTTCGATTAACGCCCAGGCTCGTTCTTACCGGTGTGTGAACCGTTAGTTTCGCTTCCGGCCGACGTTGACCCCTCACTGACAGAAGTAGAGGAGGCGTGAGAGCCGAGGCCATCGCGGCTTCCATCATCATCGTGGTGAACACGCGGAAGGGCAATCGCACCCATGTTTTCATCACGCTTGCTCTTGAGCCACGATGCCAGGACAGTCACCACCAGAACGATGACGATGACCGCCAGCGACGCCCAGGTCGATACTTCAGGCACCGACACGTTCTCACCGCTGTTGATAAACGGCAGGTTGTTTTCATGCAGTGCGTGCAACAGCAACTTCACACCAATAAAGGCCAGGATGACACCCAGGCCATAAGCCAGGTACACCAAGCGATCCAGCAGACCGTCGAGCAGGAAGTACATCTGTCGCAACCCCATGAGAGCAAGGGCATTTGCAGTAAAGACGATATATGCCTCCTCCGTCAGGCCGTAGATAGCCGGGATAGAGTCAAACGCAAACATCACATCGATAAAACCGATGGACACCAGCGCGATGGCAAGTGGAGTCAAGTAACGCTTGCCGTTTTCCTTAACGGTCAGCTTGTCCTTGTTGTAATGGTCCGAAATTGGGACGATTCGACGCAGCCATTGAATCAGCTTCATATCCGACGGATCGGGTTCCGGCTTATCGACGGCTTCGTCGTACACCGTCTTGATAGCCGTGTAAATCAGGAAGATTGCAAACAGGTAGAAAACGTCAGACCACTTGGCAATAACTGCCGCACCAGCCCAAATGAACAGGCCTCTGAATACCAGCGCCATCGCAATACCGAACAGCAAAACCTTTTGTTGGTACTGGCGCGGAATCTTGAATGCGCCGATGATGAGTGCAAAGACAAATAGATTGTCTACGCTGAGCGCCTTTTCGGTGATATAGCCCGATAGAAACTCAATGCCTCGGTGGTGATCCCATAACAACCACACCATTCCGCCGAAAATTAATGCCAAGACTACGTAGAAAGCGGTCCAGATGCCGGCTTCCTTCATAGTTGGGTTATGCGGCGTGCGAACGTGTGCATAGAAGTCAAAGGCGATAAAACCCATGACGACCACAATGGTGATAATCCATACCAATGCGGGGACATGCATATTAAAAAAAGACCTCCGGTCGTGCGAACATGAACCGGAGGTCTCTCCTGCTTCTGCCATAGTGGCAAAAGTGACGGCACCGGGATTCGATGTGCGCAAGACGAGTCTGTGCGTCCAATCCGTGCTGACGATAACCGTCACGGGCTAGCGGAAAACATCCACTTTTACCGGGGATACTCCCCTCCACGTGTGCCGACTATACACGCAATCAGAAACGGCGGTAAGGCTGGGTCGTCCTACGCCATAGACTGATTCGGATCAGCGTCGACTACGTTTACTTCTTCCTTAGGAGCATCCTCCGGGTTTGCGCCCTTGATCATCCACTTAATGGTTTCGAGCTCCTCTGGTTTGACCAGCACCTCACGTGCCTTAGATCCCTCTGACGGTCCAACCACTCCGCGAGTTTCCATCAGATCCATCAGTCGACCGGCCTTGGCGAAACCGACTCGCATCTTGCGCTGCAACATCGAGGTCGATCCGTGCTGTGCGGTGACCACCAGCTCGACTGCCTGAAGCAAATCTTCCAGGTCATCTCCGATATCGGGGTCAATGTTGCGCTCAGCCTCAGCACTCTTATCCTCCGTGACACCCTCGGTGTAATCCGGCTCGGCCTGCGCCTTAGCTGCATCGACTACTGCCTGAATCTCTTCGTCTGTGACGAAGGCCCCCTGAAGACGTCGCGGCTTGCCTGCACCCTGTGGGATGAACAGGCCATCGCCCATACCAATGAGCTTTTCAGCACCGCCCTGGTCAAGAATGACGCGGGAGTCCGTGAGCGACGAGGTAGCGAATGCCAGTCTCGATGGCACGTTCGTCTTAATCAAGCCGGTGACCACATCCACAGACGGACGCTGCGTAGCCAGCACCAAGTGGATACCGGCAGCACGGGCCTTTTGCGTGATGCGCACAATCGCATCTTCGATATCGCGGGGTGCGGTCATCATCAGGTCTGCCAACTCGTCAACGACACAGACAATGTACGGGTACGGACGGTACTCGCGCTCCGAGCCAAGTGGGGTCGTAATCTCACCGGACTTGACCTTACGGTTGAAGTCCTTGATGTGACGGACGCGGGCGGCCTTCATGTCCATGTAGCGCTGTTCCATCTCTTCAACCAGCCACTGCAGAGCCGCCGCGGCCTTCTTCGGCTGAGTGATGATTGGCGTAATCAGGTGAGGAATCCCCTCATATGGAGTCAGCTCGACCATCTTCGGGTCCACCAGAATCAGGCGGACATCCTCCGGGGTCGCACGAGTCAGCAGCGAAACCAACATCGAATTTACGAACGCGGACTTACCCGAACCGGTCGAACCGGCAACGAGAAGGTGCGGCATTTTCTGGATGGAGTGCGAGATAAACTCGCCCTCAATATCCTTACCGAGACCGATCAGCATCGGGTCATCGTTCGCAACGGTCTTGGGCGCGTTGAGTACGTCGGCAAGCCGAACCATCTCACGGTCGTTGTTCGGCACCTCGATACCAACGGCCGACTTTCCCGGAATCGGAGTCAGTAAGCGGACATTGTCGGTCGCTACCGCGTAGGCAATGTTGGACTGCAGGTTCGTGATCTTCGAGACCTTCACGCCCGGGCCAAGCTCGACCTCGTAGCGAGTCACCGTCGGACCGCGAGAGAAACCAGTCACCGCAGCATCGACCTTGAATTCTGCGAATACTTCAGTAATCGCCTCAATCATGCGGTCGTTCGTCGCCGTACGTGTCTTGGGACGCTCACCTGGAATCAACAAATTAGTCGATGGCAGGTGGTAGTCAGATTCCGGCGTGCGTGCCGACGAACCGGAAGTACCCTCGGCATCCTTTTCCAATTCAGACTTCGGAGTTGTGGCCGGAATCTTAGAGGCATCGATACCAGAACGAGCGGCAATGGCATCCATTGTGCGGCGGGTAGCCTCAGACACTGCATCCCGCGAATCATCGACAGACGACTCGCCCTGCGGCGCGCTCGCCGGCTCTACGGCCTCAGGTTGAACAGCGGGCTGTTTCGGAGCTCGGGAATCGGAAACACAATTCCGTTCGCTGTTATTAGCTGCAGCAGCCTCCTGCGTCGGGTACTCGGAGTACTCGTCATAATCCTCGTCGACAGCGTGGTAGTTCGTGCCCCCGACAGCTGGAATAGTCGATTCTGTCTCAGCGGTGTCGCGATGTACTGCATCCGACTGAGCTTCCTCCACGTACTCAGCTGCCGGAAACGCCGGCTCCACTGGGGAAACTCGATTGGAGTGCGGTGCCCCATTCCGGACATCGAACACTGTGGTCTTTGCCGAATCGTAGTCGACATCCTCAACCTGACGGGCACGTCGCGGAGCCTGTCGGTTCCTCTGCGGCTCTTCGTCCAAAAGATCGTAGAGGTTACCGTCAGTATCCGGTTCGTCGTAAGGCGCGGGTTCGGGTGCGGATATACGGCTATCCGCGCCACGGCGGGACGCTCGGTAAGCAGGGCGACCGGTCGAACGAGACGAGGAATGTTGCGTGCGGCTGCTGTGGCTTGGGCGACGCTCAATTAGCTGCGTCGGCTGGTCAAAGTCCTCATCGGCATATGCGGTATCGGAATCCCAGCTCGCACGACGTTCCAGCATGTCATCGACATTGCCGTAGGGATCGTCCGATTCCGGCTCGTCGCCGGCACGACGCGAAGACCACTCGGAAAAGTTGAAGTATTCCTTAGTGGCATCGATAAGCTGGCGCACCGTCGCGCCAGAGAGCACCAGAGCGCCGTAAAAAACGATACCCAGCAACAAAACCACGGCGACCCACGAGGTAAACCCGGCTGCTAGCGGCGAACCGATATAACCACCAATTGCGCCACCAGCTGCACGTCGCCCCTGCCAGTCCGCAGGACGACCCGAGCCGATATGCACAATTGCGAGCAGCCCCACCACGATCAGCGAAGCTCCAGTGATGGTAGGTGTCAGACGTTCACGGCGCGGCATAGCATCCAGCATCATTAATACGGAAACAACACCGAGCAGCACCGGAAGTACAAAAGCGCCGATACCAATGAGCGTGCGCACTGCCGTTTCAATGAACTCCCCCACTGGCCCTGCCAGGTGGAACCATGTCGAGCCAGCGAGCACAATCGCCAACGCCAGCACGAGTAGTGCGAGGCCATCCTTCGATCCCGGTTCGCCACCCTCATCGAAGTCTGCGTCGAACTCGTCAGCTGGCACGGAGGCCGGTGCCGGCGGTTCAATTACATCGTCATAGCCGCTAGCTGCTTTACGACGCTTCCTACGGGGCTTCGTCGAAAAATCGGCGTCTCTTTCGCGCCGCGACATATTCTCCTCTTCGTTTCGCTTATTTTTGCGACCGCTGACCCGCCGGGCAAGACCGGCCACGCCGCGGGCAGTTTCAGTCCAGGCGCTGGCCAAGCTATTGGCCACGAACGACATGGCGCTAGGAGTGCGCTCGAATTCCTCCGTGGCGCTGTGCACGGGGTATCGCCGCGTGGCATCTGTCTCCGCAGAGCGGGAAGATCCACGACGATTGTCAGTTCTGGTTCGGCTGGTCGCAGACATGACCATTACCTTACAGCTAACACCGGATCGTTTTCACATTAGTCACACGCGTGTCATTGTTTAACAGGCGTGCTGTCGCGACCGTCCAGAACTGAGAACGTGATTTTAAAGACTGTTGCGCTTGATGCCCGATTCGTCACCGTCGATGGTGACGCGTACCTCGTCACGGCCATAGAGCCACAGCACCAGTTCCCCGACGCTTCCGCGGACAGTCACAACTGGAGCACCTTTAGCACTGTTGTCGATTAGGGTCACCGCAACTCCGTCGTCACGCATTAGCACCACGGTCGAGGTCGAACCGCGCAACATCATACGGCCGGCAGTAGTGACCAGACGCCACAGGTCCGAAACTCCGGAGGGTGGCAGCTGACGAACGGTCCAGCCTTCCTGGGCACGACGGACATCCTCGTGATGGACGAAGTTCTCCGCAGCGTTGACGTAGCGGTCTGCCCAGTTCATTGGATTCCATCGCGGAGCACCACTACCCCACTTCCCCACCACTTCGACGTAGGGCATTCGATTGACCTCAGCGGTAACAGCATCGAGGCGGTCCGAAAGCGCCTTGACGAACATCCCGCCAGCGGCATCCAGACGGTTTTCGCGAATGTACAGGTGGTTGGCAAGATCCCGGGTCGTCCACCCCTCACACAAGGTCGGTGCGTCGGGGCCGACGCTGAGCAGTAGATTAGCTAGGTCTTCACGTTCCCGTTCAGCAAAAGTCATAGCTCCAGCCTAGACCAGGCACGGAGAAGCCCGCATCCACACGGCTTTAGGTGGATGCGGGCTCTTACGCTAAACGACGCTCTAGAAACTTAGATGCTTTCGCGCGACTCCTTGATTTCCTCATCGGTGACCTCTTCGGCTGCCTCTGAGGACATCGGCACGATGGTCGGAACAACCATCGGACTGCGACGCCATTTCTGGTTAATGACGCGCTCGGTGCGGCGACGAACTTCCTGAGCCATACGGTATGGATTGTTCTCGCCACTGCCAGCCAGGTCAAAGAGAGTATCGTCAACGACCTGCTCGACGGTTGCGAGCACTTCCTTGGCGTCGTCCGAGTAACCGCGAGCCTGAGCCCGCGGCTTCTCCAACGGACGACCAGTGCGGTTATCGATGACGGCTGTGACGGTGATAAGACCACCTTCACGCATTTCAGCACGGTCTGCCAGCACGTCAGCGTCGACGTCACCCATGGTGACGCCATCAACGTAGAGGTTACCGACCGGAACCTGGCCAACTACACGAGCGCGGCCGTCAACGAGGTCGACAACCACACCGTTCTGAGCGAGGACAACGTTCTCTGGCTTCACGCCAGTGGACACAGCCAGTTCCTTGTTGGCACGAATGTGGCGCCACTCACCGTGAATTGGCATGACATTCGACGGACGGGCTGCGTTGTAGAGGAACAGCAGCTCGCCAGCAAACCCGTGACCGGAGGTGTGAACCTTGGCATCCTTGCCAGTGATAACCGTGGCACCAATCTGGGCCAACATGTTAATAACGCCGAAGACCGCCTCTTCGTTACCGGGTACCAGCGAAGAACTGAGGATAATCAGGTCGCCATCACGGACGGTGATCTGACGGTGCTCACGGCGGGCCATGCGAGACAGCGCAGCCATTGGCTCACCCTGCGTACCGGTAGTCACCAGCACGACCTTGTGGGGCGCCATGCGAGCGGCCTCGTTCATTTCCACAATGGTATTTTCCGGAGCGGTCAGCAGCCCCAATTCCTGCGCGATGCGCATGTTGCGAATCATAGAGCGACCGTTGAAGGCAACCTTGCGGCCAGCCTTAACAGCTGCGTCGATGACCGCCTGCACGCGGTAAACATTCGATGCGAAGGCCGCGACGATAACGCGCTGCTTGGCATCCATAATCAGACGGCGCAGAGTTGGAGCCAGCTCCGCCTCGGATCCCGAGAAGCCCGGAATCGTAGCGTTGGTGGACTCACACAAGAAGAGGTCGATTCCCTCATCACCGTAGCGGCTCAGCGCCGGCAGGTCAGTCGGCTTTCCGTCCGGCGGGGTCTGATCCATCTTCACGTCACCGGTGTGGACGACCATGCCGGCTCCGGTCTTAATGACGATGCCAAGGCACTCCGGAATCGAGTGGTTGACATTGAAGAAACGCAGATCGAACGGGCCACGCTGAATGTGGCTGGTGTCGTTGACCTCGATGACCTTCGGGCGCTGACGGTGTTCCTGTGTCTTGGCCTGAATCAGTGCCAGGGTAAAGCGAGAAGCAATAATCGGGATGTCCGCGCGCTGCTTGAGCAACCAAGGGATAGCACCGATGTGGTCCTCGTGACCGTGGGTGACCACGAGAGCTTCCACGCGATCCCACTTGTCTTCCATGTAGGAGAAGTCAGGCAGAATCAGGTCAACACCCGGCTCATCCGAGCTCGGGAACAGCACGCCGCAGTCGACGATGATCAGGCGGTTCTTGTACTCCAACACGGTCATATTGCGACCGATTTCGGAAATACCGCCCAGTGCAACCACGCGCAGGCCGTCCTTGGGGGCCTTCGGCGGTGCAGGAAGACGCTGGGTCAAGTCCGCACCCTGCATCGACTGGACTACGTTACGACGGTTGCCACCGCGTCCGCCACGGCCACCCCTCGAACTATTTCCGCGATTACCTCCACGGCCACCGCGACCACCGCGGGAACCGCGGTTGGAAGAATTCGAGGAACCTTGGGACTTCTTAGCGTTACCGGAGTTCTTACGCTCACCGGAACGCTGCGAGGACTTCGAGCCGTTGGATTTAGCTCCACCCTTGTCGGAACCCTTGGATGCAGAGTTATTGGACTGCTCTGCTGCAGCCACGTCGGACTCGGAAGGCGGACCAGCCTTACGAGTTACCTTGCGGGCGCGATTGCGTCCTTCAGCCACTACAGAACACCTGCCTTCCGCATAGCTTCTTCAAGCACCTCAAGCTGCTGGTCATTTGCTGCAATTTGCGGCAAGCGTGGATCTCCTATCTCAATGCCCTGCAGACGCAGAGCGGATTTAGCAAAACTTACACCGCCAAGTGCAGCCTGAGCGGCAAACAGCGGAGTCATCTTCGCGTGGGCAGCCTGCGCACCAGCAAGGTCTCCCTTGTCAAAGCAAGAGCGCACCTCAGCCAGCAGCTGCGGGGCTGCATGTCCAATAACGGAAATAAACCCGGTGGCGCCAATAGACAGCCACGGAAGGTTCAGCACATCGTCACCGGAGTACCACGCCAAATCAGTATTAGCGATAATGCCGGCGGCAGCTCCCAAATCCCCCTTGGCGTCCTTAACAGCCTGGATTCTCGGGTGCTCCGCCAACCGGTAAATGGTATCAACTTCAATCGGAATAACCGAACGCGGTGGAATGTCATACAGACACACCGGCGCCTCGGTTGCGTCAGCCACTGCCGTAAAGTGACGGTACAGCCCCTCCTGGGACGGCTTGGAGTAATACGGCGTGACGACGAGCAGCGCATCCGCGCCCGCCTCCACAGAAGCCTTTGCCAGCTCGATGGACCCGGCCGTGTCATTGGTGCCGGCACCGGCCACGAGCTTAACCTCGTCACCCATCTCTGCACGGACAGCTCGGAGAAGCTCAAGCTTTTCCTCAACCGTCGTAGTAGGCGACTCGCCGGTAGTACCGGCCAGAATGAGTGCATCGCAGCCACCGTCTACAAGATGACCAGCGAGCTGCACACCCGCCTTGACATCGAGGTTTCCGTCCTTATCAAAAGGGGTCACCATAGCTACGGCGACGGTGCCGAAAATGTCAGCACCGCGAGTTGACGCAATTCCTGTGCTCATTGTTGACTACCTTTTCTTAAAAATCTCAATCGACTATATCTTCACACTGTACGTGCGATTACCCCTCGAAGGCGTAAGGACTCGACGCGACGACCGACCCATCCTTCAGAGTGTTAATCTCAAAATCCCCAAAAGCAACAGGAGCACAGCGCTGCAGCTCCCGCAGGCAAGCCACTGCCAACTCCCGAATTTCAGCATCGGCATGCTCAGTCGCACGCATCGAAATGAAGTGGCGCCAAGACCGGAAATTACCAGTAACCACGATTCGAGTTTCGGTGGCATTGGGCAAAACCGCCCGGGCTGCCTGGCGTGCCTGCTTTCGCCGCAAGATAGCGTTGGGCTCGTCGGCCCACTTCTCTTCCAGTGCGTCTAATAACTCACCATAGGCGAAACGGGACTGATCAACCGCGCTTTCGAAAACTCGCAACAGATCCGGGTCCTCCGCAATTGCGGGAGGAACCACAACATTGTTGGAACTGGCCGGCACAAACCGCTGCGACAACTGCGAAAAGGAAAAGTGGCGGTGCCGTGTGAGTTCATGTGCACACGAGCGCGACAGCCCACGAACATAGATGCTTGCACTTGCGTGTTCAAAAAGTGAGGTGTGGCCTACCTCAAGCACATGTCGCAGATATCCCCTATTCGTCGCCGTTCGTGGATTGGGCTTGTCCCACGTTTCATAACAAGCCCTGCCGGAGAACTCAATCAATGCTTCCCCACCATCGGCATCGGTATCAAAGTCGATGTCCTCCGGCGGGAAGAAGTTGGTCGCGGCGATTAGCTGCGCCTTGAGAGTGACATTTTCAGACATTTTCAGTTAACTCCCGGCCATTAAAGTCCCAGGAACGGCTCCAGTCCCACAGTCAGGCCCGGAAAATCCTCAATCTTGCGCACACCCAGCAGAACGCCTGGTACGAAGCTGGTGCGCGAGTAGGAGTCCTGCTTGATGGTGAGCGACTGCCCTTCTGCACCAAAGATAACGGTCTCGTGAGCCACCGAACCGGTCATACGGACTGCGTGCACCGGAATGCCCTCGACCTCAGCACCGCGAGCACCATCGAGAGTTTGCTCAGTGGCGTCCGGCTGCTCCCCCATGCCGGCTTCCTTGCGAGCACGAGCAATAGCCTCAGCAGTGTGGATAGCGGTGCCCGAGGGGGCATCCTTCTTAAAAGGGTGGTGCATTTCGATAACTTCAGCGGAATCGAAGTACGGAGCGGCTAGCTCCGCCATCTTCATCGTCAGTACCGCGGAGATTGCGAAGTTCGGTGCAATAAGAACATTGGCCTCACCGGCGGCGTCGTCAAGCCAGCGCTGCACCTGATCGAGGCGCTCCTTGGTAAAACCCGTAGTACCCACGACGGCGTTGATGCCATTCTTAATGCAGAACTCAAGATTGCCCATCACAGCGTCGGGCTGAGTAAAGTCAACAATGGTCTGCACACCAGCGGTGACAAGTTCATTCAGGTCATCGCCAGAGTCGAGACCCGCTGCCAGCTCCAAATCGTCGGCGGCTTCGACTGCCTCGCAGATGGTGGACCCTACCTTGCCCTTGGCGCCAAGTACGCCGACCTTGATATTGCTCACAGCTATTGTCCTTTCCCAACGGGTTTATCTTTCTCCCTTACCTTAGAATGTGTTGGCCAACTTGTGTGCCAATGCCCCCGTCCGCTTTGCCTTTTTGTCGACTTACGACGGGGTTTTTGTTGCGCTAAGATTCCATGTCTTCGACAATTACCTATTTCTGTACCGATATATAGAAAGAGACTTCAATTGGTTTCTGAATCTGAAGATTCCGAACTCAGCCCAAGTTCGGAGGCACCACAGGCCGATGCGCCCAAAAGTGCTTATATGGCCATTTACGTGCTACTAGCTGCGGCATTCATGGCTATCTTGAACGAGACGGTCATGAGCGTCGCAATTCCCGTCGTCAAGGCGGACCTCGGAATCAGCGCAGCTACCGCAGGCTGGCTGACAACATCGTTCCTACTGACCATGGCAGTTGTCATTCCGGTCACTGGATTTCTCATTTCGGCAGTGCCGTTCCGCATTCTTTTCGCGGTCAGTCAAGGACTATTCGTCGTGGGCACTCTCATCGGTGCTTTCGCGCCAAACTTCGCGATCGTTCTGCTCGCACGCATTGTCCAAGCGTCCGGTACCGCAGTGCTGCTGCCGCTGCTGATGACCACGGTGCTCAACGTAGTACCGGAGCATGAGCGCGGGCGCATGATGGGACGAATGAGCGTGGTCATCGCTGTCGCGCCTGCTATCGGACCGACCATCTCCGGTCTCATTCTGGAGATTGCCAATAACAATTGGCATGCGCTTTTCGACACGATGTTGCCGCTCGGCCTAATTGTGCTGGTAGTGGGCGTCATCCTCGTTCCCAATATTGAGGAAAACTCCGCGAAGCCCATCGATATCCTCTCGGTGTTCCTCAGTGCCGGCGCATTCGGCCCGCTGGTGTACGCGCTGAGCCGCGTAGGCGCAGAGTTTTCGCTTATCGACGGAATCCTGTGCGCAGTCGGCATCGTGCTGTTGGTGTTCTTCATCATGCGCCAGCGCCGTTTGGCACCGCACAACCGAGCTCTGCTGGATCTTCGAACCTTCCGCACAAAGAGCTTTAGGCTGTCCACAATCATTCTGACCATTGGTTTCATGCTGATGTTCGGTGTGATCATCATTTTGCCGCTCTACCTCAATCTGCGAGGTGTCGACGTCAAGACTATTGGTTTGATTGTGATGCCTGGTCCACTGGTTATGGGTCTGATGGGACCGGCTGTCGGCCGGCTCTTTGACAGCTATGGTCCGCGCCCACTGGCAATTCCCGGCTCCATTGTCCTTGCCCTCGGTCTTTTCGGGCTCGGCTTCATCTCAGCATCGACTCCGCTATGGTGGATTGTCGCCTGCCACATCGTCCTTGAGATTGGCCTGGGGCTGCTGTTTACTCCGCTGTTCACATTCGGTCTTGGTGATCTTCCGAAGCGCCTCTACCCGGATGGCTCAGCAATCATGAACACGCTACAGCAGGTTGCCGGCGCTGTCGGTACCGCACTGTTTGTGGCGCTGTCAGCTGTTATTGCCACTGGCCTGTCCGGCACTGGTGCAGCAGCTCCTGCCGCCGACGACTTGATTCGTGGCTATAGCATTGCGATGTTTACCGCCGCGGGATTTGCCGTGGTGCTAATCTTCCTCACCACGCTGCTCAAGCCGCAGCGGAAGAAGATTGCATTACAGTAGCCCCCCCCAAGACCGGGGGGGGGAATACCGCCTAAACTAGGCGGCTTGCTCCCGGCCCGGGATTTCCAACGAAAAACTCCGGTTCCGGCATTCCTCTGTCACGGAAGGCCGACGCAACTGCATTCGCTGCAGCACTGACACGGTCGTGTGGCAGCAGCGCAATGGCACTGCCGCCAAAGCCACCGCCAGTCATTCGGGCACCAAGCGCCCCCTGCTCAAGCGCTACGTCCACAGCAAGATCCAGCTCTGGACAGGAAACTTCGTAGTCATTCCTCAGCGAAAGATGGCTTGCCACCATCAACGTGCCAAAGGCCTCGAAGTCCCCCTCGGAAAGCTTTTCAATCGCCTGTGCCGTCCGGTCAATTTCGGTAACAACGTGACGTACTCGGCGCGCCACGGTATCAACCCATTGATCCCTATCTGCCTCAGCTGGGACGTTCTCCTTCGCCCAATTGATAGCAGCACCAACTGCATCATCCAGACCGCGGAAATCAGATACCCCAAGACCATTTGTCACGGCATCGATGATTCCGCGACGCGTCGCATACTGACCATCCGAGAGACTATGCCGAACGTTGGTGTTGATTACCAAAACCTCTAGGTCCTCGTCTGCGAAAGCAGCCTTTACAAGCTGGTCAGAACTCTTCGCAAAATCAATCACCAGTGCGTGGTTTTCCTTGCCCTTGATGGAAATACGCTGATCCAGACCGCCGGTAGAGGCACCAATGACCTCATTTTCTGCGCGGATAGCCGCCTCAACAATTCCCTGCTGCTCTTCATCGTTTGGTGCGCGCCCGTGGATGAGCTCAAAGGCTGCAACGCCGACAGAACACTCCAGAGCGGCGGAGCTGGAGAGCCCGGAACCGATCGGAACATCGGAGGAAATCGCAATGTCAAGGCTTGGACAATCCGCGGGCAACAGCCCTGCCTCACGCATAGCCCAGATAGTGCCAACTGCGTATCCCGTCCAATTTGCAGGAGAGTTCGGACCGACATCGGACATTGCGATAGCAACCGGCTTGTCACCGTCTGCGACGTCGTCCTTGTCCATCAAGTCCGAAACAACTCGCACTGTCCACGAGTCACCAGCAGCCTGGGCACCCACCGCTGCGAAAGTACTCTGTGCCAACGCGAATGGCAGACAGATACCACCGGCATAATCGACATGCTCGCCAATCAGGTTGACTCTGCCTGGGGCGCGGAAGACGCCCTGTGGTTCCGAACCGAAACTGCGGCGGAATTGCTCAGTTACGTCAGATACCGCCTGTTTATGGGAGCGAGTGGGAAGCCAGCGAGTCTGGCCAACTTCCCGGAAGCGGTCAGCGATTGCCTCCGGGGTCGTGTCCGAAATCCAGGCTCCTTGCCCGGACTCTGAACCCGCGAGGAACTTCATGCGTCCTGCAGAGCGCATCATGGAATAGAGCTGCAGGTGGAGGCGGCCAAACTGGTGATCCTCGCCTACCGGAGCTTGGTTCCATGCTGCGATGTACGGCGTTTTGTCGATGCCGGGGAAGAATCGGTCAATACGTCGCAGCAGGTCAAGGTACATTGCTGTCAGTTCGTCCTTCTCCGCATCGGTCAGCTCCTGAAAACTACCGACAGCGCGGTTAGCCATAATCATGACTTCGACTGGCCACTTAGCTGCAGCTGGGACGAATGCGGTGAAGTACTCCCCTTCTGCGATGATCCGTCGACCTGAAGCCTTTTCGGCCTCCAGGACATCCTCAAAGAGGTCACGACCGGTGGTTTCGAAGTGGGCTTTCGCGCGTGAAACAATGGCTGCCGCACGTGGGGGCAGATACGGGTACGAGTAAATCTGCCCATGAGGATGCTGCAGCGTTACCCCAATTTCCTTGCCCCTGTTTTCAAAGGGGAACACCAACCTCACACCTTCGAGCTTGCTGAGTTCCGCAGTGCGGTGCGCCCACGCTTCAATAACGGTGCGAGCACGAGTAAAGGTCAGATCCCGGAAGGAGTCCGAAACATTCGGGGTAAAGCAGACAACCTCACACCGAGCCAAGGCCGGCTTCCGCGGGAAAATCTCGGCGCCGTCGACAGTTTGGGCAAAGTCATCCGGAACTTCCATGTGCATGGAAAGCGAAGGGAAGCGGTTTTCAAAAACCACCACGTCGTAGTCACTGGCAGGCACCTCTGTGGGAAGTTGTCCCGGCAGCGTCGGAGCTAGTGGGTTCTCACCAGCAGGAGGCATAAAGGTGCGGTTCATGCGGTGCGCCGCGTAGCAGTACCACTCACCCGTCAGCGGATCTTGGCGCAGCTCCGACTCCGTAATCGCCTGTGGCAAATCACGTTCGTCGGTTAACTTTCGAGTCTTTTTGCCCGAGACATAGTCCGGTTCATCGTCGAAGTAGATTAGCTCGCGACCGTCGGCAAGCGTAGTGCGCGTTACCGAAAAAGCGTGAGAATGCTGGTCATCGGTTGTCATTTTTACTCCTTATGATTCTTCGACAACCGTTGGGCGCAGTTTTGCCCAGGTATAGAAAACGATTGCAAAGAGAAGCAGGGCTATGCCGCTGTACAGGTTATACATCGGCTCTTTGGCAACACTGGTCTCCGGGTTAACTCCAGGATCGAGGAACAGCCACGACAGCAGCAAAATGATGCCGTAAAGACCAAGCAGCGCCCCAATGACATTGCGAATGTCAAAGGCACCTGCTTTCTTATTACCCGTGCTGATAGTCGCTTCTACAGTTGAATTGTTGTGTGTCCGTGACATGATTTCTCACTAGCTCCTATGCGAAAACGATGTTAAGAACTACGGCCATCACCAGGCACAAAATACCCAGCGGAACAGTTCGCTGTAACAATGGCAGCTCTGCCTCAGCAGCGTCTGTGAAGTGAGCCTTCGGCGTGACGGACTTGACGAAGCCCACCAGCTCCTCATCGGGTTTCGGCGTTGTCATGAGCGAAACGACCACAGCCACCACAATATCGACGACGAATGCCACGGAGGCGGCAGCGAACGCAGTGCCCTGCCCCGGCAGCTCAAAGATAGTTGCGTTTGCCGACGTGAACTCGGAGATGTACCAGTACAAAATCGCAGCACCCGTTCCTGCGAGCAGAGACGTCCAACCTGCTGTCGGCGTCATGCGCTTCCAGAACATACCGATAAGGAAGGTAGCGAACAACGGTGCGTTGAAGAAGCCGAATAGCGTCTGCAGGTAGTCCATGACGTTGCCGAAATTATCGGCAATCAATGCGGTGAACACTGCGATGCCGGTCGCGCCAATGGTAGCGATACGACCAACCTTGAGGTAGTAATCATCTGCTCGATTTTTGACGACGTAGGTCTGCCAAATGTCGTAGCTAAAGACTGTGTTGAACGCGGAGATATTCGCCGCCATACCTGCCATAAAGGCTGCTAGTAGCCCTGCAATAGCGATGCCCAGCAGGCCGTTGGGAAGCAAATCTCTCATTAGGTACAGAATTGCGTCGTTAGGCTTGGCAGTCTGATCCATGATGGGTGCGACAGTCGCGCCGGCGATCATGCCCGGCAGCACCACGATGAACGGAATGAACATCTTTGGAAACGCGCCGATAATTGGAGTCTTGCGTGCGGCCGACAGCGAATCGGCTGCCATGGATCGCTGAACCTCCACGAAGTTCGTTGTCCAATAGCCAAAGGACAGCACGAATCCCAAACCGAATACCAATCCGATGACTGAAACTACCGGGTTGTCAAAACCAGAAATATCCGTGCCCGGCCAGGTGTGGAAGTGCGATTCAGTGGCAACTTTTTCCTTAAGCCCCGACCAGCCGCCGACGCTGTGCAGACCGATTAGAGTCAGTGGCAATAGAGCTGCGACAATCACGAAGAACTGAAGTACCTCGTTGTAAATCGCTGCGGACAGTCCGCCCAACGTGATGTAGGACAGCACAATGACTGCAGCGACGACCAATGTCAGCCACAGTGGCCAGCCGAGTAGCGCATTGACCACTTTGGCCAGCAGCAAAAGGTTGATACCCGCGATGAGCAGCTGCGCGACGGCGAATGAAATCGCGTTGACAAGGTGCGCTCCGGGACCAAAACGACGCAGCATGAATTCTGGTACTGAGCGAACCTTGGAGCCATAGTAAAAGGGCATCATGACAATGCCCAGGAACACCATGGCGGGAACCGCACCAATCCAGAAGTAGTGCATGGTCTGGAAACCGTATTCCACACCATTTGCGGACATACCGACGATTTCCACTGCGCCTAGGTTGGCTGAGACGAACGCCAACCCTGTCACCCAAGCCGGCAGTGAGCGCCCAGAGAGGAAGAAGTCAATGGAGCTGGACACTTTGGCTCGTGCAGCCCAGCCAATGCCTAGGACGAATAGGAAGTATAGGGCAACAATGGAGTAATCCACCCATGATGCCTCGAGCCGTAGGGCTGATTGCGCCACTATCACGACGGCCTCCTCACAATTAGGGAGTCAAAACGTATTCAGGAAATGCACGAATTGGGATTTCTTTTTCTCGGCACCTGGCTGGTGCACGCCCATCAAGGCCGTGAAAGTGGCTCGACCTACCCCGAAGTGTGGGGCCAGATAGCCACTATCCGGAACAAAAGGAAGACCTATTCTTTTACATTCGTCCCCAAGTGTATTTTCCATTCTTAATTCCAGGTGAATTAATTAAGAAGGTTTTAACCCGATTGAGGGGGCTGCACTCTTCTGCGCTGGGAAAACTATTTTCCGCCCGTTTCCGCGCGCAGTCCCATGGCAAGAGTTGTTGTCTCTCCAGCCTGAACTCGCAGCAAACCGGTACCGGAGCGTAGCGCATCCGGCGGACATGTCATTGGCTCCACCGCAATCGCATTCCCGTGCCCAGGAAATCCTTCTCGTCGTCCGGCGTCCGCAACATAGACCTGGAAAAACCTGAATTCATCATCGGCCCAGAGCACAGCACCCTTGCCATTTGGCCCAACCAAATGCGCTTCACGACGGCGCGGCGAGTCACTCCCCGCTGTCTCCTCGGCAGCAAAGAAGCAGTGATCCAGCCACAGTCCATCCAGGGATACTCCCTCTCGAAGGCTGGGAACCACCGTCTCGGCTGGCACCGCTGGGCCGGCGGGCAAGTTTCGAATTGGCTCCAGTGGCAGGTTTTTATCAACGGGCAACCGCAGTGTGCAACTGCCGAAGTCAGCGCCCAACGCGCTTAAATAGGGATGCCAGCCCAGACCAAACGGGCACTCCCTATCGCTGCGATTATGCACTGTGAACTCCGCCGATAGGCCATCTGAGGCTGTGACTTGCCAACGCACGGTCAGACCGAGTTCCCAAGGCCAGCCCGGCTGCGGCTCAACTTCCACGCCCAAGGTGACGCTGCTGTCATCAGAATCGACCACAGACCAAACGCGATCTGCAACAAACCCGTGAATAGCATTCGCCCGGGACGGCTCCGAAATATCTAGCCGATGTACTTCCCCATCAAAGATGAATACTCCGTCAGCGACCCTGTTCGGCCACGGAGCCAGGAGCGTACCTGCGGACAACGGTGGATTGAACCCTTTGGGATAGTCAGTCAGCAGTGGCAGGCCACAGTACTCCAGTGATCTCGGACCACCACCGAACAGGGAAATACTTGCGACATAGTCACCGGCCGCAATGTCAATGAATTCATGATCGTGCGCGACAAGTTGCATGCGCAAATCACCTTCCACGTGGGTTCGAAAATTAATCCGTTCGAAACCCGAGATTAACCCAAAACAAAAGCGCGGTTAGGTCAATTTGTGACCTAACCGCGCCATCGCTACACGCGTTGTCGGAGGCTACCTACAGCGCATCCTCCGTCGCCAAGCATTAGTTGTCTTCGACCGGAACCAGCGAGATCTTGCCGCGGTTGTCGATATCAGCGATTTCGACCTGAATCTTGTCGCCGACGTTGATGACATCCTCGACCTTCTCGATGCGCTTGTCGCCACCGAGCTTGGAGATGTGGATCAGACCGTCACGGCCCGGAGTCAGGGAGACGAAAGCACCGAAAGCGACAGTCTTCACGACAGTGCCCAGGTAGCGTTCGCCGACCTTCGGCAGCTGCGGGTTAGCAATGGCATTAATCTGCTCGATTGCAGCGTCCGCGGCCTTACCGGAAGTTGCCGAGACAAATACGGTGCCGTCGTCCTCGATAGAGATATCAGCACCGGTTTCCTCGGTGATACCGTTGATGGTCTTGCCCTTCGGACCGATGAGCTCACCGATCTTCGAAGCCGGAACCTTAACGGTGGTGATCTTCGGAGCGAGACCACTCATCTCGTCCGGAGACTCGATGACCTCAGCCATGGTGGACAGGATGGCCAGACGTGCATCACGAGCCTGGGACAGAGCATCGGCCAGAACCTTCGACGGAATACCGTCGAGCTTGGTGTCCAGCTGCAGTGCGGTAATGAAGTCCGCAGTACCAGCGACCTTGAAGTCCATGTCACCGAATGCGTCTTCGGCACCGAGAATATCGGTCAGTGCGACGAAGCGGTTCTCACCGTCAACCTCGCCGGAAACCAGGCCCATGGCGATGCCGGCAACCGGAGCCTTCAGCGGCACACCGGCGTTGTACAGCGACAGAGTCGAAGCACAGACCGAGCCCATGGAGGTCGAACCATTGGATCCAAGAGCCTCGGAGACCTGGCGAATGGTGTACGGGAATTCCTCGCGGGACGGCACGACCGGCAGCAGAGCGCGCTCAGCCAGTGCCCCGTGACCAATCTCGCGGCGCTTCGGAGAGCCAACACGACCGGTCTCGCCGGTGGAGTACGGCGGGAAGTTGTAGTGGTGGATGTAGCGCTTGGAGGTAACAGGAGTCAGCGAGTCAATCTGCTGCTCCATCTTCAGCATGTCCAAAGTGGTGACACCCAGAATCTGGGTCTCGCCGCGCTCAAACAGCGAAGAGCCGTGGGCACGCGGAATCAGACCGACCTCAACGCCCAAGTCACGAATGTCGGTGACACCGCGACCATCGATGCGGAAGCCCTCAGCCAGAATCTTCTCACGGACAATCTGCTTCATCACTGCGTTGTATGCAGCGCGAATCTGCTTAGATGCAGCTTGCTCGTCGACATCATCGGATACGAAGCGCTCCAGCAGCTGCCCCTCGACGTCCTCCATGTACTCATTGGTGGCGTCATCTCGTTCCTGCTTACCCGGAATGGTGAGCAGCTTGGCCAGCTTCTTAGCGGACTTCTTCTCGACTGCGTTAAAAATCTCATCGCTGTATGCCGGGAACAGCGGGAACTCCTGCGTTTCCTTCGCTGCGCGCTCAGCCAGACCCTTCTGTGCCTCACACAGAACCTTGATGTGCGGCTTTGCTGCCTCGAGGCCAGCGGCGACGATGTCCTCGGTCGGCGCCGGTGCACCGTCAGCAATACGCTTGACGACGGTCTCCCCTGCTCCGGCCTCCACCATCATGATGGCGACATCTTCGACGTTCTTGCCGCGACGCTTGCGGGTGACGATACGGCCAGCGACGACCATCTCGAACAGAGCCTGCTCGTGCTGCTCCTCGGTCGGGAAAGCGACCCATGCACCCTCTGGGTGCTTGTCATCAGCAACAAGCGCGATGCGGACGCCACCGACAGCGCCGGAGACCGGCAGCCCGGAAAGCTGAGTTGCAGCTGACGCGCCGTTGATTGCGACAACGTCGTAACGGTCCTTCGGATCCCAGGACATGACGGTGACAACAACCTGTACCTCGTTGCGCAGGCCCTTGACGAAGGTCGGACGCAGCGGACGGTCAATCAGACGACATGCCAGGATGGCATCGGTAGACGGGCGGCCCTCACGGCGGAAGAACGAACCCGGAATCTTGCCCGCAGCGTACATACGCTCTTCAACGTCGACGGTCAGCGGGAAGAAATCAAAGCCCTCGCGGGGCTGGTTGGAAGCGGTGACGGTGGACAGGAGCATGGTCTCCTCGTCCAAGTAGGTGGTCACCGAACCATCGGCCTGACGAGCCAGCTGGCCCGTTTCAAAGCGAATGGTGCGGGTGCCGAAATCACCATTGTCGATGGTGGCAACGGCCTCGGTAATACCGAAATCCTCATCAAAGAAAAATTCAACAGCCTTGCTGTTGGCCATAGGTTTCTTACTCCTAGAAATAGCGGCGATCATCGATGTCGCCTGTAAAAGATCGAATGAACTTCGTTTGCGTCACGCATTCTACCAGCTAACGCGGAAAGTTCTCGTATTGGACGGATCGGAGATCTCTCACTGCATCTGGGTTCTTGCACCTACGCGGGGTTCTAGGAGTTTGCGGGGCGGGGGGCACTTATCGATGACTTTTCTTGACTCATCGATGGTTTACCGTGTCTTATCGACGAATTACCGTGTCTTATCGATGGTGCCCCGGCACTTATGCGCACGCTTTCGATCAGCCCCTCCACCTGTCGATGAGGTATTCACTTGTGGCCACGCTACAGCGCATCGATGAGTGAATACCACAACGACAAGTGATCAAAAAAAGACCCGCCGTGAGCTTCCATCCAATGGAAACCCAAACGGCGAGTCTAAAAAGCTTAAAAGCCTTGAATTAACAGAGCAACTTACACCAATGAAGCTCTGACAAACAGGACCTTAAGGAGAACCTTAGCGACGCAGACCCAGGCGCTCGATCAGCTTACGGTAGCGCTCAACGTCGTTGTCCTGCAGGTACTGCAGCAGGCCCTTGCGGCGACCGACCAGCAGCAGCAGACCACGACGGGAGTGGTGATCGTGCTTGTGGAACTTCAGGTGCTCGGTCAGCTGACGAATACGTGCGGTCAGCAGTGCAACCTGAGCCTCCGGGGAACCGGTGTCGGTCTCGTGCAGGCCGAACTCCTTGAGAATCTCAGCCTTTTCTGCAGTGTTCAAAGCCATGTAAATCTAACTCCTTGAATCAAATTATGGTCGTTTTTTCAGTCCACATTCTCGGCTTTCCCGGAACCAAACAGCGTCTGGCAACTGGTTCCTCGCAACTGCTTGTGGACCGCAGTCACAGCCGACGTTTTACTTTAACAGCTAATCGGTCTTAGCCAAAATGGCTTCGGTGTCTGCCACGTCCTGGTTCATCCGGTCAATGAGCTCCTCGACCGAGTCGAACTTCTCCATGCCGCGAATCCGGTCGACAAACTCAACCTGCCCAGCGGTGCCGTAGAGGTCCGCATGACGGTCAATCACGTAGGCCTCGACCGTTCGATCAGTGTCTCCAAAGGTCACATTAGTGCCCACCGACACGGCCGCTGGGTAGCGCACCCCAAACTCGATATCGCCCTTCGGGTCCGGCTCCGGGCGGGCTGCCGTCGGCTGAACCGTGAACCATGCCGCGTAGACACCATCAGCCGGGATTGCCAGGCCCTCAGCGAAGTCAATATTGGCGGTCGGAAAGCCCAGCTGCGCTCCTCCACGCCCCTGACCTGGAAGAACATCACCATCGACACGGTAGAAGTACCCGAGACACGAGGCGGCTGCGGACACCGCACCGTCGGCAAGCAAACCGCGAATACGTGTCGACGAAACACGTTCGGTCGAGTCCGCGGCAGTGACGTCGAGAAGGTCGACGATGGTGACGTCGACCCCACACTTACAGCCGTGCTCCGGCATAGTCTCGGCGGTACCTGCGGCCTTCTGCCCATAGGTGAAGTTCTGGCCAACGAAGACGGCCTGTGCATTCAGCTTGTCGCGGACAACGGTGCGTACAAAGTCTTCTGCGGGGATGCTGGAGAAGTTCTTGTCGAAAGGCACGACAAGCATGGCATCGATTCCCTCCGCTTCTGCCAGCTCGGCGCGACGGGACACGGTGGACAGTGCCGGCGGCACCTTATCCGGGGCAAACAGCGCTACGGGATTGGGATCGAAAGTCATCAACAGCGACTTCACGCCACGAGCGCGAGCGTCACTGACCGCAGCAGCTATCAGGCGCTTATGCCCAAGATGAATACCATCGAACACTCCGATGGTTACGACCGTGTCCCCCAGGTCTTCGGGTGCATTGTCCAAGCCATACCAAATCTCCACAAAGAGCCAGTGTAACTGGTCACCGTTTAACACACCGCATATAGCGCAACATAGGATTGCGTCTATGACCGACTTCGATCCGATTGCAGACTCCGGCATTGTTATCGTCGACAAGCCCCAAGGCTGGACAAGCCACGATGTAGTGGGCAAACTCCGTCGCATCTTCCGCACCAAGAAGGTCGGCCACTCCGGTACCCTCGACCCAATGGCCACCGGTGTGCTCGTCCTCGGCATCGGCCGCGGCACCCGTTTCCTGCCACATGTCCACGCCGACACGAAGTCCTACCAAGCCACCATTCGACTCGGCGCTGCCACGCTTACCGACGACGCCGAAGGCGAGTTGCTCTCCGAATCCTCGGCGGCATCGGTGACTGATGAAATGGTTCGAGCGGAAATTGCGAAGTTCACCGGCACAATCATGCAAAAACCCGCGGCGGTATCAGCGGTGAAGATTGACGGTGTCCGCGCCTACGAGCGCATCCGCCGTGGTGAGAAGGTCGATATCCCTGCGCGCCCAGTGACGATCACCCGCTATGAGGTTCTGGACATCCGCCACGACTCCGATCCTTCGCGCCCCGGGGAGTGCATCGATATCGACGTGGAGGTCGACTGCTCTGCCGGCACTTTCATCCGCGCCCTAGCTCGTGACTTGGGGGATGCACTGAGAGTCGGTGGTCATCTCACTGCTCTGCGGCGTACTGCCGCCGGCGTTTTCACTATTGATGAGGCGTTGACTATCGACGAGCTCACGGCGAAGGCCGAGCAGTTCGACACCGCCCATCCAGAAATTGCGGAGATGCGACGCCCAGTCCCGGAGCGCGCCGCTTCCTTGCTGCCGATGAGTCTGGACGAGGCCTGCCTGCGTTGCTTTGATACCCGCGAAATTACTGAACAGCAGGCGGCTGATTTGGCTCAGGGCAAGTGGCTGGAGCCGATCGGAAAACCTGGAGTCTATGCGGCGGTGTCACCAACGGGAAAGGTTCCGGCGCTGCTCACAGAATCTGGCAAACGGGCTAAGACGGTCTTCGTGGTGCGCCCGGCCACGCTGTGACTACCTCTCAAGGATTTTAAGACTGCTCGAGCCACACCGCGGTTGCAACGATGCCTGCACCGCGAGCCCAGAAGCCTTTTACTCCGCAGAAGGCGTCGGGAATCTCACGGTGAAACGTTAGCTGTAAAGGTCCGCCTGTGAGTCCTCGGGAAAAACCTCGCGCTGCTATCCGTTTCTTTCGCAGTTGGACGGAGACTTCGTCGAAGTCTAGCCACTGCCCGACTATCGGCTCCCAGAGTTTGTACATTGATTCCTTGGCGCTAAATTGCACCAGCGGGTCAAGGCGTGCTTCGTCAGTGCGCAAGACTGCCTCGATGATTCCTAACTCTAGAGTCTGCTCGACCTCGACATCGATGCCAATCCCCTGCAGCTGTTCAGCGCTCGCGGACACGGCTGCCACGGCCCCGTCGCAATGGCTAATTGACCCCACGACTCCTCGCGGCCACAGCGGCGCTCCGGTGGTCGACATGCCAATCCCATGTGGGGCAGGCTCTCCTAGCCGTTGCACCGCCTCATGCGCAGCGAGGCGCCCTCGGGTGAAATCACGGATTCGAACAGGTGCTGCACTATCAGACAGCCTCAACTCAGCGCTACGGAGCTGCTGCAATTCCGCATCACTAAACGGACGCTCGGCATTGGAGTCAATAACTAGCCGGCTACCGGCGGGCAAATGCCTGGCCAGATACTCCTGGACGTCGGCAAGCACACTCATGCGCTGATGCCGTACCATTTCTCTCCACGGAAACGGGTAGCGACAAAGATTAGTCGCAGAATCATGAAGGCCAAGAGACCGCACCACACGCCGGTCAGCCCCCAGCCAAATGCCTGCGCCAGCCAGACCGGTGGGAGGAATCCGCACAGGACCGCGCTAACGGTGGCGTTACGGAGGAAGGCTGCGTCGCCGGCGCCGAGCAACACGCCATCGAGCGCGAAGACGACACCGCCGATAGGAATCATTGCGACAAGAATCCACCATGGTCCGGCGGTGACTGCGTCAATCACGCCTGTTGCGTCGGTAAAAATGCGGACGATGCTGGCATTACCTACTGCGAAAACAGCCGCTAGGCCGAGGGCAATGACGCTTGACCAGACCGTCACGCGCTTGCCAGTCCAGCGGGCAACGGCCGTGGAGCTACCGCCCAACGCTGCACCGACGAGCGTCTGTGCAGCAATCGCTAGCGAGTCGAGCACCAACGAAATCAGGTTCCACAGTTGCAGCATGACCTGGTGCCCACCGAGCGTGGTCGGCCCAACGCGGCCAGCAACCGCTGCGGCGGAGAGGAACGCTACCTGGAAGGACAAGGAGCGAACGATGAGATCGCGGCCGAGGACCAGCTGGCTTTTGATAATGGCGCCATTCGGGCGCATGGAAAGCTTGCGGCTAGAGCACTCTTTGAAAAGACTGCGGAGGAACAGTCCGCCGGTAATCAATTCGCCGAAGAGAACGGCCAGCGCAGAGCCCTCGAGGCCGAAGGCGCGGACCAGCGGCACAATCACAATGGCGGCCGGAACAAGGCCTGAGAGCACAAATAGCAGCGGCGCGCGGGTGTTTTGGATACCGCGCAACCAACCATTTCCAGCCTGCGCAATCAACGTCAGCGGAATGGCGAAGGCAGCAACTCGCAACCACTGCCCGGCATCATGAGCGACCTCCGGATGAGGAGCTAACCAACCGGTAAATACTGGTGCCAACCCCACGATGATGGCAAAGAGGCTAAGGCCCACAAAGATGGCGACCCACGTCGCTTGCAATCCCTCTTCAACCGCCTCGTCCACGTTGCCCCTGCCAAAGGCTCGCGCTGATCGGGCGGTCGTGCCGTAAGCCAAGAAAGTGAGCTGCGTAGTTACCACGGAAAATACCGTCGAACCAGCGGCAAGCGCCGCAAGCTGGACAGCTCCAAGCCGACCAATGACAGCCGTATCCAGCAGCACATAGAGTGCGGGCGCGGCAAGAACACCCAACGCTGGCAGCGCCAGCGAAACGATTGCGCGAAGGCTGACATCTGACTTCGCACTGTGCCCGGTTCGCTCTATGCCAGTTTGCTCAATCTCAGTGCGCTCCTGAGTTTCTCGCGAGTCCGACAATCCCCTAGGCCTCGCTCGTGCCTCGGCGTGCCTGGGCTGCGACATCGCTGGTGTCCAGGATGGCCTGCAGCAGCTCATCCTTGCTGCACTCCCGAGTCAGACCGGCGGCACGCTCGTGGCCACCGCCGCCAATTTCCAGGGCGACCTGGGAGACATCGACAAGCTCGCGAGAACGCAGCGAGACGGCCCACTGGTTTGGCTCATACTCCTTAAGCACGGCACAGACGTCGGCCGCATTAGTCGTACGCACAATGTCCACGACCGATTCAATCTCATCGTGGCCAACTTCGGCGGTCTGGTCGTGCTCAATGACGACGTGGATTAGGCCAGCGCCGTCGCCCCACTCGGGCACCAATGTCGCGGTGGAAAGCACCTTGCCCAGGAATGGAAGGTAGGCAAACGGATGTTCTTCCAGCAGCTGTGCACCAATCGTGCGCGGATTGAGCCCCTTATCCAGCAGGCGCGCCGCTGCAGTGTGCATGCGGGAATGGCCGAACTGGAACGATGCGGTGTCCGTCAACAGCCCTGCATAGAGAGCATGAGCCATCGGCGTGGTCAGCTTGATACCCCAGACACCAAAGAAGTCCAGGAGCACCATGGTCGAGGACTCTGCGCGTTCGTCAACCATGTTGACGGACCCAAAGCGAGTGTTGGTCGCGTGATGGTCAACATTGATAACGCGGTCGGAGGCCATCACGCGATCTTCCAGCGCACCGAGGCGCCCCGGGCTTGCGCAGTCGACAGTCACCCACGTGTCAATGTCTTCATCCAAGTCCGTGTACTCGACAAATCGCTCCCATCCGGGGATGGTCAACAGCGACTTGGCTGGCAAATCGCTCTCACCGTAGCTGGCTACAGCCGAAATGCCACGCTGTACAAGTGCCATGACCATCGCAGATGCAGCACCAATCGCATCCGCATCGGGGTGAACATGGGCAATGACGCCGACCTTCTTGGCGTCGGCAAGCATATCCTGCATCTGCTGAATCGGCTTGGACATGCGGCGATTAATCGCCTGGGAAAGCTGGTGAGCTGCCTGCTCCTGAGCCTGCGGAGAAGTGGTCACGTGGGTGCCCCTTTCATCGATAGATGTGGCCGGTGGAGAGTTTTACTCCTCGTCGCGGTATGGGTTGGCATCGCCTGCGGGCTTTGCGTTTCTAGCCTGCTCAGCCAATTCCGCGTCGCGCGCGCGAGTCTTATCGAGCAGCTCCTCAAGGTGCGCGGAAATCTCCGGCACCGTGTCAACCTCAAAAGCCAGCGTCGGTGTGTAGCGCACACCGGTGCCACGACCGACCAGGGAACGTAGCTGCCCCTTCGCCTTTTCCAGCGCTGCTGCTGCCGACTCGTAGTCCGGTTCCTCGTCGAGCGTACGTCCGCGCACAGTGTAGAAAACTGTGGCGTCGTGCAAATCGCCGGTGACGCGGCAGTCGGTGATAGTCACAAACTCCAGCCGCCGGTCCTTAATCTCACGCTCAATTGCGCTGGCGACAATCTCCTGAATACGCTTGGACAGCCTGCGCGCGCGTGCTGGATCTGCCATTTTTGGCTACTCCCTATCTATCTCTACCTGTGCGTAACGATTCGTAGCTAGACCCCATTTAGCGTGGGGCCTGAAGTGCCCCTTCGCTGACAAAGACCCATTTGGGATCCGGCAAAACGGTTCAATACAAAGGACTGCTAATACTAACACGCAAAACACTACTCAACTTCGAACCGCATGTTTCGCGACTTCGCCCGCACCCGTTTACCGAGTGCAGTCAATTGCTTCGCCGCACGCTCGCCCTTTGTTATTAACCCATTAATCATCACGACAACACTGCCACCACCATCGATGTCATCGACGGCATGGGGAGTCGCTACTACGGAATTGCGCAGCTGAAACGCAGCCTACCCGTACGCTCTTAACGGCGCTCCACGAAGTTGTACATCGGTAACCCATTAACATGGGAGCAGTCAGGCAGTGAATCCATCACACTATCCTGCAATGGTGTTTCTCCCTCGATGCCGAAAATCCATTTAACCGCAGCATTACCTAGCTCCAGCGGATGGAAAAGGTAACTTACCTCACTATTTTTATCCTTGGGCGCCACACTGCCATGGGTTTGTTCCCATTCAGCCACATCCGTCGGATGTAGTACCTCGACGTGTTCACCGTTAGCGAACGGTACCTCAAAATCCAACAGTCGTCCAGAGCTGAAAAACCGCTGCATGTCAAAATCATAGTCTTCGCAGCTTGCTTCTAATTCCCTGGTAGGAGTCTTATAGTGGCAGAAATCGACAACACTATTGATGCACAGTGACCAACTTTCGCGAGGATCGTTCGCCAACGCTGGGTCCTCAATAAGGTCGTATACGTCGTCGGTCCCGAAAAGCAGCGTTGGCCCAAACGCTACCGCGTGGAAGTACCAATTATGACCATCCTCAATGGTTTCTTCGGAATCAAAGGCGAATTTCCCTGGCCAAATCTTGTCCAATTGCGCAAGAGTCTCCTCTGCGCTCGCAGGAGGATAATTCAAAATATTCGTTCGCGGCAGTTCATCTGAGAGTGCAAAGAGATTAGTTTTGAAGCCCATAACGAACACGATACGCAAAAAGGCGCTCCCCGAAGGGAGCGCCTTATCAAAGTTCACGCAGTGTTTAGCTTACGTTGCTACGTGCGCGGAACCTCGACCATCTCGTAGACCTCGATAACGTCGTCCACCTGGATGTCCGGGTAAGACAGCACCATACCGCACTCGTAACCGGCTGCGACCTCGGTAGCATCGTCCTTCTCTCGCTTCAGCGACTCGATAGTCGCCGAATCCGTAATGACGTTGCCGTCACGAACCAGGCGAGCCTTCGCGTTGCGGCGGACCTTGCCGGACTCGACCATACAGCCGGCGATGAGGCCAACTGCGGAGGACTTGAAGATGGCGCGAATCTCTGCACGACCAATCTCCTTCTCCTCGTAGACCGGCTTGAGCATGCCCTTCAGAGCAGCCTCAACATCCTCGATAGCACGGTAAATCACCGTGTAGTAGCGGATGTCAACGCCCTCAGCGTTGGCAACCTCTGTGGCCTTACCCTCGGAGCGAACGTTGAAGCCGATGATGACGGCGTCAGACGCAGCAGCCAGCGTGACGTTGGTCTGAGTAACAGCACCGACACCACGGTCGATGATGTTCAGTGCGACCTCGTCGTCGACCTCGATCTTGAGCAGGGCTTCTTCCAGTGCCTCGACGGTACCGGCGTTGTCGCCCTTCAGGATCAGGTTGAGGGTGTTGGTCTCCTTCAGGATCTCGTCCAGGTTCTCCAGGGAGACGCGCTTGCGACGACGTGCTTGCAGCGCATTACGACGACGTGCGTCGCGGCGGTCTGCAATCTGGCGGGCCGTACGATCCTCGTCAACAACCAGGAGGTTGTCACCAGCACCCGGTACGGAGGTCAGGCCGAGCACCTGAACCGGACGGGAAGGACCGGCCTCATCGACGTCGTTGCCGTACTCATCGACCATGCGGCGAACACGACCATATGCGTCACCGACAACGATGGAATCACCGACGCGCAACGTACCGCGCTGAACGATAACGGTTGCCACCGGACCACGGCCACGGTCAAGGTGAGCCTCAATGGCGACACCCTGAGCGTCCATATCCGGATTGGCGCGCAGATCCAGCGAAGCATCGGCAGTCAACAGCACTGCTTCGAGAAGCTGATCGATGTTGAGACCTTGCTTAGCGGAGATATCGACGAACATAGTGTCGCCGCCCCACTCTTCGTCAGTGAGACCGTATTCAGTCAGCTGACCACGAATTTTCTGCGGATCTGCAGTTTCTTTATCAATCTTGTTGACTGCAACGACAATCGGCACATCAGCGGCCTTGGCGTGGTTAATAGCCTCAACCGTCTGCGGCATGACGCCGTCATCAGCTGCAACAACCAGAATCGCGATATCGGTCGACTTGGCACCACGAGCACGCATGGCGGTAAACGCCTCGTGACCCGGGGTATCCAAGAAGGTAACCTTGCGCTTCTCACCGTCGAGCTCCACCGGCACCTGGTAGGCACCGATGTGCTGGGTAATACCACCGGACTCGTGGCCACCGACGTTGGCCTTACGAATCGTGTCCAACAGGCGCGTCTTACCGTGGTCGACGTGACCCATCACAGTTACCACTGGCGGGCGCTGCTCCAGGTCCTCATCGTCGCCCTCGTCCTCACCGAACTGGAGGTCGAAGGACTCGAGGAGCTCGCGGTCCTCATCCTCAGGCGAGACGACCTGGACCTTGTAATCCATCTCGTCGCCGAGCAGCTGCAGGGTCTCGTCGGAGACCGATGCAGTTGCCGTCACCATTTCGCCGAGGTTGAACAACGCCTGGACCAGCGATGCTGCATCGGCGTTAATCTTCTCAGCGAAGTCAGACAGGGATGCACCACGTGCGAGGCGAATGGTCGTGCCCTTACCGTTGGGCAGCTTAACGCCGCCTACCACGGATGGTGCCTGCATTGCCTCGTACTCGTTGCGCTTCTGACGCTTCGACTTACGTCCGCGACGCGGGGCGCCTCCTGGTCGCCCGAATGCACCTGCAGTTCCACCGCGACGTCCGCCGCGACCACCGCGCGGTCCGCCACCCGGGCCACCCGGGCCGCGACCACGGCCGCCGAAGCCACCGCCACCGCCACCGCGGCTTGCCTTTGCAGGCATCTGCCCCGGGTTCGGGTGCGAAGGCATCATTGCCGGAGTCGGACGATTGCCGCTCGGCTTATTACCGCGGCCCTGTCCACCCTGCGGGCGAGGGCCACCCTGGCGTGCT
>NZ_KV836314.1:239068-247262 GCF_001838335.1 Corynebacterium sp. HMSC075F02 | reverse complement strand
CCTGCGGGCGAGGGCCACCCTGGCGTGCTCCCGGTTTCGGGCCCGGACGGCCGTTTCCACCCTGCGGGCGAGGGCCACCCTGGCGTGCTCCCGGCTTCGGGCCCGGACGGCCGTTTCCACCCTGCGGACGCGGCATGTTGGACGGCCGCGGTGCCGGACGGGAGGATCCGCCGGTCGAGAATGGGTTGTTCGCCACACGCGGTGCGCGTGCGCCTGGCTTCGGCCCTGGCTTCGGGCCAGCAGGCTTCGGCGGGCGTGGCATTTCTTGTCCCGGCTTCGGCGAACGGGACGGTGCAGCTGGCTTGGCACTCGGCTTTGCCGCCGCTGGTGCAGCAGGCTTAGCGCCTGGTTTTGCAGCTGGCTTGGCACCCGACTTAGCAGCAGCCTTGGTAGTTGGGGCCTGGGCAGACGCGTCAGCACCTGCGCCAGCATTCTTCTCTTCGTAGACCTTCTTCATCTTCCTGACGACGGGTGGTTCCACCGTCGAAGAAGCGGTCTTAACAAACTCGCCCTGAGCCTTCAGCTCGGCGAGTAGTTCTTTGCTGGTGACCCCGAGCTGCTTAGCGAGCTCATGGACACGTAGCTTTCCGGACACTGCTCTCCTCACTAGTGGGGGCCGAGCAGCGCCCGATGGCGGATTTGTCCGCGCACCGAGAGCGCCTGCAGGGCTCCCTCTTATCTATTGCCGTTCATCGCTGATGCTTCATCGTGTGCTCATCAGTGTTCAGGTCTTTCTGTTGTCATTTTTCCTGCCTCCCTGCTTAGCGACACGCACATCGTCAGCGGGGGCGAAACCCTCCGCCGCTTCGTAGTGCGTGGCGATAAACTGTTTAACCGGAAACGCATCTACCTGCGTAGATACCTTCAGTGCGCGGCCAAATGCACGGCGCTTGTCGGCGATCTCCCAAGCCTTTAGTGTTGGGGTGATCCAGGCACCTCGCCCCTGCATCCGACGATGCGGATCAGCAACGACGGCTACTGAGCCATCTGAACGGGTGGTGGCGACAATGCGTAGCAGCTCCGAGCAATTGTGGCGCTGCTTAGTTGCAATACAGGTACGTGTGGGTGCAGGCGTATGAGTTGTCGAATTCGGGTTTAGCACCCGCGAAGTCGTCATACTCCTGACGCACCCACCTTCCTGCTAAGAAATTCAGCGCGAAAATTCGCATAGGAAAATCACGCCTTGTCGTTTGGCCACCTCCCAGCATAACCCGAAAAGGCGGAAAAGTGCCAACCCCCTAGGCACTTTCCCGCCACTTTCGCAACCGCTGGGACGCTGACGTTGTGTCTACTCCGCGTCGGAGTGGATATCGATTCGCCAGCCGGTCAGACGAGCCGCCAGACGGGCATTCTGTCCCTCCTTGCCGATAGCAAGAGAGAGCTGGTAGTCGGGCACCACAACGTGTGCACGGCGCTCGTCCATGTCCAGAATCTTGACACTAACTACCTTGGCGGGCGCCAGCGAGTTACCAACGAACTTCGCCGGATCCTCGTCGTAGTCGATGATGTCAATCTTCTCGCCCTTGAGCTCATTCATAATCGAGTTCACACGCTGACCGCGGGGCCCAATGCAGGCGCCCTTAGCGTTGAGGCCCTTGACCGTGGGGCGTACAGCAACCTTGGTGCGGTGACCGGCCTCGCGCGCAATGGAAATCAATTCCACTGCCCCATCGGCAACTTCCGGAACTTCAAGTTCGAAGAGCTTACGAATGAGCTCCGGATGCGTGCGTGACAGGTGAATCGCAACACCGCGCGGTGTCTTGTTCACACCGACGACGTAGCACTTGATGCGGTCACCGTGCTTGAGTTCCTCACCTGGCAGCTGCTCAGCCGGCATCAGAATACCGTCTCGGCCGTTGGCCTCCGAACCGATGTGGACGACGACAATGCCCTTTTCATTGGCATAGACATCGCGCTGGACCACGCCGGAAATGACCTGATTAGACAGGTCTGCGTATTCGTCGAGAACCTTATCGCTCTCCGCATCCCGCAGACGCGAAAGGATGGTCTGACGAACAGCGAATGCAGCGGTACGCTCGAAGTCCTCCGGAGTGTCGTCCCATTCGGAGATGAGATTGCCCTCGTCGTCTCGCTCCTGGGCAAAGACTATGACGTCACCGGTCTCACGGTCGATTTCGACGCGCGCATACTGTGCCGGTGCGGTGGTGTTACGGTAGCTTTCACGCAATGCTCGGGCGACCAGTCCCAGCATTTCGTCGACAGGAATACCCTTTTCCTTTTCCAAGGTTCGCAGGGCAGCTAGTTCAATCTTCACTTGTTATCCTCCAGCCTGGTCAAGGCATCGTCATAGTCTAGTCCCGCAAAATCCTTCTCGGCTGCGGGCGGATTAGAGAATTCAACTTGTACCACTGCACGGGCCACATTGGTTAATTGGACACGCTGGCCAACAGCCTTCAAACGTCCCTTTGGCCCCTTAGAGGTAACGAGAATGATGGATTCTTCATCCGGCGACAGCGCACCAATGCGGGCTGCAATCGCGGAACCGTCGGCAAGCGAAATCTCCGCAATACGACCACGGTTACGACGCCAGTGCCGAGGCTGGGTCAGCGGTGCGTCAATACCAGGAGTGGAAACTTCCAAGGTGTAGCCCTGAGCGCCGAAGTCCGCTTCACCACGTGCCTCCGCGGCATCCAGAGCCGAAGATACTTCATACGTGGCCTGTTCCAGAACATCGAGGTCAGGACGCTCATCTGCGTCAACTAACACAATGACCTGTGACTTTGCGCCGGCGCGAACGACCTTGACATCTTCCACATCCAGGCCGATTTGTGCGAGCGCCGGGCTCACAAACTGTTCAATTTTCTCGGGTGCGGGTATCGCCATAGTCGTAGAGTCTACAGGTCAAGTACTAGGAATTGCGCACCTGGGCGCTTTCCACATACCGCATTGACACAAAGTGCCGCCCGCCGTGGCACCATAGTGAGGTGATTGTTGAACCTCCCTCCCCCAGTTTTGCTTCCGCATCGCATCGCACTCGTACTCTCTCGCGCCGTGGCTTCCTCGCTGCTGCCCTCGCCGTGGGATCACTTCCTGCGCTTTCCGCGTGCTCGCATCTGGTGGCACCGCGCCCCGATTACGCCATTGAGGTTCTCCATGCGCTGGCGGCGCGCGATGCACAGTCGCTTAGCGACGCCAATCCTGACCTCGCAGCGGTGCGCTCCGCGCAGGTTACCGAACTGGATAAGGAAATCACACGCGCCTGCGGCACCCACAAGGACGGTAAACCTGTCGATGAATGTGGCTCGGACGTAGCAGTCCCAGGATCCCTGGTTACCGGTTCCGACGCGAAGCTACTGCTCACGGACTCGCGAAACAATCCCGTACTGACGAATGCCCTGGATTCACGCACTGCATTGCGGGAGGAGCACACTGCGCGCCTCGCCACGGCTGTCGATGGCGGTATCGTCCTCGCTCTGCGTGTTGCGGGCGCTGAGTGGGAGGAGCTTGTCCCATTGATTCCCAGTGACAGGGATGAAATCTCGGGTGCCGAAGAACAGATGACTAAGGCACTGCAAGCCGAATACATGATGATTTACGGTGTCGGCGTAGCCGCACCACGTGTCGGAGGCGATACCACTACTGCACTTTTGGCCCGTGGCGAGCGCCACCGAATTTTGCGCGATCGTGCCCGACTAATTTTGGAGGATTCCGACGTTGAGGTGCCGGAGAGCGCACCTGGCTATATGCCGGAAGGCGCTCCTTCGCCAGATACGGCACCCGTCGATTACATGATTGCATTGGAGCGCTATTGTGCCCAGGCGTGGGAAGACGTATTGCTCGCTGCTAATAACCCTCGGATGCGTATGTTCGCGCTGCAGGCAGCTGGCGTGGCTGCCGCCGGAGCGGCAGCGCTAGGTGGCAACAACTTGGAGCCGTTGCCCGGGCTCTAAGCCTTGCGAACCAGCTCCGCGACGTGAGCTGCAATGCCGTCAGCGGCGACCTCGTCGGTCTCGTTGGTCAGGCGGTTACGCAGCTCCACCTTGCCGTCCGCGTAGCCACGGCCAAAGATGACCACAAACGGCATACCCAGCAGCTCGGCGTCCTTGAACTTCACACCGGGGCTGACCTTCGGACGGTCGTCGAAAAGCACCTCAATGCCCTGCTGGCTGAGGTCTTCCGCCAGCTGTTCAGCGGCCTCAGCTGCTTCGGCGTTCTTGCCGGCCACAGCGATGTGAACCTTGTACGGTGCCGCGGCAACTGGCCACTTGAGGCCCTTTTCATCCAACTGCTGTTCCGCGAGGACAGCGACCAGGCGGGACACGCCAATGCCGTAGGACCCCATCGTCGGACGAGCACGCTTACCGTTGACATCGAGGATGTCGATTTCAAAGGCGTTGGTGTACTTGCGGCCCAACTGGAAAATGTGACCGATCTCGATTCCGCGCTCGATCTTTAGCGTGCCATGCCCCTCCGGAGCCGGGTCGCCGTCACGCACCTCTGCGACATCGCAAATACCATCAATCTGGAAGTCGCGACCAGCGACCACATCGACGATGTGCTTGCCTTCCTCGTTGGCTCCTGTAATCCAATTTGTGCCCTCCGCCACGCGGGGGTCAGCTAGGACCTTCACACCGCGATCGGCGAGCCCCTGCGGGCCGACGTAGCCCTTGATCAGGAAGTCATTGGCTGCGAAGTCCTTGTCCTCCAGCAAGCGCGCCTCACCCGGTTCAAATGCGACTTCAAGACGCTTTTCATCGACCTCACGGTCACCGGGAACCAGGATTGCGGTGAGCTGTTCCGGCAGGGCGTTGCCCTCCTTATCGACCTTCTTCGGGTCGACGGCGACGAGAACGCACTTCAAAGTATCGGCAGCAGTGACCTCGCGTCCGAGGTCCGCACCATTGGCCCAATCAACAAGTGCTGCGATTGTGGTGCAGTTCGGAGACTCGTAAACCTTCGCCTCCGGTTGTCCCTCAATCGGCTGCGGTTCAACTGCCGGAATCTTCACGGCTTCCACATTGGCGGCGTACTCACCGTCGGTGGAGACTACGAAGGAGTCTTCGCCACTTTCGCTAACAGCCAGGAACTCCTCGGAGGCCGAACCGCCCATAGCGCCGGAGGTGGCGTGGCAGATTTCGTACTTAATGCCCAGCCGGTCAAAAATTCGCTGGTAGGCACCGCGGTGCTGCTGATAAGAATTCTCCAGCCCCTCGTCGTCCATGTCGAAGGAATAAGAGTCCTTCATCACGAACTCGCGGCCACGCAGAATACCAGCGCGCGGGCGAGCCTCGTCGCGGTACTTGGTCTGAATCTGAAACAGCGTCGTCGGGAAATCCTTGTAGGAGCTGAAAAGATCCTTGACAGCCAGCGCGAACATCTCTTCGTGCGTCGGCCCCAGCAGGTAGTCCGCGCCCTTGCGATCCTTCAGACGGAACAGCTCGGGGCCGTATTCGGTCCACCGATTCGTCGCCTCGTACGGTTCACGCGGGAGCAGTGCAGGGAATGCCAGCTCCTGTGCGCCAATGCCTTCCATCTCCTCGCGCACAACCTTCTCTACGTTGCGCAGAACCTTCAAGCCCAGTGGCAGCCAGGAGTACACACCAGGGGCAGTTCGCCGGATGTAGCCGGCACGGACGAGCAGCTTGTGGCTAGGGACCTCGGCGTCAGCTGGATCCTCGCGCAGTGTGCGCAGGAACAGCTGGGACATTCGCGTAATCATGAATGCTGATTTTACCCGTCGATCATTCTTCGCAACATGCGGGGCATTACTATGGTGCCCATGCTCGTAGTCCTACCCCCCTCTGAAACCAAAGCCACTGGTGGCAGCCATCCCGCAGTAGACTTTTCCTCGCTGAGCTTCGGCTCCCTCAACCCCATCCGCGAGCGCATTGCAGCCGATCTCGTGGCGCTAAGTGCGAACAGGGAAGCCGCGATGGAAACACTGAAGCTGGGGCCACGGCTTGCTGACGAAGTCACAGCTAATGCCGCGCTCCTAGAGTCGCCGACCATGCCGGCTCTCGAGCGTTATACCGGGGTGCTCTACGACGCACTCTCCCCCAGCGATTTGCCGGAAACCGGCCGTGCTCGACTCGCCATCGGGTCAGCGCTCTTCGGTGTCATTGGCGGGGACGACCTCATCCCCCACTACCGTCTCTCTGGTACGGTCAAGCTCCCCTTCGCGGATCAGCCTGCCGACGCGGCTCCCACAATGAAGCGCCGTTGGGGTACCGCCATCACCGAGGCTCTCAATGATGTCGACTTCCTCATCGACCTTCGTTCCGGCACCTACGCCAATTTGGGCAAAGTCAAGAGCGCGACAACGATGACCGTGCTCACCGCCGAGGGCAAAATCGTCAGCCACTTCAACAAGCACTACAAGGGCCTATTTGCCCGCGCCATCGCCCTTTCCGACACGACACCGACCTCCCCCACAGAGGCCGTCGACATCGCACGCGCCGCAGGATACGACGTCTCGCTTGACGACGACACCCTCATCTTCCGCGTCCCGGAAAACTAAATGTCGTCGTTGTAGCGCTTTCGGCCTGCCACAATGGCGGCAATCAGAGCGATAATAGCGATGAAAATGCTGTCGTATCGCGATCCTTCTCCGCCGAGGAGAAGGAGTCGGAAGATGATCATGGTTCCGAGGTAGAACACCAGGAAGGTCGCAGCGCCCATCCAGATGGCGCTACGCAGCTGATCGTCGGCAAGCAGTCGGGTAACAAGCCCTGCCTTTTGCTGCTCTGGCTCACGCTTCCTCGACTTGTTGTTGCTCAACTTGTTGTTCTTACTCATCGCCCTCATCCAGACCGGCGACTTCACCGATGACGATAACCGCGGGCGGCTTGATTGCCTCTTCGACCATTTTCTCGCCAAGCTCGCCGAGTGTGCAGCGTAGCGACCTCTGATTCGGCAGCGTGCCGTCCTGGATGACCGCAGCCGGAGTCTTCGGGCTGCGGCCGGCCTTCATCAGAGCCTCGGCAATCTTTGGCCCGTTCTTAACTCCCATAATGATGGCAATAGTGCCGTGCATCCGGCCCAGCGCATCCCAATTGACCAGCGATTTCCTGTGCCCCGGTGGGACGTGACCGGACACAACAGTGAATTCATGGTTGACGCCACGCATAGTAACTGGGATGCCAATCGTCCCCGGTACCGCCAGTGCTGAAGTAATACCCGGCACAACGCGAACCGGTACCCCAGCCTTCTGCAGCTCCTGAAGCTCTTCAAAACCGCGGCCGAAGATGTACGGATCGCCACCCTTGAGCCGGACCACAAAGTAGCCCTCACGGGCACGATGAACTAGCAGTTCATTGATGCGCTCCTGAGCCATGGCGCGGCCGTAAGGAAGCTTGCCGGCATCAATAATCTCGACATCCGGCTCCAAGTCACCGAGCAGCGACAGTGGACCGAGGTGGTCTGCAACGACAACGTCGGCAAGCCGGAGCAAGCGACGCCCCTCAACGGTAATCAGACCGGGGTCGCCCGGGCCACCGCCTACGAGTGCGACCTGACCAGCGAGGTCCCCAGCGCGCGACGCGCGACGGCCGGTCAGCGCCACAGGAGTAAGCGGGCTGGAAGCCCCGGTTTCATCGTCGACGAGAATACCTCGGCGGTGTCCCTCTAGAGTCACCTCACGCAACAACGCCTCGTCACAGCAGACCATGAGAGCCTTGCCCCAGCTCATCGCCTCGGTAAAACCGGTGCGGGTCAAAGTAATACGGCCGTCTGCAGCCCAGGCCTCAATCGCAGTTGTTACTTCCCCACCTTCACACACAGTGACATCAGCGCCAGAGTCCAACAGCCGAGGAATCACGCGCTCTGCAGCCGTGGAACCGCCAATCACCAACACACCGTAGTCTTTGAGAAGCAAACTCATAGCTAACACTTTACCCGGCGCACGAAGCGACAAAGCGACTGACGTTCCCCGGCGCACCCGCCGGATGAACATGCAGGTAACCGGCATGAATCCGCCCAGACTCGGAAACGAAGCCGTCGCGAACTGTTTCGCCTTGATATCCACGCCAACCCCAGGCTGGTTGCCACCCGGCCGCAGCAGCGACACTTGCGGTGTCATCGGTGAGGGCTGTCTTGTGGAACTCGTGACCGCGCACGCGCGTTCCTACCGGGCACAGCACAGAATCAGTCAGCGCCACAGCCTCCCGGTACCCCAGCTTCAACCGTGCCATGTGCGCTCGCCCCGGGATGATGCCACACATACGGCGCCCACCGA
>NZ_KV836314.1:150114-238968 GCF_001838335.1 Corynebacterium sp. HMSC075F02 | reverse complement strand
TACGGCGCCCACCGAGATCTTCAAGCAGCCAGAGCAGCCCCGCGCATTCGCCGTGGATCAGCGCACCATCGTCGGCAGCCTGACGTAGATCGCGGCGAATGTCATCACGAATAGATAGCGCGTCGGCATGCTCTTCCGGGAATCCACCGGGCACGATGTAGCCTTCGGCTTCCGGCAGTTCGTCAACCAATGGGTCAAAATCCACGACCTCGGCTCCAGCGGCCTGCAATAGCTCACGGTGCTCTGCATAGGTAAACGAGAACGCAGGACCCGCCGCGACCGCCACGCGCACGCGGCGATTAAGAGCCAGCGGTGCAACGAACTGTGCAGGGGCCCATGGTTCAGCTGGATAGGGCTGCCGGGCAAGCTGGATAATCCGGTCGATGTCGATGTAGGTTTCCACCAAGTTGGCCATCGATTCAATGACCGCTTCTAGCTGCTCACCCTGCTCGACTGCAGTGACCAGCCCCAAATGCCTGCTGGGCACCTCAATATCAGTCACTCGCGGAATAGCGCCGAGCACCTCGACCCCCATGGCCTCCACAGAACGGGTAATGATGTCCGCATGCCGCGGGCTGCCCACCTGATTAATAATCACGCCACTGACACGGACGTCAGTGCGAAGCGTGGAGAAACCGTGGACAACAGCCGCCGCCGACTGCGACATATGCCGGGCATCAATCACCAACACCACCGGAAGGCCCAACAGTGAGGCAATCTCAGCCGTCGAGCCCTCCACCGATAGCGGGTCGTCACCAATGCGGCCGTCGAAAAGCCCCATAACCCCTTCGACCACCGCAATATCGCTGTCGGCAGCTCCATGTGCGTAGAGCGGCCCAATCATCTCAGGCGCGCACATAAAGGAATCCAGATTGCGCCCGGGACGACCAGCGGCTACCCCGTGATAGCCAGGATCAATATAATCGGGTCCGACTTTGAAAGGTGCCACCGCGTGACGACGCGACAGTGCACGCATCAGCCCCGTGGAGATTGTCGTCTTTCCCGTGCCTGAAGCTGTCGCCGCGATGACAATTCCAGGCGCTACCACTCGATGCCCTTTTGTCCCTTACGTCCGACATCCATCGGGTGCTTAATCTTGGTCATCTCCGTCACCAGATCCGCGACCTCCACGAGCTTCGGATCCGCATCGCGGCCAGTCATCACCACATGCTGGCGGCCGGGACGGTTCCTCAATGTCTCCACCACATCGTCGACATCAATCCAACCCCACTTGATTGGGTAGGTGAACTCGTCGAGGACGTAGAAGTCGTGCACCTCATTTTCCAGGCGCCGTTTAATCTCCTGCCATCCCTCGGCAGCAGCTGCCGCATGGTCCTCCTCAGTGCCCTGCTTACGCGACCAAGACCAACCTTCGCCCATCTTGTGCCATTCGACCGGGCCGCCTTCCCCCGTGTCGTCGTGAAGCTCGCCCAACCGGCGCATGACAGCTTCCTCGCCAACCTTCCACTTTGCCGACTTTACAAACTGGAAGACACCGATATTCATCCCCTGATTCCACGCGCGCATCGCCATACCGAATGCCGCGGTGGACTTGCCCTTACCTGGGCCCGTATGCACCGCAGTAATCGGAATCATGCGACGCTGCCTGGTGGTCAGTCCATCGTTGGGAATTGATTTGGGGTCAAGCTTTCCTTGTGCCATGGTCTCGATGATAGGCATGGACCACGCCCGCCACGGCTTCGGCATTGAGTTCGGAGAGATTTATGCAGGTCGCACCCAATTCCACGCTGAGTTCCTGTGCCAGCCCCAGCCGCACGCGAGAGCGCTCACAGTCGATAACCACCGTCGCCGCCAACGCTTGACGACGGATCTTTGCGGCCACAGCCCTCGCCTGCTGCAGGCCATTTTTACCCGTTGCTCGGCCGTCGGAGAGCAAGACCATGATTGCGCGCCGTGTGGGCTCCCTATGGGCTTCCCGAACTACCACTTCGTGTGCCTTCAGCAATCCTTCGGCCAATGGAGTTCGGCCACCAGTGCGGACATCTGCGAGGCGACGTACTGCGGTGTCGATAGACTTCGTCGGCGGTAAAACTAATTCGGCGTTATTTCCGCGGAAAGTAATGACAGCGACTTTATCGCGGCTTTGGTAGGCATCACGCAGCAGCGATGTGACCGCGCCGGTGACGGCTGCCAGACGGTCGCGTGCTGCCATGGAACCCGAGGTGTCCACGACAAAGACGACCAGATTGGACTCAGTTCCCTGTCGAATAGCGCCGTGAACGTCCTCCGGTTCCAGGGGAATCATGGAGTCGCCCATGCGGGCGCCACGATTGGCCGCCGCCAGCACTGTCGCCGGCACGTGGAGACCATGGCCTCCCCGCTCGGCACCAATGGTGCTGCCCCGCGGGCCAATGGCCTTGGAACGCCGACCGGAATCCCCTTGGCCGACACCGTCAACGCTGATTTTACGAACGGCGAAAGGGGGCGCCTTCAGCGGCGCGACCTCCCTTCGATCCCGAGGAATTCGACTGTTGTGGCTCCTGAGGTTCGGAGTTGGAGTCGAACTGGGAGACCTGCTCAGCATCGGGCTCTGGATCCGACTCCGGACTCGACTCTGGCTGATTCTGGTCATCTCGGAACTGCTCCTCTGCATCCTGCAGAGCATCGTCGAGCTGTTCCTGGTCCAGTCCTGGTTCATCAAAGGGGTCACGGCGACGACGGTGCGGCAGTGCCATTTCCGCAGCTACCTTAATGTCTTCCGCAGTGATCTCAATTGGATTGCCGGGTGCCGGCTGCGCCGACTCGTCCCCGGCTACTCGCCAGGCAGCGTGAGCGCGGGCGGTACGTGCAATGACGATGTCGGCACGCATCCCGTCCACATCAAAAGCAGCGCACACTGTGGCAATTTGACCAAGAATGTTGGGGGTCAATTCGACGTCGTCAAGCAGTGCGCGCGCGCGATCGATGCGAGCGTGTAGCGCATCGTCGTCGGCGGCGAACCGCGTGACAAAGCTCTCCGGGTCGGCGTCAAAGTCGAGGCGGCGGGCGACGATTTCCGCGCGGACAGCCGGATCCTTGGATGCGGTGACGTCGATGGCGAGACCAAAGCGGTCGAGAAGCTGGGGACGCAATTCGCCCTCTTCCGGGTTCATCGTGCCGACCAACACGAACCTGGAGGTTGCGGAGTGCGAGATACCATCGCGTTCAACAACCACGCGACCGGTGGCTGCGGCATCGAGCACGGAGTCAACGAGATGATCCGGCAGCAGGTTAATCTCGTCGACATAGAGAATGCCACCGTCAGCCGCGCTGAGTAGTCCCGGATTGAACTGTGCGTGTCCGGTAGTCAGGACGGTCTCCACATCGATGGAGCCTACGACTCGATCTTCCGTAGCGCCGAGTGGCAGGTTTACCAACGATCCGCTGAGAAATGGCGCCAACGCGCGGACCGTAGTGGTCTTGGCTGTGCCCTTCTCACCGCGGATGACGACACCACCAATCTCCGGGGATAGCGCGGTCAGAATCAACGCAAGCTGTAGTCGCTGCTGCCCGACGATCGCAGTAAAAGGAAAAGTGGGCTCTGTTTGTGCAGTGGTCGCTGACGTGATTTTTTCCATAAGCACAGTTCTACCCCACTGCGAACGGATGGCTCACAGCGGGGTAGAACAATGTTGGCTTAATTGAACTCTTTGAAGCTCTTCAGCGAGTTACTAGCGCTCCAGCTTCAGGGTCTTCTGGGAAGCCTCCCAGACCTCCTTGAACAGAGCCGGGTCATCAGCCAGGTGCGTACCGTAGGACGGGACGAGCTCCTTCAGCTTCGGAGCCCACTTGCCCATGTGACGGCCGAAGCAGCGCTCAATCAGGCTAATCATCACAGCCGGAGCGATGGAAGCGCCCGGGGATGCACCCATCAGGCCGGCAATGGTGCCGTCCCACGAGTTGATGACCGCGGTACCGAACTCGAGGGTACCGAAGACCGGAGCCTTCATCGGCTTAATGACCTGGACGCGCTGACCAGCGACGATCAGCTCCCAGTCCTCTGGGCGAGCGTTCGGGACGTACTCACGCAGGGACTCAATACGTGCGTCGAAGTCCTTCAGAACCTCAGTAATCAGGTACTTGGTCAGCCCCATCTCCTGGACACCAACACCCATCATGGACGGCAGGTTGGCCGGACGCAGAGACTTAATCAGGTCCAGGTTGTTACCGTTCTTGAGGAACTTCATGTTCCAACCGGCGTACGGGCCAAAGAGCAGGCCGCGCTTGCCGTCGATAACACGGGTGTCCAGGTGCGGAACGGACATCGGCGGCGTGCCGACGGAAGCCTTACCGTAGACCTTGGCGTCATGCTTAGCAATGACTTCCTCGTTGGTGCAGCGCAGCCACTGGCCGGAGACCGGGAAGCCACCGAAACCACGAATCTCGTTAATACGAGCCTTCTGCAGCAGCGGCAGTGCGTCACCGCCGGCACCGACGAATACGAAGTTGGCAACCAGGGTGCGAACGTCCTTGGTGTGCAGGTTCTTCACGGTGACGATCCACTTGGAACCGTCGCGCTTCAGACCGGTGACCTCGTGTCCGTAGCGAATCTCAGTACCCATATCGGACAGTGCGGCCAGGTACTGCTTGGTCAGTGCACCGAAGTTAACGTCCGTACCATTCGGGTTACGAATAGCGGAGACCGGCTTGGAGAAGTCACGACCCTCGGACATCAGCGGAAGGTACTCAGCGAAACGGTCCGGATCCTCAATGAGCTCCTGACCGTGGAACAGTGGCTCCTTCTCAAGTGCCTCATAGCGACGACGCATGAACGCCATCTGCTCCGGACCCTGAGCGAAGGTGGTGTGATCAACTGGGTTGATGAATTCCTTCGGGTCAGTCAGGGTGCCGTTTTCAATCAGCGAGGTCCACAGCTGGCGGGAAACCTGGAACTGCTCATTAATGAGCTTAGCCTTGGTGACATCGACCTTGCCGTTCTTCTCCGGCGTGTAGTTCAGCTCACACAGAGCAGAGTGGCCGGTGCCAGCGTTGTTCCACGGGGAGGAAGACTCCTTGGCGGGCTGATCGAGACGCTCGAACAGAACCTGTGACCAGGATGGCTCGAGCTCCTTGAGCAGCACACCCAGCGTCGCACTCATTACACCTGCACCAATGAGGACGACGTCTACCTCGTCGCCACTGGAAGCAGGAAGCTTGTTATCAGCCATTTTGCTGTCAACATCCTTACTAACTTGATTAGTGATTCAAACTAGCGCTCGCTCACATGCGCGCACACAACTAAAGACGCAAAAGAGAGCTACCGTCTCAGTCCATAATCTATTGTGGCACACATTCCCACTACCCCCGGTAATCGGCGCTAGGCTTGACCCTGTGACTACCGATATTCCCGATTTCGTTACCCCCACCTTTAACCCCGATAACCTAGGCGAAGACTACAGCCAACATGTCATCGAACTCGGCCAGGACCCCGACGGTGAGGGATCCGTACACGCGGTATTGGTCCGCTACTGCCCCGACTCGTCGGCAAGCGACTTCCAAAAACGTCCGGCGGTTCTATGGATTCACGGGATGTCGGACTATTTCTTCCAGAAGCACGTGGCGGAGCGGTACCACGCCGAAGGCTACGCCTTTTACGCTATTGACCTGCGTAAGTGCGGGCGCGCACACCAACCGGGGCAGACTTGGCATGGCTGCAGCGATCTAACGAATTACTTCGAGGATCTCAACAGGGCACTCGCAGTGTTAGACCACGCCGGTCATACAACTGTCACTGTTAATGCGCACTCCACCGGCGGCCTCATTGCCGTGCTCTGGCTCGATTGGTTACGAAGCACAGGCGGCCACGGCCCGCAAGCACCCAATATTTCCGTCACGGCTGCCGTCTTGAACTCACCGTGGCTTACTCTGCACGTTTCCCGGGCAAAGGCGCCCGTGTACTCGCTGGTGACTCGCGTTATGTCGCGGATTCGCCCCAACAGTCTTATTCCAGTGCAGTCTGCGGGCGGCTATGGAAAATCCATTAGCGCCGACCACCAGGGGCGCTGGGAGTACAACCGCACTTTCAAGCCGCTGGCTGGCCATGACAAGAACTGGCGTTGGCTCAATGCCATCATCGTCGGCCAGCAACGTGTCAGCCGCGGTATCGACACCGGTGTGCCGACGCTCGTCCTCCACTCGGACAACTACCTTCTCGGCTCCGACTACACCCCGGAGCTCAGCCGCGTTGACTCTGTCCTCAACACTGAGCAAATTGCCGATGCCACTGCCCACCTGGGTCCGCAGGCGCGCAACGTCGCGATTCCGGGTGCCCTCCACGACGTGTATCTCTCCGCACCCGAAGCGCTAGACCGCGCTTTTAATGAGACATTCCAGTTCCTTGCCACGGTCAATCCGGGAGGCAGCTCAAAATAGGAGCACAGAATAGGAACTCGGAATAAATCAGCATTCAGTACGGTTGAACCAAACTAGTTTGACCAGAATGCTAGGAGTGCTTGTGACCACTGAGAATTCGCCTGAGACTACCCCACGCCACTACGACGTCATCATTATCGGAACCGGGTCCGGCAATTCCATTCCAGCCCCGGCCTACGACAATGTCCGTATCGCTCTGGTGGAGGAAGGACGTTTCGGCGGTACTTGCCTCAACGTTGGGTGTATTCCCACCAAGATGTTCGTTCTGGCCGCTGATGCCGCCCGCAACATCCGCGAGGCCAGCCGCCTGGGCGTGCACGGCACCTTCGATTCCGTTGATCTCAAGCAAATCCAGGATCGCGTTTTCGCCCAGCGAGTCGACCAGATTGCGGACGGCGGCGAGGAATACCGCCGCGGGGACGAGACTCCCAATATCGATGTCTACGACCGCCACGCAACGTTCGTCGGCCCCCGCACTATTCGCACTGGCATCGGCGAGGAAACCGTCGACATCACAGCCGACAACATCATCATCGCTGCAGGCTCCCGCCCTCACGTTCCGGGCCTCATCGCAAACTCCGGGGTGGATTACTACACCAACGAGAACATCATGCGCGTCGACAAGCTCCCGCGCGAAATGATCGTCGTCGGCGGCGGCTACATCGCTAGCGAGTTCGCGCACGTCTTCGCCTCCTTCGGTACGAAGGTGCACATGTTGGTGCGCTCCGATGTCATGCTGCGTGGCTCAGACGCCGCTATCTCCGAGCGCTTCCACGAGGTTGCCGCCCGCGACATTGACATCCGCATGAACACCTCCATCACTGCGCTCTCCCAGGAGGGCGAGATCGTCACGGTCACGCTTGACGACGGCACGGAGCTCGCAGCCGATGCCCTGCTCGTGGCAACCGGACGCATCCCCAACGGTGACCGTATGGACCTTGCAGCCGGTGGTGTGGAGATGCACGACGATGGTCGCATCAAGGTTGACCAGTACGGCCGCACCTCTGCCGAAGGTGTGTGGGCGCTGGGCGATGTCTCTAGCCCGTACCAGCTGAAGCATATTGCCAACCATGAGGCCAAGGTTGTCTTCCACAACGTGCTGAACCCGTCGGACCTGCGGGCATTTGACCACCGCTACATTCCGTCGGCAGTCTTCTCACATCCGCAGATTGGTCAGGTCGGTATGACCGAGGATGAAGCTCGCGCCTGGGCTGCGGAAAATGGCACGGAGATTACCGTGAAGGTACAGAATTACGGCGACGTTGCCTACGGCTGGGCACTGGAGGATCGCGATGGCTTTGCCAAGTTGATTGCGGACCGGGCCACCGGCCGCCTGCTGGGTGCGCATTTCATCGGCGAGCAGGCTGCCACCCTAGTGCAGCAGTGCATCCAGATGATGAGCTTCGAAATGGATGTGCGCGAAGTTGTCAAGGGCCAGCACTGGATCCACCCAGCACTGCCAGAGCTGATTGAAAACGCGATCCTGGGCCTGGAGTTCGATAACTAGCCCAGCTGTTCAATACCTGTGGCCTGGGCCAATGCGGGCCCAGCCAGGTACTTCTCGACTGCATCGGCCAACAGGTCGACCTGTCGCAGCCGTTCTGCGGCAAACGAAGTATTAGAGCTGACCTCAAAGCCGTCCCGACCGACGGCAACTGCGACTTCGCTCAGCAACTGACGGCGCGCCTGATCATTTTCCAGGTAGCCGTGGCGGTGCGTACCCATCACCATGCCACACCGCGCCCCTTCTTCAGGCTCAGTGATAAAGGGCGCCTCGCTGCTTCGCACAACCTGTCCATTGTGGACTTCGTAAGAGCCATCCGGGTGGCTCACCAGCGTCTTCGTCCCCGCGAATTCAATGTCGGTATCGAACACGCCAAGCCCGTTCACTGTCCCGGCTACCGACTCCACCGAGTCAGTGATAGTGGTGCAGAGCATTTGGAACCCACCGCAGATGCCGATCAGCGGCAGCCCCCAGGCAGCTCGGTTCTCCAGCACGTCGTCAAGCCCACGCTCGCGCAACCACTTGAGATCGGCGACCGTCGACTTCGTCCCGGGCAACACGACCAGGTCGGCGCGAGCAACGACCGACGGATCGACCGTCCACTGCACGTGTACCCCTGGTTCACAGCCAAGCGCCTCGATATCGGTGGCGTTGGACACGCGCGGCAGGCGAATGGCAGCCACGGACAACGTTTCCGTACCCAGCGGTGCGTTCGCCGGGCCTACTGACGCACCAGCGACTGTGCTGAGCGAATCCTCCGCATCAATCCACAGTCCCGGAATAAAAGGCACTACGCCGAGTACGGGCACGCCGGTGTGCTCGCGCACCACGTCCAATCCCGGTGTCAACAGCGACACATCGCCCCGGAACTTGTTGACGATAAAACCGGTAATCCGCGCGCGGTCTTCGCGGCTCAAAATTGCATGCGTGCCGACGAAATGTGCAAGCACCCCACCGCGGTCAATGTCACCGGCGACCACAACCGGCAGATCAGCGAGCTCTGCCAACCCCATGTTGGCGATGTCTGACTCTCGCAGATTGACCTCGGCAGGACTGCCAGCGCCTTCGCACAGGACGACATCGAACTGCCCCCGCAGCTCTTCCAATGTCTCCGCAACTACTCCGCGCAGCGCTTTTCTCCGCGACCGGTACGTCAGAGCGCTCACATGCCCATCGGCTTTGCCCTTCACCACCACCTGACTAGTGTGGTCCGAGCCCGGTTTGAGAAGCACCGGGTTAAAGGAGACATCCGGCTCCAGACCACAGGCGAGCGCCTGCAGAGCCTGCGCGCGCCCAATCTCGCCGCCGTCGAGCGTGACAGCGCAATTGTTGGACATGTTCTGTGCTTTGAAGGGTGCGACCTTCACGCCGCGGCGCGCGAGCAGCCGACACATGCCGGCGACCAGAACCGACTTACCGGCATCTGAGGTGCAGCCGGCAATCAGAGCTGCAGGGGCCTGCACGGGTTAGGCCTCGGGCTTCCAACCAGTTTGGAACTGGCCTGGAACGTTCTGCTCATCCGGCAGGGTGAGGATTTCATAGCCGTCGGAGGTCACCAACACTGTGTGCTCGAACTGGGCGGTGAACTTGAAGTCATCATTCTGCACAGTCCAGCCATTATCCCAGATGTGGTACGGCAGCTCACCGAGGTTAATCATCGGCTCAACAGTCAATGTCATGCCCGGCTCGAAAATAGTGTCCTGGCTCGGCTCATCGTAGTGCAGGACAATCAAACCATTGTGGAACGTGGTACCGACACCGTGACCGGTGAAGTCCCGAACGGTGTTGTATCCAAAACGCTTAGCGTAAGACTCGATTACGCGGCCGATGACATTAATCTCACGGCCCGGCTTGATGACCTTAATGCCGCGCATGGTGGCGTTGTAAGTGCGCTCCACTAGCTGGAGGTGCTCCTCCGAGACATTGCCCGCGAGGAAAGTCGCGTTGGTGTCGCCGTGGACACCGTTCTTGTATCCGGTGACGTCGACATTGACAATATCGCCGTCTTCAATAACCTGAGTGTCCGGAATACCGTGGCAGACAATCTCATTGAGAGACACGCAGCACGACTTCTCGAAACCGCGGTACCCCAGCGTAGACGGGTAGGTGTCGTGATCCAACAGGTACTCGTGCACCACCCGGTCAATCTCATCCGTGGTCACGCCCGGAGTTACGGCCTTGCCGGCCTCCACCAACGCGTTGGCAGCAATGCGCGAGACCTCTCGCATATTTTCAATATCTTCCGCCGTCTGTACCAGCGGCTCGCCGACGCCTTCCTGAACCTCGTCCTTCCAGGCGTACTCCGGCCGTTCAATATGTGCCGGAACAGTGCGAATTGGCGTGGACTTTTGCTGAGTAAGTGGAGAACGCTGAGTCATGGAACATACTCTACCCCTACCCCCGGATTAGCCTTTCGGCCTGTGCCGGTTTCGAAGCCAGAAATGCTCTAGCCCTCGTCCCCCGACCCTTCATCCATATTGGCGAAGAAGGCATCGGTAATCGCCACCGCATGTTCGGATCCACCACCGCCGACGATGAGCGTGGCAAAGGCCAAATCATCGCGGTAGCCAGTAAACCAAGCATGCGAGCCGCCTGCGTACTCGGCCTCACCGGTCTTTGCGTAGACTTCACCTCGACCAGCAATGGCCGAACCAGTACCAGAGGTCACCACCGCCCGCATGAGTGAGCGAACCTCGTTCAAAACCTCAGGTGGAAGTGGCTTCGACGTCTGCGACTGCCACGTTCCCGCGCTTGGCACGAGTGACGGCGTCGGAGTGCGCCCGGCCGCCACCGTCGCGGAAACCAGCGCCATGCCAAACGGGCTGGCCAAGTCATTGCCCTGCCCATAACCCGCATCGATACGCTCGACTTCATCATTACCGTCAGACACGCTGCCGGTAATAGTGTCGAGGCCCGCGATGTGATAGTTGATGCCGATGCCGAAGTTCTTGGACTCCTCCTTGAACTGCCCTGGTTCCAACTTGTGGGAGATGTTGCCGAACGTGGTGTTGCAAGACCGCGCGAAGGCATCGCTCAGCGAGGTATCCCCGACACCACTTCCGTTGTAGTTGGTGACAATTCGCGGCCCGATTTCCATCGAACCTGGGCACGGCACAGTCGATCCCGCATTTAGCCCCTCGTGCTGCACACCTGCAGCGGCAGTGACAATCTTGTACGTCGATCCCGGCGGGAACTGTCCCATCAGCGCAAGGTCGCCGTCCTTGTCTGCTTCCGCCGTCTGGGCTACCGCCAGAATCTTGCCCGTAGACGGCTGCACAGCCACCAGCATTGCCTTCGCATCTTGCCGCGTATCGACTGCCTTCTGCGCTGCGTCCTGCACCTTTTTACTAATCGATGCCTGCACCGCCGGGGCTACATCCGGAGACACCTCATAGAGCGTGCCGACGACTGCTCCGCCCTCGTTGGCCGCCACGATATTCCAGCCATCGGCACCGTGGTCACCAGTGTCCACTAGCCTTTCCACACGGCTCATCAAATCAGGCGCAAACCCCGGGTCGGGTCGCACCATCGCTGCTTCATCGTTAACAGAAATTCCGTCAATGTCCGCGAGCTCATCCTTGACTCGCTGCGGCGTGGATGCCGGCAGCACAATCAGTGAAAAGTTACCCTTCCCACCAGCTGCCTGCTCCCCTATAGCGCGCGCGTCAAGCTTCGGACCATCTTCCGGCATTTCATTATTGATGACCGTCGCCGCCCGATTAATCGACGACTGCACATTCTCCGCCCCATCACGATTGAGAATTACCCGGTGCACAGTCCCCGGCTCAAGCAAGGCCGCACCGTCCGAACCAACCACGGACGGACGTGGAGCTGCGATAGTGCGCAATTCTGGGTGCTGATTACGCCCCAGCTGTGGATGCAGGGATGCTGGCGACCAGCGCAACGCCCAATCCCGTTGCCCAGCCTCAGTCTTAGTCAGCGTAAAAGTCGTGTCATATCCCCAGCGTCGCTGGTGCGGTAACTGCCAATTCATGGCAACTTCGGCAGAGGACTGATTCGAACTGGAATCGATACCCGCAATTTCATACTCAAGCCCCTCCGGCTGGAGGCCGTCGGTGGCCGCTTTCAAATCTCCTTCAGCGGAATCCGGATGATCGGTCAGCGCCGCCGCCTTAGCGACATCCCCTCCCGCCAGCGCCCCCAGGAATTCCTCAAGCACCTCGCGCCCGGTGTCAGGCCGCGGCGTACACGCGGCGGATGACAACACCAGACCCGTGATTGCCACAGCCGAGATACTGCGAAGCAGGGGCTTGCGGCGCGAAGTTTGTTCCATGTGGGCTGACGTTAGCACCGCTTTGCTTTACGACGACGCTGGCGCGCCGCAACCTGCTATCAGCGGTTCAGTACAATTGGATTGACCACGTCAGCAGCCATAACCAGAACGCCGAAGACCAGCAAGACTGCGGTAAAGGCCATAGTAATTGGCATGAGTTTGGTGTAATCGGCAGGCCCAAGCGCAGGCTTACCGAACGCCTTGCGAATCAGGTCGCGGATGCGCTCATAAATAACCACGGCGATGTGGCCACCGTCGAGTGGCGGCAACGGCACGAGGTTGAACACGGCCAGGAAATAATTGAGGTTGGCCAGCAACAGGAAGAATGAAGGCCACTGGTTCATCTCCACCAATTCACCACCGGCACGCGACGCGCCGACCACACTCATTGGGCTGGCCGGGTCACGCTGAGCACCAAAGATAGAGGCGACCACGCCGGGAACCTTCTCCGGGATGGAGAGCAGCCCGTTCCAAACCGCCCCGAAAAGGCTGCCTGTGAAGCTGGCCGCACCGCCGATGGCAGTCACTGCGTTGTACTCGTGAAGGATGGTCTCTGGTCGCTGGAAGGCGATACCAATTGCTGGCTGGTCGATGTCCTGCCCGTCGTTAGTCTTGCGCTTGACGACTTCCGGGGTGACCGTGACCGTCTGGGTGCTGCCATTGCGGTCGATGGTCATTTTGATGTCGCCACCTGCAGAGCTACCGATGAGAGACACAGCCTCGGGGTAGGACGTGATCTTGGTGCCATTGATCTTCTCAATCACATCTCCGGCACGTAGCCCTGCGCGCTCTGCAGGACCGGAACCAGTGCAGGGCTCCAGCGTGCCGTCGGCACGCTGTGCCGGCGAGACGCACTGCACCGCCTGAATGCGTGGCGCCATTTCCTTACTCATGTTGGGCAAACCCCACGTCACGGCAATGAAGTAAAGAATGATGAATCCAACGATGAGGTTCATTGCCACCCCACCGAGCATCACGATAATGCGCTGCCACCACGGCTTCTTGTACATGGCGTAGGGCTCTTCGGCAGGATCGATTGGATCCATTGCGGTCATGCCTGCGATGTCGCAGAATCCGCCAAAGGGAATTGCCTTTACTCCATACTCGGTGTCATGCCCACCTGCCGCAGCGTGATGCCGCTTGAAGGAAAACAGCGTTGGGCCGAAGCCAATGAAGTATCGACGCACTCGCATTCCACACAGGCGAGCTGCGGTGAGATGGCCCCATTCGTGAAGAGCGATTGTCACCGCGATGCCGATTGCGAAGAGTAAAACTCCAAGAAGAAATGTCACGAGTGCTCACCCTACCCCCACTTTGGGCAAACGAGCACACCGGCGAACAGTTTCCGGCCGGGCTGAGTCCCAATTTCAGCAAGTTCTAAGGTATCCTTACACCCGATACTCAAGATTGTCTGAAAATGCGCTCAGTCGCTTTCAGCAAAATCGCAGATAGACTGAAGTGCATATAGAGTGCAATTCGCCGAAAGTGTTTACAGGAGGACTTTCAAGTGAGCAACCACGAGCCAAAGGAAGAGATTTACCGCGGCGTCAGCACCCTCGACGAGCCGTCGGCGAAGTGGGGCTGGCACGGCATTAGCAAGAGCGCTATGCAGAAGGCCGGCTGGATTTCCGTGATCTTCCTGCTGGGCATGACCATTGGTAACCACAAGGGCAACGTCGAGAACTGGTGGCTGGTCGTCATCGCCGCCCTGATTGCTATTGGCCTGCTGTTGCAGTTGTTCGCCCCGCAGGGTTCTCAGGTTCGCACCGTTACCGGTCACAACAAGCCGGAAGGCCACATTGAGCCGGAGTGGGCACGCGACCAGGTTAACGGCACTGGCGTCTACGCTAACCTGACCGACTCTCAGCTGCGCTCCTGGAACCGCCTGCCGGAAGGCCAGAACCAGTAGAGTTAGCCACTTTTGCTGAAAGTCTGGCCTAACAGCTCTATAGCAACAGCTCTATAGCGCTACAGCGCACAAAAAGATCCGCACCGAATTCGGTGCGGATTTTTTGCTATTTGTCGGCTAAACCTCTTCGGCCGCCAGCTGACCACACGCTGCCGCAATCTCGTTGCCACGGGTATCGCGGACCGTGCACGGTACCCCCTGGGCCTGTACGCGGCGGACGAACTCCTCCTGCTGCTTCTTCGGAGAGGCATCCCACTTCGAACCCGGAGTTGGGTTGAGCGGAATGAGGTTGACGTGGACACGTGAGCCCAGAGCATTATGGAGCTTCTTACCCAACAGGTCTGCACGCCAATCCTGGTCGTTAATATCGCGAATCAAAGCGTACTCAATAGATACGCGACGGCCTGTCTTGTCTGCGTAGTAGCGAGCTGCATCGAGTACCTCGGCCACTGTAAAGCGATTGTTGATCGGTACCAGCTCGTCGCGAAGCTCGTCATCCGGAGTATGCAGAGACACCGCGAGAGTTACTGACAGGTACTCGTCGGCAAGCCGTCGGATATTCGGCGCGAAACCAACCGTAGAGACGGTGACATTGCGCATCGAGATGCCAAATCCCTCCGGCGAGGGCCGCGTGATGCGATGGACGGCGGCGAGAACACGATTGTAGTTCGCGAGCGGCTCGCCCATGCCCATGAATACGATGTTGGTCAGACGACCGCCCTCAGCTGCCATAGTGGCAGCGGCCTCACGCACCTGGTCGACAATCTCCGCGGTGGAGAGATTACGCTGCAGACCGCCTTGACCCGTCGCGCAGAATGGGCATGCCATACCGCAACCGGCCTGTGAGGAAATACAGAGGGTCGCACGCCCCGGGTACTTCATCAGCACGGATTCCAGCAGCGTACCGTCACCTGCACGCCACAGAGTCTTACGAGTCTCGCCGTCATCACAGGTGATGTGGCGAACGGGAGTCAACAGAGGTGGGAAGAGACTGTCCTTGACCTTTTGACGATCTGCTTCTGGCAGGTCAGTCATCGTCATAGGGTCAGCCTCAAGCCGACCGTAATAGTGCCGGGCAATCTGATCGGCACGGAAGGCCGGCAGGCCCAGTTCCTTGACCGCAGCCTTCCGTTCCTCAACATCGAGGTCCGCAAAATGGGTCGCGGGCATGCCGCGACGTGGAGCTTTAAGAACGATTGGAAGTGAAGATGCCATGATGACACCCATTTTCGCATGTAATGACGGTTTTGGCCTAATGAGTGACTCGGCAGCCGCAACTAAGTGAACCTTTATAAGTGGTACATACCTGCCAAAACGTGTTGAATGATAGGTATGACTAACGCTAATCAGCCGAATAACGACAGTCCGCTTTTCGACGACGTTCCGTCGTACTCCCCAAATGATTCCGTGGCTCCTGCACCTGAGCAGGACAACCTTCCAGAGCCAGTCGTTGACGCGCCGACAGAGAAGGACTCCGCACCGGAGCCAGCGCCCGCTCCTGGCCGGCGCAAGGTGAAAAAGACTACCGCGGGCTCGATGTGGGTTGGCCTGGTCATCAGTGCAGTTTTGCTGATCGTATTGCTTGTATTCATTCTGCAGAATCAGCAGGAGACCACACTAAACCTGTTCGGCTGGGCCTGGAACTTCCCGGTCGGTGTCGGAATGCTGTTCGCTGCTATCCTCGGCGCCCTCATCACTGCGCTAATCGGTGGCTGGCGAATGTTTGATCTGCGCCGCCAGATTCGTAAGGGCGACAACTAAAGCCCGACTGAACCAGCCAAATTAAACCAGGCTGAAAAGCTGCAATATCAGCCACGTCATCGCGGCTGATGGCAGCATGCCATCCAGGCGGTCCATCAGACCGCCGTGGCCCGGCAATATCGAGGACATATCCTTAATCCCCAGATCGCGTTTGAACTGGGACTCCATCAGGTCACCAAGCGTGGCGGAGATAACCAAGGCAATGCCCAGCACGATGCCCTGCCACCACGGCGCGTGCAACATAAAGATTGCACAGAGCGCTCCAGTAATAGTGGCGAGTACGAGAGAGCCGCCGAACCCTTCCCAGGATTTTTTAGGGCTTACCTTCGGAGCCATCGGATGCTTTCCGAACATGACACCGGCGGCATAGCCTCCGACGTCATTGGAAATCACCCCGATCATGAAGGTCACAATGACCAGACGGGGATCGACTTCCCAGGGATTGTCCATGTGCACCAGCTGCACAGCTAGCGCCGCAAAGAACGGAATCCACATCACCACGAAAACTCCGACTGCGACATCCCGCAGCCAGTTCCGTGGTGCTTCAGCCATCCCGTGCAAAAACAGACGGGTGACTAGTAAAAGCATCAGGGTAACAGTCAGGCCCATGACCAGACCGTCAATCCCCCAGTAGGCGGACAGCCACACCATCAGCTGTCCGCCGAAAATCAGAACCGGGCGAGGGACCTGCCAATCGGACTCGCGGAGCCGCTCGCAGACCTCCCAGGTTGCAAGGCCAACCGCCGCGGCGACCAGAACGGTCCAGGCGAGCGCCCCCAGCAGCAAGCCGATGATGACGACTGCACCAAGTGCTACGCCCACCGTAATTGCAACCGGCAGGTTCCGACCTGCCGAGTTACGCGGCTTAATAAGCCGTAGCTCGTCTAGAACACGTTCCTTATTGGACGCTGGCTTCGACGTTGGCATTGGCGCCTCAAATCCCCTCTCCCGGTTGAATATGAAGGCCTAAACCTCCATCAGTTCCGCTTCCTTGCGCTCAACCAAGGAGTCCACCTGCTCGACGTAGTTCTTGGTGACCTGGTCCAGCTCCTTTTCGCCTGCCTGCACCTCGTCCTCGCCAGCGTCGCCGTCCTTCTGAATCTTCTTCAGAGTTTCCATGCCCTTACGACGGACATTGCGAATCGCAATCTTGGCGTCTTCACCCTTCGAACGTGCGACCTTGACCATCTCACGACGGCGCTCCTCGGTCAGCTGCGGGATAGTTACGCGCAGAACCTGGCCGTCATTAGTCGGGTTCACGCCCAGGTCGGAGTTGCGAATCGCGTTTTCGATGTCGCCCATAACGCTCAGCTCATACGGCTTAATTAGCAGCATGCGCGGCTCCGGAACCGAAATGGTAGCCATCTGGGTAATCGGAGTCGGAACACCGTAGTACTCCGCAATAACGCCATTGAACATCGCCGGGTTCGCACGACCAGTGCGAATGTGCGTCAGCTCCTCGCGGCAGTGCTCTACGGAGCTACCGTACTTTTCTTCACAGTCAAGCAGGACTTCATCAATCATTGTGTTTTTAACCTCGGGTTTCTACTCGGGTTCTAGATAGTTCTAGAGCGCTCTGTGGAAAGAACGTATTACGAACAAATTTATCAGCTGTGGACGAGAGTACCGATTTGCTCACCGGCTACCGCGCGCGCAATGTTTCCGTCGGTAAGCAGATTAAACACGAGAATCGGCATGTTGTTGTCCATGCACAGGGAGAAGGCGGTGGCATCAGCAACGCGCAGGTCCCGTTCCAGAACCTCACGGTGGGTGATGTCATCGAACAGCTCTGCGTCCGGCACCTCACGTGGGTCGGCCGAGTAGACACCGTCAACGGCCTTGGCCATCAGCAGCACCTCGCAGCCGATCTCCAGGGCACGCTGGGCCGCGGTGGTGTCGGTGGAGAAGTACGGCATACCCATACCTGCACCGAAGATGACCACGCGGCCCTTCTCCAGGTGGCGCTTAGCACGCAGCGGCAGGTACGGCTCTGAGACCTGTGCCATGTTGATAGCAGTCTGCACACGGCAGTCCACGCCCTCCTGCTCGAGGAAGTCCTGCAGAGCCAGGCAGTTCATGACCGTGCCCAGCATGCCCATGTAGTCAGAGCGTGCGCGGTCCATGCCGCGCTGCTGAAGCTGTGCGCCACGGAAGAAGTTACCGCCGCCGATGACGACACAGACCTCGACGCCCTTTCGGGAAACTTCCGCAATCTGTCGGGCAACGTTTTGCACCACGTCCGGGTCAACGCCAACCTTGCCGCCACCGAACATCTCACCACCGAGCTTGAGCATCACACGCTTGAAGCCATTGCGCTCGACAGATTCTGCCATGACCATGCACCTTTCTCACACCGTTTAAAAAGTCGCAGACGAGTCTACCCGGTCACGACAGCAAGGCGCACTTGACGCTCCGCATTATCGGCTACAGGACAGCAAAATGCCCCGCCCGGGTTCCCGAGCGGGGCATTTAAACTAGCTCACAGCTAGAGGCTTATGCACAAATTACAGGGAATTAGTGCTGGCCAACCTCGAAGCGAACGAAACCGGTCAGGGTAACGCCAGCCTCTTCCATGAGCTGCTTAACGGTCTTCTTGCTGTCGGCGACAGACGGCTGCTCCAGCAGAACAACGTCCTTGTAGAAGCCGTTCAGACGACCCTCGACAATCTTGGCGATAGCCTGCTCCGGCTTGCCCTCTTCGCGGGTGATCTTCTCGTAGACAGCGCGCTCTGCCTCGACGCGGTCGGCCGGGACATCCTCGCGGGACAGGTACTGAGCCTTCAGAGCAGCAACCTGCATAGCTGCTGCGTGAGCAGTCTCTGCAGCGCCCTCGCCCTCACCGGTGTAAGCAACCAGAACACCGACAGCTGCCGGCAGGTCTGCTGCACGGCGGTGCAGGTAGACAGCGATGTTGTCGCCCTCGAGAGTAGCGGCGCGACGCAGCTCCAGCTTCTCACCGATCTTTGCGGAGAGCTCCTGGGTAGCGTCAGCTGCGGTCTGACCGTCGAGGTCAGCTGCTGCGAGCTCTTCCGGGGAGTTTGCCTTGACTGCTGCGGCAGCGTCGGCGACCTTGTTGGCGAAGTCGATGAACTCCTGGTTCTTGGCAACGAAGTCGGTCTCGGAGTTGACCTCGACCATGGTGTTACCAGAAACAGCGATCAGGCCCTCGGCGGCGGTGCGCTCTGCACGCTTGCCGACGTCCTTTGCGCCCTTAATACGCAGGATCTCGACAGCCTTGTCGAAATCGCCGTCGGTCTCGACGAGTGCGTCCTTACAAGCCTTCATGCCGGAGCCGGTCAGCTCACGGAGCTTCTTGACGTCAGCAGCAGTGAAATTCGCCATGCTGGGCGTTCCTCCTTGTGGTGGTTAGAACTTGTGGTGGTTAGAAAGTTCAGCTTTACTCAGCGGATGCCGTCTCAGTTGCAGCGGAGCCCTCGGCGTCCATCTCTGCAGCCTGGTCGGTGTTCTCAGCGGCGGACTCGATCGGAGCGTCGCCTGCTGCTTCGCGAGCAGCGTTGGCCTCGCGCTCAGCGCGAGCCTTGCGGCCCTCTTCAACAGCGGTGGAGATGATGCGGGTCAGCACGGAAGCAGCGCGGATTGCGTCGTCGTTGCCCGGGATCGGGAAATCAACGTCATCCGGGTCGCAGTTGGTGTCCAGGATGGCAACAACCGGAATGCCCAGCTTCTTAGCCTCGGAGACAGCGATGTGCTCCTTGTTGGTGTCAACAATCCACAGTGCGGACGGAACCTTGGACATGTCGCGAATACCGCCCAGGGTGCGCTCCAGCTTGGTGCGCTCACGGGTCAGCATCAGGATTTCCTTCTTGCCGCGACCCTCGTAGCCGTTCTCAGCAGCGTCCATTGCCTGAAGCTCCTTCAGGCGAGCCAGGCGCTTGGAAACGGTGGCGAAGTTGGTCAGCATACCGCCGAGCCAGCGGTGGTTGACGTACGGCATGTCAACGCGCTCTGCCTCGTTCTGAACGGCTTCCTGAGCCTGCTTCTTGGTACCGACGAACAGGATGTTGCCACCGTGAGCGACAGTCTCCTTGACGAACTCGAAAGCCTCGTCGATGTAGGTCAGGGTCTGCTGCAGGTCGATGATGTAGATGCCATTGCGCTCGGTGAAGATGAAACGCTTCATCTTCGGGTTCCAACGACGGGTCTGGTGACCGAAGTGGACACCTGCATCGAGCAGTTCTCGCATGGATACAACAGCCATGTCATATTCAGGGAAGATCCTCACGTCCAGCCTGACTAGGGCTGCGGCTGCTTCCCTTCCTTTCTTATCCGATATAGGTGGTTACAGTTCACGCACAGGCTTTCCCTGTGCCCTAGCGCTCCCCCGCTGCCTCACACCCGACAGATATTCTTGCCGAGCACCCGTGAACCAGCCGGAATGGGTCGCGCGCGTAGTCTTTGTGCTAATGACCGCCCGATTAAGGCAGACACCGCGAGCGTCATCTTATCTGATACATCGCGCAGGTCGCAATATCTGACACGCCCTGCTATCCACAGGACAAAAAGTCATCCACAGCTAGAACCGTTTGCAATGCACTGCCGCTTGTCGACGGGTGTAGCGTCCGCCACACTATCGCGCATGACAACCAAGCAGAGTTTCAGGCGCTCGCTAATGCGCACATTAGCGCTATTCGTGCTCGCTGTCGCGCTAACAACACCCCCAAGCCCACCTGCAGCTACCGGCGAGCCAATATCCGCTATTGCACATACCTTCCCTGTGCACGGCAAAGTTCTACGCGACTACGCCCCACCGGAAAAACGCTGGCAGCCTGGACATCGCGGAGTAGACCTGAACGCCTCCCCGGGTCAGCCAATCCGCGCCTCAGCTCCCGGTGTGGTGCATTTCGCCGGTTCGATCGCCGGAATGACTTCCGTGTCAATCATGCACGCCGATGGCATCCGCACAACCTATCAGCCCATAGATACCGCGTTAGAAAAGGGAGACCACGTGGCCGCTGGCCAGGTGATTGGTCATCTTGTGGTCAACGCCAAACATCCCGAACCGGGCCTGCATTGGGGCGCACTGCGAGGCAAAGACTATCTCAACCCACTGGATTTGATACAGCGGAGACCAATCGTGCTCAAGTCTGTACGCAATTAAACAACCCTGCGCAATTAAGCGCGCGGATGTGCCCGCTTATGTACTTCACGGAGACGATCCGCTGAGACGTGGGTATAAATCTGCGTGGTCGCCAGACTCGAATGACCGAGCATCTCCTGCACCACACGCAAGTCAGCGCCACCTTCCACCATGGCCGTGGCCGCAGAATGTCGGAGAGCATGCGGTGAAACATCAGCCCATTTATGAATAACTCGGCGCGCCTGACGAGGATTCAATCTACCTCCACGCACACCGAGAAAAAGCGCATGTTCGGCCTGTGCGGAAGCATGAAAGCTTCCACGCACCTGGAGCCAGCCTTTGAGTGCCGCCTCCGCTGGTGCACCGAAGGGCACGATGCGCTGCTTGTTCCCCTTACCCACTACCGAGATGATGTGGCGGGAAAAGTCCACATCAGAGACGTCGGCCTTGCACAGCTCCTCTACACGCATCCCGGTGGCATACAACAGTTCCACAATGGCCAAGTCTCGAGCTGCTACTGCGCTGTCCTCGGCGGAGACTTTCTCGATTGCCTCCTCGACCCTCTCCGGCGAGAGCACTTCCGGAAGATGCTGATGCTTCTTCGGCGTTGACAGCCGCAGCGACGGATCAGCATCGAGAATTTGCCGAGCTACGAGCCAACTACAGAACTGGCGAATGGACGTCGTTAAGCGAGCCAGCGATGACCGCGCAGCACCCTCCGCATGCTTCGCGCCGAGGTGCGCACGGATGACAGGGGTGGAGAGTTCACTGATGTGGTCCAGGCCGGCGAGGAGGGGGATGAGATCGGCTCGATAGGCACGGACGGTTGCGTCAGAGAGTCTGCGGGAATAAGTCAGCTCATCGAGAAAATCCATGAGCACGGCCTCAATATTGGCGGATAACCCGAGATCCAGCTCAATCCTGTCGTCGTTATCGGTTGCGCGCTTCACGGTTCTGACCTTAGTAGATGCACACCGCGAGACCTCACCAGACAGCGGAAAAGGCAGTGACTCCGACTTTCGCCAGAGCCACTGCCATATTGCCTCACCCATGTCACAAGCCCGTTTCCGTAACAGTTACTTAGGCTTGCCTTGCCTATATTACTGAGCGTACAGAGAATTGCAATACCTAATTCAAGATTTTTTCGAGATTCTCTGCAGAAGGCTTTATTAGCGCCTCACTAACGCTTCTGTTCCTGGCGCAACCACCCACCCTCCACCCGACTGGTCAGCCCCTGTCCCTGCAGCTCCAGCAACAAATGTGTCGTAAGCGCCACGGCCAATCCCGCCTGCGCTGCGACTTCTCCCACCGGCGTTGGCTCCGCAGAATTCAGAGAGTCGTAGACAGCGAGCTCGTTTCGAGAAAGCTTCTGCACCGCCGACTTTTCCCACAACAATTCAAGCTGAGCATCCTCGTTCACTGTGCCAACTGACCGATACAGCGACCGCACATTATCGGCACTACACACCAGGACAGCCTCGCCACTGCGGATTAGGTCATGACAGCCAGAGGTAGTTTGCAGCGTCACCGGTCCCGGCACTGCTCCCAAGGGCTTGTTTAGCCTCACTGCCCAGTGCGCTGTGTTGCGCGCCCCTGAACGCCAGCCCGCCTCGACGATTGTGGTTGCTCGCGATAGGGCCGCTACCAGACGATTCCTAGTCAAAAACCGATGCCGCGCAGGTCGCACCCCCAGTGGATACTCCGTAATCAGCGCACCCCGCTCTGCAATCCCGTCGAAGAGTTCTGCGTGCGCCCGCGGATAGTCAACCCCTACACCACCGGCTCCGACCACAACCGTAGTGCCGCCAGCGTCGAGCGCAGCTCGATGCGCCGCGGCATCAATACCCAACGCACCACCACTGATGACACTAACCCCCGCATTCGCGAACTGCCCCGCGAATTGGGCCGCCACCTGTGTCCCGTAGCTGCTGGCCATCCGCGTTCCGACAATCGCCACCGCTTCACTGACCACGTCCCGCAAGTCACGGCCACGCACCCACAGCGCAAGTGGTGGTGCATCGGCGCGGTCACGGACTTCGAGCGTCGTAAAGCAGGACAGCAGCTCCCCCGGCCACTCTGGGTGCCCCGGATAAATAAGACGCCACCCCATCGCTGCCGCCAGCTCCAAATCGTGGCCGCTCTGGTCAACGTCGGCCCGTGCCTGCGTCGTATTGAGCAGACCTTCCGGCAGCCCGGCGCGAGCCTTGATCCTCTCTGCTACCTCTACCGGCCCAAACTCCGTCACGAGCCGCACAATCTGCGGATGCGTCGCCTCTATCACACGATTCAGGTAAGCCCACGCGTGAATTTCGTCCATTTCTCCCCCTTGATAGTGGTTCGGTTGTATTAGCCGCCCTCGCGGTCATGCAGCTGGCAGGCACGTTGCACGTGCTCGAAGGTAAACGCGTCTACTCCCCCGAGGTCTGCGAGCGTCCACGCCACTGCGATTACTTTGTCCACTCCCCGCTGGGTAATCTCTCCGTTCCTCAACTGGAAGTCCAATAACGCCATCGCTTCTTCGTCTAAGCCCGCGTGACGACGGAGAAGCGAGCGTGGCACACTCGCGTTGGTGACGGCTGCTTCGTCGGCAAGCCCCAGGGCCTGCCACCTATGTCGGGCACGGTCACGTGCGGCCTGTACCCGATCGCGAACGGCCGCGGAGGGCTCATTGTGTGCTTTGTTTTTAATTCCCAGCTTGGCCCCGGCAGGACTGAGCGTGACGTTGAGATCCATGCGATCGCGTAGCGGGCCCGATAATGCGCGACCATGCTTGGCTCGCTCGGTACTAGAACAGGTGCATTCGCTGGCATACGCCGCCCCACACCGACAGGGATTGGTCGCCATGACTAGTTGTGTTCTCGCCGGAAAGGTCACTCGATGGTGCGTACGCAGGTGGACGACCACCCCGTTTTCCATCGGCATCCGCAACGCATCCAATACCGCCGGGCGCATGAGGGTGATTTCGTCCAAGAACAGCACCCCATGGTGGGCAAGGCTAATCGCGCCGGGCTTGGGCACAGCACCGCCGCCGACTAACGCTGCCACAGTCGCGCTGTGATGTGGAGCCACAAACGGCGGATGTTGAATAAGAGTGTCCGCAGTATCGAGCGCTCCGGCCACCGAATGCAGCGCGGTGACCTCCAGCTGCTGCCACTTCTGCAATGGCGGCAGAATTGTGGGCAAGCGCTCAGCGAGCATGGACTTCCCAGTTCCCGGAGAACCCTGCATGAACAGATTGTGCCCACCTGCTGCGGCTACCTCGAGGGCGAAGCGGGCCTCAGGTTGGCCATCGACATCGGCCAGGTCTACCGAGAAGGCTTGTTCGCTGGGGTCGTCGTTAAGCGCGGTCGTCAAACCTGAGCCGGTGAGTACCCAGCCCCATAGCTGTGTGAGGTCGGCTGCGGTGCAGACTGCGATGCCGTCGACGAGCGCGGCCTCGGCGGCGTTGGCGGCGGGGACGACAACCCAACGGGCACCTGCCTCGCGGGCGGCAAGGACCTGCGGCAGCACTCCACGCACCGGGCGAATGGAACCGTCGAGCCCAAGTTCGCCAATGAGAACCGTGTGGCGGAGACGACCTCGGGCCTCCATGTCATCGCTGGTTGCGATAAGGATGGCGCAGACGATGGCGAGGTCAAAGCTAGTGCCGTGCTTGCGGATATGCGCCGGCGACAGACTCACCACGACTTTTGTCTTCGGCCAGGGCAACTGCGAGTTAGCAACCGCCGTGCGCACGCGATGTTTGGCTTCTCCGACGGCGGCATCGCCGAGCCCACCGATATACATTCCTGGCAAGCCACGCCCAACATCGGCTTCCACCTGCACAATAGTTCCTTCAATGCCGCTGAGGCTGACTGCAAGAGCTGTACCGACAGTCATCTAGCAGTCCCACATGATCGCGTCGCTGATTGCGGGAATGTACGTAACTGCAACGACTGGAGGACCGGACGAAGGGCTGGACACTGTGACTTCTGCGCAGTCGATAACTACGGACTCTAACCAGTAGGTAGAACTCTCTGACAGCCACTGTCCCGCCGCCTTGCGCAAATGACGAAGCTTGGCTGCTGTGATGGACTCTCTGCCGTCCCCAAACTGACTACTTCGCGAGCTGCGCCGCGTTTTTACCTCCACAAAATGCAGCCTGCCGTCAACATCTTCAGCAATAAGATCGAGCTCATAGCGCCCCACCCGCTCATTCCGAGCAATAACTTCCCACCCCTGATCCTCCAACATCTCGGCGACGAAATCCTCCCCAAACGCGCCGAGCTGTCTCGTGGTTAGTTCTTCAAAGCTCTGTGTCATAGCCCCGGTCCCCCTGGTTCCCCGTTGAATTGTGCCTTGGCGGTTTACTGCCTTGGCGGTTCGGAAACACTCTTGCACAGCGGGCATGACAAAGGCCCTCCGATAAATGCTCAGAGGGCCCTAACTGTGGATAATTCTTCGACTGTGGATAACTGTTAGCAGCTAGCCATAACATGCGATGACAGACGACGATAACCTACGGCAGTCGCAAGTCCGGCTTATCCAGTTCCTCGATATTGACATCCTTGAAAGTGATAACGCGCACGTAGCGGACAAACCGAGCCGGGCGATGGACATCCCACACCCACGCATCCGACATCCGCAGCTCGAAATAGACCTCGTTTTCGCTGTTGTGCGGAATCAGCTCCACAGCATTAGCAAGGTAGAACCTGCGCTCCGTCTCAACAACGTACGAAAACTGACTAACGACATCGCGGAACTCCTTGTACAGGGATAGTTCAACGTCGGCCTCGTAGTTTTCTAGATCTTCTGCGCTCACGACCGCGACGGCTCCTTCGAGTGTTTACATGTTGCTCTTTTTGTACATGTTGGTCTATTCGGGGTGCTCAAGATACTCCGTGTGTGCCAAGCGCACATTGCGGTATGACCACCGATGCACCGGGGTTGCGCCATGGCGTGAAATCGCTTCCATATGCGATGACGTGCCGTAGCCCTTATGCCCCGCCAGACCATAGTCCGGATACTTCTCCGATAGGTCAACCATAATGCGGTCGCGGGTGACTTTGGCTAAGACACTCGCAGCAGCAATACATCGGCAAGCGGAATCACCACCAATCACGGGCAAATAGGGTGCCGTGAAGCCAGACACTTTGAGTGCGTCGGTAAGCACATAGCCAGGGCGCTGCCCCAACCCGGCTACCGCGCGGCGCATTCCAGTGACATTCGCGTCCTGGATGCCGAATTGGTCGATGTAAGACGCGGGGATCGTCGTCACGCAAAAAGAGGTGGCGAAGCGTTGGATGAGCGGAAAGAGCCGTTCGCGTGCGGCTGGCGTGAGCTTTTTAGAATCCGTGAGCTTATCCAGCTCTGCGATGGGGCGTTCGGGAAGGCAGCAGGCGGCGATAACTATCGGGCCTGCACAGGCGCCACGGCCAGCCTCGTCGACCCCAGCTACAGGCCCAAAGCCGCGCTTTGCCAGCGCGACCTCCATCGTGCGCGACTGCTTCAACCTCCGCAGTTTCGGCGCCGGCGGCGCGAGCAGACTGTGCTGACTAGTTGTGCTGGATGTCCGGATCATCGACGCCACCGATGCGGTTAAACGGCAGGATGATTGCCTGCACCTTGCCGACGACGTTATCCAGTGGCACAGTACCCTGCAGCTCGTCGCCCATGTGATAGCGAGAGTCCGCGGAGTTGGTGCGGTTATCACCCATGACCCACAGATGCCCCTCCGGCACTGTTACCGGCCCGAAGTACGGGCCACCACACTGCTCTGAGCCAAGATTATCCACCACCGGCTTGTCTGCTGGAGTTTTAATGAAATCCTGGTCTGTCATCTTGCCGTCAACCATGATGCCGGGATCTCCTGGGCGACACTGCACAGTCTGCCCACCCGTGGCAATCACACGCTTGACCAACGCATTTTCATCAGGGGCGACAAGGCCAATCCAGGAACCAACCGTCTGCAGCGAGTTTGCCACCGGGTTAGTAGAACGCTGTGACACGTAGTTACTATTCCAGGACTCCGGGCCATTAAAGACGACAACATCGCCGGGCTTGGGATCTGAGAACTGGTAGGAAACCTTATCCACCCAAATGCGGTCACCGGTGCACCCGACACATCCGTTGAGCGTCGGCTGCATCGACTCGGATGGAATCACGTAGACACGGCCGATAAAGGACTGCACACCAGCACTGATGAGCAGGGCAATCACGATAATGATTGGAATCTCGATGTACCACGGAGTGTGCTTTTCAGGCTCCTCGTCAAGTTTCCGGAAGCCTTTCAAGCCTTCAGTACGGTCTTCTTTTTGGCCGTCAGTCTGTTCGCGCGAATCGTCGTCGGTCATGGGAAAAGACTATACGCGATAGAAAAATCCCCACCGAGCTCAACACTCGATGGGGATTATTTTGCGCCAAAAGACTAGCGGCGCTCCTTGATGCGTGCAGCCTTACCGCGCAGGTTGCGCAGGTAGTACAGCTTCGCACGGCGAACGTCGCCCTTGAAGACAACGCGAATCTCGTCGATGTTCGGGGAGTGCACCGGGAAGGTACGCTCAACAGCGATACCGAAGGATACCTTGCGGACGGTGAAGGTCTCGCGGACGCCGCCGCCCTGACGACGGATAACGACGCCCTTGAAGACCTGAATACGCTCGGTCTTACCCTCGACAATCTTTACGTCGACCTCGACGGTGTCACCAGCGCGGAACTCCGGAATGTCGTCGCGCAGGTATGCTGCATCAACCTTGTCAAGAATGTTCATGGAAACTTATTCCTTTACTTTTTGCATAGACAGAGGACCCTGGCGGCGCTTTCCCACAGAGGGACGCTCGGCCGGTTCATGCCCGAAACAGGTAAAGCTGCCTATAAAGACAACCTGGAAATTATTACACACCCCCTGGTCAGAAACCAAACTCTTCCATGTTCGGCGGGTCTTGTGGATCTTGTGGGTCCTGGGGGTCTTGCGGTTTAAGAGTATCGGCGTCTTCTCCCCTGCGCGCTTCTTCGACCAGCTTCCGTGATTGCTCTATCAACTCCTGGCGATACTCGTTATATTCTGCCAGTGCCTGCGCCATTCGCAGTCCCCGTTTGTCAAAGGTGTAGCGTCCGTGCCCGGCGAGCGGCCCATCTTCCAGGCTCACCGCCTTTTTGCCCGTGCTTGACGACGTCCACAGTTCCACTCCATCCCGATCACGTGCAACATTCCACAGACCAGCTGTTTTCATGTTGTGGTGCCGGCGGCAGAGGCAGTGGAGGTTCGGCGTTTCCGTTGCCCCGCCCTCCTCTGGGTGCTCTTTGTCGTACGGCTCAATATGGTCAATGTCGCAGAGCTCCGCGGGTACATCACATCCCGGAAAGCGACACGTTCCGTCCCGACCTTTAACGAAGGCCCTCTGACTTTCGGTTGGGGCGTAGCCCTCCGCGGTTTCGTCGGCAAGCATACGAATATGCGTGACCTTATCAATCCACGCCTGCGTAGCTAACTGCGAGATCCAGCCAACGCCGCCAAGCCAGGCGGTGCGGGGACGCTCCTCTGTGGCAGGACAGTATAGGTTGAGTACGATTTTTGCCTCGGCGGTGCCGCGGATGAGGTGTGTCAAAGCTTCGACTCGAGTGCAGCCAGCTGAGCTGGAGATGGACTCGAGGGTGGTTTTGAATTCGAGAGCGCGGGTCTTTTCCAGCTCCATAAAAACTTCCGCGAAGTTGTCGCTCTCTTCAAAACCGATACTCTCTCCTACTATTTCGCGTTCTCCTGCAGGAAGCAGCGGATCGACATCACCCGGAAGGTTTTTGGGGCGAAGCTGAGGTTCAATTTCTTCGATAACCCGTTGCAGGAATTTATGTAGGCTGCGAACTCCCCGGAGTGCCTCGCCATGCTTTCGGGGAATGACAAAGCGGGCAATTTCTTCTTCAACAGCTGCACGCACCTCTGGATCGTGGAGCGGCGCTGTCGCGCGAGCAATGGTGATCAGATGCGCAAAGGGCAAATGAGCTCGAGCTTTAATAAAGGCACCCAGCCGGGGCATACGCGCTAACTGAATGCCGACCTCTACATACTCGAGCGCCTTACCGCGGGAAATACCCAACTCGGGTGCGATTTCAGCAATGTATGCATCCACATCAATCTCAAGCGACTTCGGCGTGCAACCGCAAGCTATACCCAGTTCCAGGCGATTGCGTTGGATACCCGCCACCGCCAACTGGTTCGTGGATGACTCGTGGAAAAACTGCGGTGCTTCAGGCAGCAGAGCCGCTTGGTAAACATCGGACGGTTGTTTGGCCGGACTATCTTTTTCAGACATTGTTCCCCCAAAGCCCCAACCCCGCTCAGTGTCGATAACCAGTGAATACCACTAGCCCAACGCCAAGAAGAGAAGCTCAAGCACTTTGTTCTTGATGCCTCCATTTTAGCACACCCATTCGATTGCGCAACCCCTTTAATAAAACTTTTTCGCTTGTACATTCGAGTGAATTGTTGAGCGTGTTATCAAATGTCACGAGGTGCATCTTCTGGCGAAACTCCGCGCACACTAAGACGGCACGCTACAACCGCTCGCTACAACGTCACGCTGATACAGCACTCCAATAACGACCGCTGCCGACCGTTGCTACAAAGCCCCCCCCCCAACTGCTAGATTGTCTCCATGCAGCAGATTCCACGCTTTGACCCCTGGATTGTTCGAGGAACAATCATCGCCCCGTGCGTTCTGGCGATTGCACAGCTTCTGTGGGTAATTGCCATTTCCGACCGACTACCGGAGCAGTTAGCAACGCATTGGAGCGGTAGCGGCACTCCCAACGGTTTCATGCCGCCAATTCAAAGCACATTGATTATGGCCATCATCGTCATCGCATGTGCGCAGATCGGTTGGCTCGGCGCAAAGACCAGCACGCCGCTTGTCGTGCGCAAGCCAATTGCAATAACCAACCTCGCCCTCTGCGGCTTCTTAATCGGCATTGAATTCGCGATTATCATCCCGCAGATCGGCACGACGGACCCTACGACCGCCCGAATCGGCTGGATCTATGCAATAGCCGGCGTCATCATCGGCCTAGTAGCGGCCCTGCTCGTGACGCGCCGCCTCAAGGACTACTCCTCGCTTACCGACGCCACGGTCACCGAGCCGACATCGCCACAGTTGCCCCATCGAGAAGGAGCCCCGACTCCCATCGATGTCAGTGTGACCATCTCTAAGGGGGTCAAGGTCACCCTCGCAGTCTGGTGCGTGGTGTCTGTAGCGCTCGCAGTGTTCCTGCCAAGCCTCGGCATTGTTTTTCTGCTGTGCACGCCGCTATTCCTCATCGCATATGAAACCGGCATGACACTAGACACGGACCCGAAGACAGATTCCATTACCGTTTTTAACGGCTGTGGACCGCTGAAGATGAAACACCCCATTGAGCTTCGAACCATCAAATATGCGAAGCCGGCCACTTATAACTGGGCCGACGGTGGCGGTATTGGGCTTCGACTTGGCAATGATGGCCGCATCACCGTGGCGGCACGGTCAGGCGAGGCAGTCAAGATTGAGACCTCGGGGTCCGATTACACCATCGTCGTACCGGATGGAATGGCTGCGGCTGTCGCGGGTGAGATCAACAGCCGCATCGACGCTATGCGCCAATAGGCTATGCGCTAATAAATCAAGCGCTAACAGATCAGGAGCTAAAAGCCTGCCCTGCGCAGCGCGTCAGCCATGGAACCGCCGCCTCCACCGCGGTTGGCTCCACCGCGCTTCTTATTCTGGGAACCACGCTTTCGGCCGCCTCCACGGCCTTCTCCGCGACCGCCGTCACGCTTTGGCTTGGCATCCGAGGCGTCGTCGTCAAGCCTGAGCGATAGACCGATGCGATTGCGTTCGACGTCAACGTCGAGAACCTTCACCTTGACCACCTCGCCCGAGCGGACGACCTCGTGCGGGTCGGAGACGAAACCACGAGCCATGTTGGAGACGTGGACGAGGCCGTCCTGGTGGACTCCGACATCGACGAAGGCGCCGAAGGCCGCGACGTTGGTGACGGTGCCCTCGAGAATCATGCCGGGCTGAAGATCGGAGACCTTCTCCACACCTTCCTTGAAGGTGGCGGTGACGAACTCGGGACGCGGATCGCGGCCGGGCTTGTCCAGCTCGGTCAAGATGTCTTGGACTGTGGGAAGTCCGATACCTGCGGACTCGTCGACGAAGTCTGCAGCACGCACCTTGGACAGGACACGGGAGTTGCCGATGAGCTCCTGGACACTAACGCCGGTCGAAGCGGCGATGGCATCGACGACGCGGTAGGACTCCGGGTGCACGGCGGAGGCATCCAGCGGGTTGTTAGCGCCGTGGATGCGCAGGAAACCGGCGCACTGCTCGAAGGCCTTCGGGCCAAGACGCGGAACCTTCAGCAGCTCCTTGCGGGAGGTGAAAGCGCCGTTTTCGTCTCGGTAAGCGACGATGTTGTCCGCAACAGTCGAGGACACGCCAGCAACTCGACCGAGCAGCGGCGCGGAGGCGGTGTTGACCTCCACGCCGACAGCGTTGACGGCATCCTCGACCACGGCATCGAGAGAGTGCTCGAGCTTGGTCTGGGAAACGTCGTGCTGGTACTGGCCGACACCGATGGACTTCGGATCGATTTTGACGAGCTCAGCAAGCGGGTCCTGCAGGCGGCGGGCAATCGATACGGCACCGCGGAGAGATACATCCATGTCCGGGAACTCAGCTGCTGCCAGGGACGATGCGGAGTAGACGGAAGCACCGGCCTCAGAAACCACCACAGGGGTCGGCTTCTTGCCACCGGCCTGAGCAATCAGGTCAGCGATTTCGCGGGCCAGGGTTTCGGTCTCGCGGGAAGCGGTGCCGTTGCCGATGGCCATGAGCTCCACGCGGTGCGTGGCGCAGAGAGTGGCCAGTTGCTCCTTGGCGCCGGACCAGTCATTGCGCGGCTGGTGCGGGTAGACGATGGCAGTGTCGAGCACCTTGCCAGTGGAGTCGACAACGGCGCACTTCACACCATTGCGGTATCCCGGGTCCAGGCCGAGAGTGGCGCGCTGGCCAGCCGGTGCAGCCAGCAGCAGGTCACGCAGGTTACGGGCGAAGACATCCACGGCTTCGGCCTCGGCGCGCTCCTTCAGTCGAGTGCGGGCATCGAGGGCAGCGGACACCTCCAACTTGGTGCGCCAACCGAAACGAACGGCCTGGTCAATCCACTTGGAGGCACCGCCGTCGGGAAGCTCAAAGGCCTCACGAATCATGTGTTCGTAGGTCTCATCCTCACCCGCATCGATGTTGAGAGTCAGGATGCCCTCGGCCTCACCGCGAAGCACGGCCAGTACACGGTGGCTAGGCATGGTGTCCAGAGGTTCGTTGTGCTCGAAGTAGTCACGGTACTTCGCACCCGCAGTCTCCTTGCCCTCCACCACGGCAGCGGCGGCGGAACCGGAGGACCACACCTGCTCACGGACAGAGCCAACCAAATCAGCATCGGTAGCGAAGCGATCGACCAAGATGGCACGGGCACCGGTCAGAGCGTCCTTCGCATCCTTACCAGCTGCCTCGCCGTACTTAGTGGCCAGAGTCTCGGGGTCCGCGGCTGGGTCGGCCAGCAGCTCCTCCACCAGCGGTTCGTACCCGGCCTCACGTGCAATATCGGCCTTGGTCTTGCGCTTCTTCTTGTACGGCAGGTAGAGATCCTCCAACCGCGCCTTAGTGTCGCAGGCGAGGATGGCGGCCTTGAGATCGTCGTTAAGCTTTCCCTGCTCTTCAATGGCGGCGAGAATCGTTTGCTTGCGCTCTTCTAGTTCGCGCAGGTAAACGACGCGTTCCTCGATGAAACGCAGCTGTGTGTCATCGAGCCCGCCGGTTACTTCCTTGCGATAGCGGGCGATGAAAGGCACGGTGTTGCCTTCGTCGAGAAGCTTGATAGCGGCGGCGACGGCACTTTCGGCAACGTCCGCACCAGTGGCGGCGAGTTCTCGGGCAATTACTGATGAAATCACCCGGGCAACTTTACTATCGTGGAAGTACCAATTGGCGAACGCCCCACAGAAGGCTCGCAGTAAACACCGGAAAAGGAGCCCCATGAAGCAGAAACTCTGTGCCGAATACCTGCGCATTTCCGATGAGGAGGCAGCGCGGTTAGTTGAGGTCGCAGCACCTGCGGCGACCAGCGACGGCGGCACGGCGGGGCTTGTTACCGACGGCGCGGAGAAGATTATCCTGCAGCACTTCGTCGACGTTCCGGACGAAGATGCCCTGGACATCGACACGGACTGGGAGTCCCTGCTGCGCACGTTGACCGGCAATCCCATCGACGGCCAGGCACTCGGCGACCCGCTGGCGGAGGCCATCCTCGGCGCCGACCGCGTCTGCCGCAAGCCGCTGTCTGCAGTCATCCGCGCCGATCGCGTCGGCGACGTGCACCAGACGCTGGCAAGCATCGATCTTGCCGCCCGCATCACGGACAATGGTTCGCTTATCGACGAAGCCACTGCGACACAGCGGTACCGCGAACTCGTGGCCTTCTACGAGGAGACTAAGGCAGCGCGTAGCGCCGTGCTCGTGGCCATCTCCTAAGAACTAGCAGCGCAACTGCTAAGCCGATAACTCCGGCGATGAGGCCGCCGATAACATCGGTGAGCCAGTGTGCCCCGACCCACACGCGCGACAGTGCCACAGCGCCGATAAGCGCGATGATGGCCAAGTCGAGCAACTTGCGGGCTGTACGGCGCAATACGGGGATGGCAAGCTGCATCGCGGCCATACCGCTGGAAGTAACCGCTGCCACATGTGCAGAAGGAAACGCCGCATCGTGCAGGTTGACCAGTGAGAACTCCTCACCCGGTCGGTCGCGGCCCAAAAACCACTTCATGGCATAAGTCACCGCAATCGACGAACCGAATGACGCCGGCAGTAGCAACGCCCACGCACGGAAGCGGAACCACAGGAGTGCCGCAGCAACAAGCGTGACCGGCGCGATGTAAATCGGCCGGATAATCTCGCTCAAAGCCAGCATCACACTATCGACGCGGCCATCCCGCGCCCCATGCAGGTCACTGACCCAGCCCGCAAACGACTGATCCACGCTCCCCGCCAGCTGCGTCTGAGTGAACCACGCCAGTGCCCCTAGGACAGCTAACCAACCAATGACGTGCCGAGGTCGCGCAATTCGAACACGTGCCACTAGCAGTTCTCCTCGGTTACTTCCCCAATGACTCCTTGGATTATTTCCCGGTCACGGGCGCTGAGGTCGACGTCGGCAAGCAAATCCGGACGACGTTCGGCCGTGCGAATGAGTGACTGATCGCGCCGCCAACTGTCCACCAGCGCGTGATTGCCGCTGAGGAGAACGTCCGGCACTGCCAGTCCACGCCACTCGCGCGGCTTGGTGTAGGACGGCCCTTCGAGCAGACCGTCAGAGAACGAGTCCTCCTCGTGGCTCTTGCGATTGCCCAACACACCCGGAATCAACCGCACGACGGACTCCGCAATCACGAGCACCGCCACTTCCCCGCCGATCAGCACATAGTCCCCAATAGAGACCTCACGCACGCGGTAACGATTAGCAGCGTCATCAATAACGCGCTGGTCAATGCCCTCGTAGCGCCCGCACGCGAACACAATGTGCTCCTCGTGTGAGAACTCCTGCGCCATCTGCTGCGTAAACGGCTCGCCCGCCGGGGTCGGGACGATCAGCAGGGGCTTCGCTGAATCTTCTTCGCTTAACGACGGCACTTCCGCTGCAGCATAGGAAGATTCCTCGGCCAAACCCAATTTCTGATCATGGCGGACATTGTCCAAATGTGGCACCGCGGACGTGAGCGACTGCTCCGCTTTCAGCGCCGCTACCTCGTCGAGGGCGGGACCCCAGACATCCGGCTTCATAACCATGCCGGGGCCACCGCCGTAGGGCGAGTCATCCACAGCCTGGTGTACACCTGGCGCCCAGTCGCGCAGGTTGTGTACGCCGACACTCAAAATGCCCTGCTCAATTGCCTTGCCCAGCAGCGCATGACGCAGTGGCTCGAGGTACTCCGGGAAGATTGTGACTACATCGAGACGTAAGCTCACAGCTCCAACAGTCCTTCCGGCGGGGTGATGGTGACAGTAGAATTCTCAAGGTCAACTTCCGGAACGATGTCCTCTACCAGAGGGATGAGTACCTCCCGGGCCCCGTCGTCAAGCGTGACTTCAAGGAGACGATGAGCGGGCGCGCGGACGATAGAAGTGACCTCGCCTATATCGGTGCCGTTATGGACTACGCGCAGGCCTTCAAGTTCAAAGTCATAAAAGTCCCCGTCTTCGAAGACGGGCTCGGCATAAAACTGCATGCCCCGATGGCGCTCGGCCTCATTGCGGCCCGGAATCTCCTCGAAGCGAACCAGCAAACGCCCCTGGTGCGGGCGTGCCGTTTTCACAGTCAGCTGTTCCTCACGGCCGGCCTGTACACCCAACAGCGTGGTCCCGACTGCGAAACGCCCTTCCGGGTCATCCGTTGTCGCATCGACGACGACTTCCCCGCGCACACCGTGGGGCTTGATCACTCGGCCAATAAGCACCATGTCAGCTACCGACACGCGCACACTCCCTCTCTTATAAAGGCTCTGTAAAACACCCCGCGTAAAGCAAAAAGGCGCCACCCAACACTTCGTCTTGAAGTATAAGGTAGCGCCCGGATTAGCTAAGCGGCGTACTCAGCGTCCTTATTACTCGGCGTCCTCGGAAGCCTCGGACTCAGCAGCCTCAGCCTCGGCAGCCTTTGCGGCCTCCTCAGCTTCCTTAGCAGCCTTAGCTGCTTCCTTGGCCTCGCGGCGCTTAGCGGTGATGGCCTCAGCGGACGGGCCATTGTTGGCCTCTTCCAGAGCCTTGTTGAACAGCTCGAGCTTGGTCGGCTTCGGCTCAGCAACCTTCAGAGTGCCCTCTGCACCCTCGAGGCCCTTGAACTTCTGCCAGTCGCCGGTGACCTTCAGCAGAGCCAGAACCGGCTCGGTCGGCTGTGCACCGACGCCCAGCCAGTACTGAACGCGCTCGGAGTCAATCTTGATGATCGACGGCTCTTCCTTCGGCTGGTAGATGCCCAGGTTCTCAATGACCGCACCGTTGCGACGGGTACGAGCATCAGCAACGACAACGCGGTACTGAGCGGTACGAATCTTACCCAGGCGCTGCAGCTTAATCTTGACTGCCATGAGGAGTTCCTCTTTCTTCTATGTCACTGGACAATACTTATGCATCCGAGCTCACGAGTAATTACTAACGAAGTGCCTCGGACCGGTTTTGCCCTTGGGATATTTACACTGCGCGTGACCACCGGGCGGCCGTGGCCGGATCCGATGAATTCGCAGTCGTGCCTCAGTTGAGGATTCTCATTGAGACAACTCGAGGTATGTTACCAGCAGTTTTTGGAAATTAACAAAACTGCGCACTCGAAACGCTGCATACCCACTAAAGCTGAACGTCGTTGACAGTGCGGTAACGTAACATTCTATGAAAACCACCGGCACCCAATATAGGTATGACTTGGACGGACTACGGGGCATTTCGATTGCCCTCGTAGTCCTTTTCCATGTTTACGTCGGCCGCGTTTCCGGTGGTGTGGACGTATTCCTCTTGCTCTCCGGGTTTTTCTTCTTCGGCGCGCAGTACCGCAATGCCATCAATCCCCGGCAGTCCATCAATCCATGGTGGAGCATCTGGCGCACGCTGCGTCGCCTAATCCCGACACTAGTGCTGGTCCTCTTTGCGACAACCCTGTTTGTCATTTACTTCATTCCATCGCTTCGCACGATCGACATTGCCCAGCAACTCCGCGCCAGCCTGCTCTACTACCAAAATTATGAACTGGCACTCCAGGGCTCGGACTACGCAGCCGCAGAGAGCGAAACCTCCCCACTGCAGCACCTGTGGTCAATGTCGGTACAGGGCCAGTTTTATCTCGGCTCCATTTTGCTCATCTCCCTACTCGCCTGGATGACGCGCTCACCCCAGATTGTCGGCGCGGTTACCTCACCGGTGGAGGCGAAGCGCACCGACGCTACCGGCGGTAAACTCCGCCGAATCCTCACTCCGTTGCTGGCAGTTATCACTCTCGGCTCGATTGCCTATGCCTTCTATATGCACTCCGAGAACCAGGGGTGGAACTACTACTCCACTGTCAGCCGCCTCTGGGAACTCTGCCTCGGCGCACTACTCGGACTGATTCTTGTCCGGGGATCCATCCCCATGCCCAAGCCACTTCGAGTGCTGTTAGCCAGCATCGGCCTCGCACTGGTAGTCTCCACCGGTTTCATCTTCGACGGCGCCGCACAGTTCCCAGGCCCTTGGACCCTATGGCCCCTCGGTGGTGCTGCGCTGATTATTATCGCCGGCCCTGAGGCGGGCTGGATCTCCAAGTTCCTGGCCAGCCGCCCAATGCGCGAAGTAGGCCAGAGCGCCTACGCGCTCTACCTGTGGCACTGGCCTCTTCTCATCCTGGCCATAAACTACCTCAACCGCGATACTCCGGGGCTGAAGCTTGGCACCGCAGTGATCGTCGTTTCCTTTATTTTGGCCAAACTCACCAACAAGTATGTCGAGCTGCCGCTGGCTCAATCGACTCGCCGACCGACCCGGACTCAGCCCGTCGTCGGCGATGCAATCCACGCAATGAAGCATCGTCGCCCGGCTCGTCGTCTAGCGGCAGTCGGCACTGTTGTCGTCATTGCGTTGGTCGGCATGTCCAGCCTTGTCAACGTGCAACAGGTGCGCGTCGATCGCGCCTCCGCCACCAGCCTAGATCCAGAGGTCTATCCAGGTGCACTCGCGCTTACCGACGGGTACGAGGTCCCCAAGGCAGCCACAAAGCCGAATACCGATTTCATCACGGACCTTTGGCCGGAACCTGCCCTCGATGGCTGCCTTGCGACAGGCGGTGAGGACGTCGGATACTTCCCGCCGAATCGCCGTTGGCGCGATGAGACCCAGCCGTGTGTCTACGGTGATCCAGATGCTAGTGACTCGATTGTCATCGTCGGCGGCTCGCACATGGAACATTGGTTTGCCCCGATTGATGCCTACGGCAAAAACAACGGGTACCGAGTGGTGGTTCTTCTCCGACAAGGCTGTCCAGCGACCTTAGAACCGATCCACGGAGTCGGCGATATCTGCGTGGCCTGGACTTTCGAGGCTCTGCAGAAAATTGACGAGATTCAGCCAGAGATGGTTTTCACCACTTCAACCAGACCCCTGTTCCAGGCGGACCCACCGCAGCCCGGCGACTACACACCGGATGGTTACGTTTCGTTTTTCGCTGCTCTACAAGAACGCGGAATTGATTTCTTCGCCATCCGCGATAACCCATGGGCGCTACGGGAGGACTTGGACCAATTCTCCCCCAGCGTATGCGAAGAAGCGGAAGAAGACTGCACTATCCACCGCAAAACTGCCCTAAATGCAGAAAATCCCGCTGAGGAGATTCTTGCGAACTTCCCCAACGGGCACAGTCTAGATTTCTCCGACATCTTCTGCGGTCCGACCACCTGCCGTAAAGTTATTGGCAATATCTACGTCTACCGCGACAGCAATCACATCACCGATGAACTAGCGGCCACTTTCAGTCCTGAAATGGACCGCCAGATTCAGAAGGCTCTGCGGGACTAGCTACTTCTAGTCCCCGCTACTTCTTGCCCTGTCCGAAGTCGAGATTGTTGAGGTCAAAGTCCTCCATACCTTCTGGCAGCTGATTACCCATCTGCTTCTGCAGCTTCTGCAGTTCAGCCATGCTAGGCATACCCGGTATGCCCTGCATACCTGGCATTCCAGGCATACCGGGCATTCCGCCACCGCGCATTGCCTTCGGCGGCGTTGGACCACGGTTAGCGCCCTTGCGCTTATTCTTGCCCTTGCCCTTTCGACCACGCTTGGCCTTGCGGTTCGATGGGCGACCACCGCCCATACCAAATCGGCCGGCCATCTGCGCCATCATCTTCCGCGCCTCATTGAAACGCTCGATGAGCTGGTTAACCTCTGAAACGGACACACCGGAACCGTTGGCGATACGACGACGTCGTGAAGCATTCAGAATCTTCGGATTCTCGCGCTCTTCCGGAGTCATACCGCGGATAATCGCCTCGATGCGGTCAAGCTGCTTTTCGTCGACCATCTCGGCGGCCTTGGACATTTCCGCGCCGCCGGGGAGCATCTTGAGGATGTTGCCGATTGGGCCCATCTTGCGGACCATCATCATCTGCTCGAGGAAGTCCTCAAGAGTCAGTTCGCCGGAACCAATCTTCTGGGCGGACTTGGCAGCCTGCTCATGATCGATTTCCTTGGAAGCGACCTCAACCAACGTCTTTAGGTCACCCATCCCCAGGATGCGGCTGGCCATACGGTCTGGGTGGAAGACGTCAAAGTCCTCCAACTTCTCGCCCGTGGAGGCGAACAGAATCGGCTTACCGGTGACCTCACGGATAGACAGTGCAGCGCCACCGCGCGCGTCGCCATCGAGCTTGGTCAGTACAACGCCGGTGAAGTCAACGCCGTCTCGGAAGGCCTTGGCGGTCTCTACCGCGTCCTGACCAATCATGGAGTCGATGACAAACAGAACTTCATGCGGGTTGATGGCATCGCGAATGTCGCGGGCCTGCTTCATCAGAACCTCATCGATACCCAGGCGACCTGCGGTATCGATAATCACCACATCGTGGCGATGCTGGCGAGCATAAGCGAGGCCACGGAACGCGGCGTCAACTGGATTGTCCTCGCTGGTGCCCATTTCATGGGTGGAATCGAGGCTGGTGCCCGGGAACGGTGCGAAGCACGGCACGCCTGCACGCTCAGCGACAATTTCCAGCTGCTGCACCGCGCCCGGACGCTGCAGGTCACAGGCGACGAGGACCGGGGTGTGCCCCTGATCCGTGAGGTACCTGGCCAATTTACCGGCCAAGGTGGTCTTACCAGCGCCCTGCAGACCGGCCAGCATGATAACCGTTGGTGGCTGCTTCGACATATTCAGCCGTCGAGTCTCGCCACCGAGGATGTTAATCAGTTCCTCATTGACGACCTCAATAATCTGGTTTGCCGGGTTGACAGTCTGGCTGCCAATAATTTCGTTAGCGCGTTCCTTGATGCGCTTGATGAAGGTACGGACAACCTCGAGGGAGACATCGGCTTCCAGAAGAGCCAGCCGAATCTCGCGGGCGGTGGCGTTAATATCCGCCTCAGTCAGGCGGCCCTTCCCGCCCAGCCCCCGCAGGGCACCCGTCAAACGATCGGAAAGAGACTCAAACAAGTTTCCAGCTCCCCTTTTGCCTTGTTTTTTCTTAACTGTTCTACCGTACCCGCTGGATACTCCATTTGGCACATATCTACAGCTTCGCCTATCGACAACGATTGCAGCCCACCCACCCTAAATGCCCCGATTCGGGTGTAACCAATAGGAAGTAAGAAATAGCAATAGGATGAAGCTCTTTTGTACTCAAGGACGTTAGATTACTGTTCGTTATTTTAACGTGACAATTAAACGAGCCTCCAGATATGAATGCCCTACTGCATAAAGAACGTTTATCCAACCCAGTTACCACCAGCTAGGTAACAGAAAGATAACACCAGTGGCTAGCTTTTGCTAAGGCCACCCTTAGTAAGAACCTCCCCCGGAATGGTGTAAGCCAAATAGCAAACCGGCGGCATTGCAGCAGGTCAAAGCACGCCACTGCGCACCTGATGTTATTCCTATAACTACCTCCAATACTATTCATATATCAACCAGTTTATGGTTAATCATGAACCTAGTTAACCGCAGTTGGCCTGGTTTTATTTTCCGCCGTGCACGATGAGGGATGAACGGCGAAATCATATTCATTGGTCTCTGACCGTTTGACTCCTTGAGAGGTTTTCATGAAGAAGTTCACCACGGCTATCGCCGCCGCTGTCTTCTCCGCCAGCATGATTGCAAGCGCAGGCACCGCTACTGCACAGATTCCGGACTCAATGCCGACCGAGTGCCCCGCCGGCCAGCACTTTGAGAACGTCGGAGGCACTTTCCAGTGCGTCGCAGACCAGCCTGAGCAGGATTCCACTGACGGAATTCCGGCCCCAATGCCGGACAAGTGCCCAGACGGCCAGCACTTTGAGAACGTCGGCGGAACCTTCCAGTGCGTCGCGGACCAGGAAGCTCCTAAGCCCGAAACACCGGGCGACAATGAGTCCCAGCCGGGCGACCCCGGAAACCCAGGCATTTCTGATAAGCAGTGCCCGGAGGGCGAGCACTTCGACATGAGCAAGCCAGTTCCAGGCAACCCGAATGTCTTCGGTGTCTGCGTCAAGGACGAGGCGAAGCCGGACACTGACAAGCCAGGCACGGACAAGCCGGACACCGAGAAGCCAGGCAAGGACGGCAAGGACGGTAAGCCGGGCAAGGACGGCAAGGACGGTAAGGACGGTAAGCCAGGCAAGGACGGTAAGCCGGGCAAGGATAGCAAGGACGGTAAGCCAGGCAAGGACGGCAAGGATGTCAAGGTAAACGTTGACATCAAGATCTCTGCTGAGTGCAAGAACGAAAACAAGTGCACGAAGGAAGAGAAGAAGGCCAAGGAAAAGGCCGAGAAGAAGGCTTCCGAGTCCAAGAAGACGACCTCTTCCGAGAATGTAAAGAAGGTTTCGGACTCCAAGAAGTCTGAGCAGAATACCTCGGAGTCCAAGAAGGCTTCTTCGACTCAGAGCACTGGCCTGGCAGCCACCGGCGTTGACGCCACCACCCTGGGCGGAGCCGCTCTGGTTCTCCTTGTCGGCGGTGTCGCCGCTACCCGCATCGCCCGCAAGAACCGCTAAGAAGCTTGGGGTTCTACCCCGGTAACGAAACATAAAATGCTCCTGATGCCTATTTAGCATCGGGAGCATTTTTGTGCGCCATACCTCCGAAAAGTCATAGCTCCTATAGCCCGAAGCATAAAACCTCACAGGCACCGATTTTTTACCGAACCTCTACGCCCCATCCACCTTTCACCACCCGACACAATCAGGTACCACGCTTCGCTAGCGAAGACAGAAAAGCCCCCTACCGAGTCGACAGTGACTGGTTCTATAAACGCCCTACCCACAACGGGTGTACACACTCAGCGTTGTAAATATAAGTTCCCACTTCCCCTTACTGGGGTTTGGACAAGTCAACAATTTCTCTTTACCCCCCCCTTCCCAAACCCATACCACCAAAGACTGTAATTAGTTATTAGAATCAAAAGTGTGAACAGTGTTCCCCCTTAAGTCCTTTGATTGCAGGGCTTTCCTATAGACATTGTGAGGTTTCCAAATGAAGAAGCTCTCTTCGACCATGGTGGCCGCTGCCGCTTCAGCCGGCATGCTCATCGGCGTTGGCGCCGCCACCGCACAGATTCCTGACCCCGCCCCGTCGGAATGCCCCGCCGGTCAACATTTTGAAAATGTTGGCGGTACTTTCCAGTGTGTAGATGACGCTGCAAATCCGGATCCAGGAGGTTCATCGAACGATGGCATTCCACCGGGCGTTGAGGACACCCAGACCTGTCCCGACGGTTCCCCGCGTGACATGAGTAAGATTGACCCGGCAACCGGGGCTTACGGTGCTTGTGGCACTTCAGATGATTCCGGCCCAACTCCGGAGCCTGATGAAGATGCCCCAGAAAATGACGGAATTCCGCCGGGAGTTGATGACACCGCAACGTGCCCCGACGGTTCCCCGCGTGATATGAGCAAGATCGACCCGGCAACCGGAGTCTACGGCTACTGTCCGACCTCCGATGACGAAACTCCGGGCGACGATGAGAACCCAGGCGATGACGCTCCGGGCGACGACGAGAACCCAGGCGACGAACAGCCTGGGGACGACGAGAAGACCGGGGAGGAAAAACCAGGCGACAAGCCCGACAACCCTAAGAATGACGGTAAGAAAACCGGGACCAAGAACACTGGGCTAGCAGTCACTGGTGTTCAGGCGACTGCCCTCGGCGGTGCCGCTCTTGCACTCTTGGTCGGTGGCGTGGCAGCTACCCGCCTCGCACGCAAGAATTCTAAGGATTCCTAGCACAACTCTCCGCTAGATTCCTAGCACCTCAACATTAAAGGCCCCGGAGCCCCGCGTATCCTCTACAGAAATCTACGCGGTGGCTCCGAGGCCTTTATTTTTGCCGGGGGCAACGGGCGACGCTGTACTCACCAATCGATGGAAAATTCACTCATCGATGTTAGTTACTATTTGCGGCCGCCGAGCAGTGCGTCTACGAAGCTCTCCGGCTCAAACGGCGCCAGGTGGTCAGCACCTTCACCAAGGCCAACCAACTTCACCGGCACACCGAGCTCGTTTTGCACCTGGAATACAATGCCGCCCTTCGCGGTACCGTCCAGCTTGGTCAGGGCAACGCCGGTGATGTCTACTACATCCCGGAACGTACGAGCTTGCAGTAGACCATTTTGGCCAACCGTCGCGTCCAAAACCAGGATGACTTCGTCAACCTGAGCCTTCTTCTCCACCACGCGCTTAATCTTGTCCAGTTGGTCCATCAGACCGACCTTGGTGTGCAGGCGGCCGGCGGTGTCGATGAGCACCACATCAGCGCCGGACTCGATACCGTGAGCAACTGCCTCAAATGCAATAGAAGCAGGATCGGCGCCTTCAGCGCCGCGAACGGTCTCCGCGCCAACGCGTCGCCCCCAGGTCTCCAGCTGGTCGGCTGCAGCAGCACGGAAGGTATCCGCTGCGCCGAGAACAACACGGTGGCCACCGGCGACCAGTACACGAGCCAGCTTGCCCGTCGTCGTGGTCTTACCTGTGCCGTTGACACCGACTACCAGAATCACTGCGGGCTTGCCCTCGTGCGGAAGTGCGCGGATGGAGCGGTCCATCTCAGGCTTGCACTCCTCAATCATCACCTCACGCAGCAGGGCGCGCACTTGCTCTTCCGTGCTCACCTTCTGGCTGGCAATACGCTCGCGCAGCTTATCGACGACACGCTGCGTCGCAGCCGCACCGAGGTCAGCCATAACCAGGATGTCTTCAACCTCTTCCCACGCGTCCTCATCAAGGTCACCCGCGCCCAAGATGCCGAGCACAGACTGGCCAATTGCATTCTGCGACCGTGACAGACGACCGCGCAGGCGGCCCAGACGTCCCTCAGCCGGGTCGATGGAGTCAATCTGCTGTTCTGCTTCTGGCTCTGGCGTCGGCTCCGGCGCAGCTTCCGGCTCCGGCTCTGGCGTCGGTTCTGGTTCGGGAGTCGGCTCCGGCTCCAGCTCCGGTTCAGGAGCAGGAACTACCTCTACCTCAGGCTCTGCTTCGGGCTCTGGTTGTGGTTCCGGCTCGGGCTCTGATTCCTCTTCCCCGGCCGTTGGCAAATCGATTGGGATTTCCCGCATTACGCGGTCATAATCCCCCTCCATTTCGGTGGGGTTATCCGGAATAACCAGTCGACCTTCTGGTTTCAGCAGTGAACCGTCCGGCTGATCGGCAGGTATATCAGCCTGCTTTTCAATCGGCTTTTCCGCCGGTTTCGGCATCGGTTTTTCAACCGGCTGCTTCTCGCGGGTATCAGTCCCACCACCGGCCGGAGCGAAGTTAAAACCACTAGTGGCCTGGTAATTTCCAGACTTCTCCTGCTGGGTGAGTTCCTTAGTATCTTCCTTCGCAAAGGAAATGCGCTGGTTCTTCCTGCGGACATAGCCCACAACAAAGAGCAGCGCGATAATAACGACAATCGCGACGACAAGGAGTATCCACTGAGTTGGAGTCATAACTCTCATTATGCAGTATCAACGACTCTTCCTCACTTACTCCGCGCTTACTCCGCTCCTGTCGACGGAGTTGCGGATGCCGGTGACATTCGCTGCGAGATTACTCGAGTCACACCATCGCCCCGCATGGTCACGCCGTAGAGCACATTCGCAACGTCCATTGTTGGCTTCTGGTGCGTAATGACAATTAGCTGACTGGTCGCGCGGAGTTCCTCGAGCAGCGCAATAAGGCGACGCAGGTTAACGTCGTCAAGCGCGGCTTCCACCTCGTCGAGTACGTAAAAGGGACTCGGGCGCGCGCGGAAAATAGCGACGAGCATTGCCAGCGCCGTCAGCGACTTCTCGCCGCCGGAGAGCAGCGAGAGTCGCTTGACCTTTTTGCCCGGTGGGCGGGCTTCAACCTCGATACCTGTCGTGAGCAGGTTGTCAGGCTCAGTGAGAACCAGTCGTCCGTCACCGCCCGGGAAAAGTGTTTGAAAGACCGCGGGGAATTCTGCCTCGACATCGTTCCACGCGTCTGTGAAGAGCTGCAGAATCGTGGCATCGACTTCCTCGACAACATCGGTGAGATCCTGGCGGGCCCTGAGGACATCATCGAGCTGCGTGGATAGGAAAGAGTAGCGCTCCTCCATCGCCTTATACTCCTCCAGCGCCAACGGGTTGACGCGGCCGAGCACACGCAGATCCTTCTCCGCCTGTTTGAGCTGCTTCGTCACGGCTGCGCGGTCAAAGTTCTCATCAGGAGCAAAGTCCGCGAGCAGGTCGTCGACAGACAGCCCCAACTGGTCGACGATGCGCTCTGCAGCCTCGGTCACACGGACCTGCGCCTGTGCACGGGCGATGTCTCCCTGGTGCGCGGAATCCGTTAGCTGTGCCAGCTCCCGTTGCGCCCCATTTGCCTCCGTCCGTGCCGCCGATAGTGCCTGCGACACCGTCTTCTTCTGCGCCTCGGCATCGTCGCGATCGGCCTCTGCCCTCGCCAACGACACGTTGACCTTCGCGTGCAAGTCCTCAGCCAGCTCCGCGACAACTTCTGCCAATTCGCGCTGGGCAACCTTCGCCATCTGCGCCTGCTCATGGCGGGCCTTCGCTACGCGCTCCGATGCAGCCTGGCGACGGAGCCGCTCGGCCTTGCCTCGTACACTCGACAGTCGCTCCTCTGCCGTACGCAGCGACAGACGCGCCTCTGTTTCCATGGCGCGCACAGCCGTCAGCGCCTCCGAGGCACGGTCACGTTCGCTTGTCGACGGTTCCCCCTCCTCGGGGTCACGGTCAACGCGAGCTAAGCGGTCTGCGACCTCCGCCAACTCCTTCTGGAGCTTCGTTACTCGGTCCGCGGCTTCGGCTCCGCGCTGCTCAGCGCGTTCGGCATCATGCACCACGCCGGACAGCTGCGCTGTGGCCCGAGTTCGGGCATCCGTGAGGACCTTCATACGACTCTGGTGTTCACGCAACGCAGCACGGGCGGCCGCCGCGTCCGTGCGGCGGTCCTCTTCTTCGGCCTGCGCACCGGAGAGCACACCACCGAGGTCACTCAAACGCACCTGTGCTTCTGCTAGTTCTTCGCGAGTCTTAGCAATGTCGGCGGCGATTTCCACACCTGATGCAGTGCCACCAGCACCGCCAGCTACCCAACCAGAGCCACGCAGCACACCATCGCGGTCAACAACGCGCAGTCGAGTATCCTGGGTCACCAGCTCACGGGCGACGTGCTCGTCGTCGCAGGCCACGACGTCAACGAGCAGAGAGGTCAACGAACCCGAAAGCTCCGCGGGCACTGTCACATGATCGAGCAGCCAGGATGCCTGTGCGGGCAGAGTGATGTCCAAGCGCCAAGAGTCGGATGCATCCGCAGAATTGATAACAACGGCACTGCCCTTGCCCGTGGCCACAAGCTCGTCGATAAGCGAATCTCCACTGCCCTCGCTGACCAGTGCTTCGGCGGCCGCGCCGAGGGCGGCAGTGAGCGCTTTTTCCCAGCCAGCGTCGACATCGATGACTTCAGAGAGAACGCCGAGTTCGTGTTTTTCACGTAGCCACGCGGTGCCGTCGTTGGCAGCGGCGGTGCGGGCGGTCTCCAGAGCTTCGATGCGGGCGGACAGACCTGAGACACTGCGTTCGAGGTCGCGCTCGTCAGCGCGGAGTTCTTTCAACCGTGTAGAGGCCAGCTCTGCTTCTCGGTTGGCCTGTTCATAAGCACTCTGCAGCTCGGGACCTTCGAATTCGGCCTCGGCTAGTTCCTGCGCGGCGTTTTCCACGGCTTCGGTGGCATCGGCACGGCGTTCGTCGGCCTCATTGGTTTGCTCGGCAAGGCGTGCAGCTTCGGCTTCGGCGGCTTCCAAGCGGGTGCGCAGAGATTCTTCTGCGGAAATGAGACGAACCACGCCTTCGCGACGGTCGGCGATTGCGCGAACGGCCGCGAGGTGCTCCGCTTCGGCTTCACGGAAAGTCTCCTCGGCGTCGAAGAGCGTTTCGCGGATTTCCTCCAGTTTTTCGCGGGCCTCTGCCTCAGCCTCAGCGAGCGTGGCTTCTTCGGTGGCGGCGTCGTCGGCCCTCTGCTCCAGGAAGTCCGGGTCTGGGCCTACCCACGGAGCGACGGAGTGGTCGGCCGCGCGATCGGCGGCGATGCGGGCCGTCGCTTGGATACGCTCACCGAGTGCGGAGAGACGAAACCACAAATCTCGGGCAGCATCGGCAGCTGGAGTGATGTCCTCCAGTTCGGCTTCGAGTTCTGCAGTGCGCTCAGCGGCAATCTCGGCTCGCTCCGTGGCGGCCTCCACCTTTTCCTCAATGAGCTTGGCTTGACCAGCAATGTCATTGAGGCTGTCCTGCAAATCCACGAAGTCCGCGGCAGCCAAACGCAACTTGGCGTCGCGCAGGTCTGCCTGCACAGTCTGGGCGCGAGAGGCGGCCTCAGCCTGACGCTTCAGCGGTTTGAGCTGACGGGAAAGCTCACCTGTCAGATCCTGCAGACGGTCGAGATTGGCCTGCATCGACTGCAGCTTGCGCTGCGCCTTTTCCTTGCGACGGCGGTGTTTGAGCACGCCTGCGGCTTCTTCGATAAACGCACGACGCTCCTCTGGCCGCGATTCCAGAATCTGCGAAAGCCGACCCTGGCCGACGATGATGTGCATCTCGCGGCCAATGCCGGTGTCGCTGAGGAGCTCTTGGACATCCATGAGGCGGACGCGAGAACCGTTGATTTCGTACTCACTTGCGCCGTCGCGGTACATGCGACGCGTGACAGAGACTTCCTTATATTGAATGGGAAGTGCCCCATCGGAATTGTCGATGGTAAGAGTGACCTCCGCGCGCCCCAAAGGCTTTCGCCCGGAGGTTCCCGCGAAGATGACATCTTCCATTTTGCCGCCACGGAGGGTCTTGGCGGAATGCTCACCCATAACCCACGCGAGGGCATCGACGACATTCGACTTACCAGATCCATTCGGGCCGACAACTGCGCAGATGCCGGGCTCGAATTTCATCGTCGTCGCCGAAGCGAAGGATTTAAAGCCCTTCAGAGTCAGCGATTTCAAATACATGGGGCAATATCTTACCCGTAGTTACGGTTTGGAGCTGAATTACCCCAAGCACGCACCCTGTTACACAAGATTGTTTACACAGCGTTGTTTACACCACTGCCTGCTTGGCCGACGTGTAGGCCGACTCACCGTGCTGAGCGACGTCGATACCAGAATGTTCCTGCTCGCCGTGGATACGCCAACCGACGGTTGCCTTCAGGACTCGGGCAATGATGTACGTCAGCACGCCCGAGAACACAGCTGCGATGACAGCAATAATGATCTGGATGGCAAACAACTTCAGCCCGTCGATGCCACCGCCGGTAAGCAATCCGCGATCGTTGGCCAGCAGGCCAACACCAATCGTTCCCCACATAGCTGCAACCAGATGTAGACCAACCACATCCAGGGTGTCATCGAAGTTGAACTTGTACTTTAAGCCAACGCCCCAGCAAGCCAGCGCACCGCCGATATAGCCCAGAATGATCGAGGTCACTGGGTTCATATCTCCTGCGGCCGGAGTAATAGTCACAAGCCCTGCGATGACACCCGAAGCGGCGCCCAGCGAGGTGGGATGTCCATCACGAATACGCTCGAGTGAAATCCAGCCGAGCATACCCACGCACGCTGCCACCGTCGTATTCAGCCATGCCAGACCAGCGACACCGTCGGCCGCAAATGCCGAACCGCCGTTGAAGCCGAACCAGCCGAACCACAGCAGTGCAGCACCCAGCATGACGAGTGGCAGATTGTGCGGGCGATGCTGGCTGCCATCGATGGACTTGCGCTTACCGACGATAATCGCCAGCACCAAAGCGGCAGTACCAGCAGCAATGTGCACAACCGTACCGCCAGCGAAGTCAATTGGAGCGATCAATGCTTCACCGTCAGCGGTACCGAACAGCTTTGCCGACAGCCCCTCTGCCGAGTGGCTCAGCAGGCCACCGCCCCAGACCATGAAGGCCATTGGGAAGTACACCAGCGTCGTCCAGAAGCCGACGAAGATCAACCAGGTGGAGAACTTCACACGTTCAGCCAGCGCACCGGAAATCAGCGCCACCGAGATAGAGCAGAACGTGAGCTGGAACCCGATGTCGATGATGTTCGGGTACCCGTTCGCACCTGCGATGTAGTTGCCGTCACCATCCGTAATCGAGTTACGCAGACCGAAGAACTCGAATGGGTTGGCAAAAACACCACCGATCGACTGCGATCCGTAGGACATCGACCAGCCCCACAGCACGTAAATGGCACCGACAACGCCGACCGCACCAAAACTCATCATCATCATGTTGAGCACCGACTTCTGTCGCGACATGCCGCCATAGAACAGCGCGAGCGCCGGTGTCATCAGCAAAACCAACGAAGCCGAAATCAGCATCCACGCTGAGTTTCCCGACTGTGCAATTACTTCTTCAGGCGTCATATGTGCCTCCCCTGTCTGTCAGTAGGTAGTTATTAACTTAAACCACCCGACTTCCGTATTTACGTATTCTTTTTCTCACTTGCGTAGTTGTTCAGCGCTCTAAGACCTCTTCAGCGTCCCAATCGACTACCTCAAGACACGAAAAATCCCCCGCTAACTGCGTAAAAACAATGGCGCAGAGCGAGGGATAGAACGTTTTCGAATTTTTCGGATTCCTACACCGACATGGGGGGGGGAGGAAGGCAGTTGGCACCCGCTTAACGACGGTCAAACGTGCTCAATGCACCCTTCGGTTCCTGCCATAACGGCACCACTGCCGTCACATCGCCCGGAGTATTCGGCCCCTCAAGCCAAGCGAGCAAACTCTCACAGTCTGCCCGTGGCCCTTCAGCAACAACTAACACCCGACCATCCGGGTAGTTCTGGGCATAACCAACCAGGCCTAACTCCAGAGCCGTCGCGCGGGTGTACCAGCGAAAACCGACACCTTGAACACGACCGTGTACCCACGCGGTGAGGCGGACGTCGTTAAGCGACATCGGACTCACGCACTGTCATCGGGTCGGAACCGTCCCAGCACTCAATCTTGTCGTGGCCGCGGACGTTAGGCAGATCATCGCGGTGGAATACCGGATTAAGCCCCTTGGACTTCTGCTCGGAGTAATTCTTTAGTAGGGCGACAGCTACGCCGCCCAGCGGCAGAATGGCGATGATATTGATGGTGGCCATGAGTGCGGAGAAGGTGTCCGCAAGCGACCAGACCAGCGGCACGGAACCGACAGCTCCGCCAATAACGCACAGGATGACCAGCACGCGCACGGTATTCAGGACAGCCTTGCTCTTAGACAGGAATGGGATATTTGCTTCGGCGTAGTAGTAGTTACCCACCAGGGAGGAGAACGCCAGGAAGAAGATGATGACCGTAACCGCGTGGATTGCCCACGTGCCCACCTGCGCCGACAGCGCGGCCTGAGTCAGCGCGGTGCCCTCTGCATCGCCGCCGAAAGTAGGGTCGGACAGCAGGATGATCACTGCGGTGATGGTACAGACGACCCAGGTGTCGAAGTAGACACCCATCGTCTGGATGAGACCCTGCTTGACCGGGTGTGACACCGACGCCGTCGCCGCCGCATTCGGAGTGGAACCCATACCAGCCTCGTTGGAGAACAGGCCGCGGCGAATACCCTGCATCATGGCAGTACCGACAGCGGCACCGGCAATCTCGCGGATACCGAAGGCGTGCTCAAAAATCAGCTTGATCATGCTCGGCACCTCGGTGATGTTGAGAGCCAAAACAATCAGGCCGAGGATAATGTAGGCGACGGCCATAATCGGCACGACGATCTGCGTCACCGCCGAAATACGCTGCACACCACCGAAGATGATGACGCCGGCCAAGATTGCCAGCACAATGCCGACACCGAACTTAAAGATCGGCGCGTCTTGACCGGTCGACTCCGCCACAGCCGCCGTAATCGAGTTGGACTGCACCGCGTTGAACACGAAACCGTAGGTCACCGTGATAGCGATGACGAACAGCGAGGCCATCCAGCGCCAGTTCTCCCCGAGCCCCTTGGTGATGTAGTAGGCCGGGCCGCCTCGGTAAGAGTCCTTATCCCGCACCTTGTACAGCTGTGCCAGCGTAGACTCCACGAAGCTGGTTGCGCCACCAATCGCGGCGAGCAGCCACATCCAAAACACGGCGCCAGGGCCACCGGTGGTGATCGCCACCGCCACACCTGCGACGTTTCCGGTACCCACGCGTGAGGCCGCCGAAATTGTGAAGGCCTTAAAGGCCGAGATGCCCTTGACACCTTCAGAGATATCAGAGGGCTTTTCAGTGATGGCCCTGAACATCTCCGGGATGTACCGGATCTGCACCATGATGGTCCGCCAACAGAAGTACAAACCTGTACCAACTAGCAGAACAATCATGAACAGCCAGTACTTGTCATTCCAAGCATTTACCCAGTCGGTTGCTTGCTCCATGAAACTCATAAGGAAATTCTAGCGTTGACAAGTGGGACACAGATAACTCGATCTATTCCCAAATGGCAGACGGACAATTTCGCGCCCACACCTCGGGCACGGCTCCCCCGCTTGGCCATAGGCGTTCAAGCTCCGCTCGAAATAGCCACTTTCGCCGTTGACATGCACATATAACGCATCGAAGCTCGTGCCACCCGCCGCTAGCGCCCGCTGAAGTACCGCTTGCCCCTCGCGCAAAAGTTTCGCTAAACGACGGACCGAAAGGTCACACGCCGGCACGCGCCCATCGACCTTCGCTGCCCAAAGCATTTCGTCGGCATAGATGTTACCGATACCCGACACAATGTTCTGGTTGAGCAATACGGCCTTAATCGGCGAACGCGACTTCATCATGCGGTGTGCAAGTGCAACCACATCGACAGTTGGCTCCAATAGATCGGGCGCGATCTTGGCTGCGGGTTCCGGAACAAAGCGACCGTGGGATTCGACCATTTCACAGGCCCAGACCCAACCAAAGGTGCGCTGATCGTTGAAGTTGATAAGGTGCCGAGCGCCGTCCGGCAGGGCTATGTCAAATGCGGCCCTGGTGTGGCGTCCGGGCAGCGTATCGGGCGTGTACGGAGCTTCCACACGCAATTGGCCGCTCATACCCAGGTGGATGGCAATTGCGGAGTCGTCGTCAAGCGTGAGCCACATGAACTTGCCGCGGCGATCCGTAGCGATAACCGTGCGCCCGCGCGTGCGACCGATAAACTCTGCGGCACCACCGGGTTGGCGCCGCACGGCACGAGCGTTGTAGACGAAAGTGTCCTCGATGCGGCCACCGACGACGTAAGCGTCGAGACCGCGGCGTACGGACTCGACTTCAGGAAGCTCGGGCATTATGCCAGTGCAGTATGCGCCTGATGCGCGGCGTGCATCTCGGCTTCCTTCTTCGTGGCGCCGGTACCGCTGCCCTTAACCACGCCGTCAACCAGCACGTCAACGTAGAAAGTTAGGTCATGGTCGGGGCCGGTGGTGCGCACGGTGTACTCAGCAGCCGGTAGTTGCTTGGCTGCCAGGCGCTCCTGCAACAGCGTCTTCCAGTCACGACCGCGAGACTCCGTCGGGGCATCGTCAATCATCTGGTTAAACAGGCGAAGAACGGTCTCGCGGGCAACCTCAAAGCCATGCTGCAGGTAAATGGCACCCAGCAGCGCCTCGGTGGTGTCAGCGAGAATTGAGTGCTTATCCGCACCACCGGTGGCCTTCTCACCGCGACCGAGGAGAATGTGCTCCCCCAATCCGATACTGCGGGCCAGGTCAGCCAGCGCGTACATGTTCACGACACCTGCGCGCATCTTGGAAATATCCTGCTCAGCGCGGTCCGGGAAGCGACGGTAGAGTTCTTCAGCAACGCACATGCCCAGCACGGCGTCGCCCAGGAACTCTAGCCGCTCGTTATTGGTCAGCATGCCATTTTCATTCGCGAAACTGCGGTGGGTCAAAGCGAGCTTCAGGGACTCCTCTGATAGCTCAACACCGAGTTTTTCCAGCAGCGGGGCGTGATCGACGGCCTCGAAAGCCGCCTTTCTAGCCGCCTCACCGGTTAGCCGACGCTTGCGGCTCATCCGTTATATCTCCTTTAAAGTCTTCGTCTAAGTCGTCGTCGATTACTTCTCGTCGCCGAGCGAGCCAAACTTTTCCGCCAGGCCAGCCCAACGCGGATCAATGCGCTCCTCTTCACCCGAGATGCCGTCTGGCTCCGGCACTTCTGAGTCCGACTCAGCACAGCTGGAATCGAAATCCAGACAGGTCGGATTGAAGGGCAGATTCAAGCCCGCCTCATCGATGACGGCTTGAGTGATATCCACCGTATTGTCGACGATCTGGCCAACTTCGTCCTCAAGGTCTTCTTCCTCGGCATCGTCGCCTGTGATGAAGTCCTCGTTGTTGGAAAAGACAGCCGAAATGTGGAAGCTGAGCTCCGGATTCAGCGGGGCTAGGCAGCGGACACACTCGCCAGTGGCCTTGGCAGTCACAGTCGCGTCAACCATGACACCACTGCCGAGGTTCGTGACAATGCCGTCAACGACAACCTCCTCGCCAGCGGCGATGCCAATCATCTCGACACCAACGCGGACGGGGCTATCGCCTACCTTGCGGAACTGCTCGGGCATGCCGCCCTGCAGACATGTCGAAACGTCCAGAACAAATGGGGATGAGTCAGTCATGATAGACCTCAGTCTACCCCGAAGATGCGCTAACGCTCGTACCGGCGGCGTTCCTGCCCCTCGGAGAAGGAAGACGGCGCGCTCTGTGCCCCTGCACCACCGCCGACGGCACCGGCCCCCGAACGCAGTACCGAGCGATTGCGACCGACATTACGCAGGGTCTCCTGGAGAGTCCGTTCAAACTCGGCGAGCTTGGAATCAACGTAGCGGTCACACTCTTCACGGAGGCGAGAGGAATCCGCGTGTGCGTCGGAAAGCAGACGATTCGCCTCGTCGTTGGCTTCGCGGACGACCGTTGACTCAGCGACCAGGCGAGCCTGCTCCTCGCGGCCTTCCGCAACGGAACGCTCGTAGGATTCGTTACCAGCGTGAATCAGGCGATCGGACTCGGCAGAAGCACGATCCACAATGCTGTCGTACTCGTGCTGAGCATCCTCGCGGAGGCGACGGGCGTCGTCCTCAGCGGCCGCGACGGTGCCAGCTGCGTGGGCATTGGCATCCTCGACGGTGTGGTTAGCGCGGGCCTCGGCCTCGTCGACAATGCGATGGGCTTCTTCATCCGCAGTCGAAATGGTGTTGTTCGCCCGGGCTTCAGCATCGTTGATAATCTCATCCCGCTGGTCCAAGACATCCTGCGCGTCATCGAGCTCAGCCGGGAAAGCATCCCTCAGCTCATCGAGCAACTCGAGAACACGCTGACGCGGAACCATACAATTGGCCGACAGTGGCACGCCGTGTGCCTCTTCTAGGATCTGGACCAGTTCATCAAGAGATTCGAAGACGCGAAACATGACTTACATGCTACTTCAGTCGGCGCTGCAGGGCGTGCAAGACAGGCTCAGGAACTAGCCCTTCCACCGAACCGCCGTAGCGAACAACTTCCTTCATCAGTGTCGACGACACATGACCGTACTTCGGATCAGCTTCCACAAAGAGAGTCTCAATGCCCGTCATGCGCCGATTCATCTGCGCCATGGGAGCCTCGTACTCGTAGTCCGCCGCCGAGCGCAGCCCCTTGACCAGGCAGGAGATGCCCTGCGCGGAGGTGTAGTCAACCAACAGCTTCGACCAGGAGTCCACCTGCACATTGTCCAAGTGCTGCGTGCACTGCCGAATGAGGTCCATGCGCTCTTCGACATTGAACATGCCCTGCTTATTCGGGTTGTGGGTAACCAGCACGGTCACCTGATCGAATTGGCGCGCGGCACGCTCAATCACATCGAGGTGACCAGAGGTCATGGGATCGTAGGAACCGGGGCAGCATGCGTGAGTCATAGAGGTCAAACCACCTTTGGCCGTCGTAAAGCGTAAAGAAGAACGTTAAGCGTTGTAGATAGCGGTGTCGAAGCGCGCCAAACCGTGAATGCGACGCTTCAGCTTCTGCTGGAGCTGTTCGTAGCCCTCGGGCCACTGCGTCTCCTCGTCATCGCGGTGACGCTCCACAGTCACGACCGCGCCCGGCGCGAGGAAGCTACGCAGCGCCTCGAGCATCTCTGTAACGGCCTCCCCCACCAACTCATAGGGCGGATCCGCGATGACGCGGTCAAAAGGCTCGCCCGGCGCGCCCGCAAGGTACGACGACACTTTCATCGGAGACAGGGCCACATCGGGATGCCCCACGGTGCGAATGTTCTTTTCAATAGCGGCAATGGCGTTCGGATCGTTTTCCACCAACACGACGGAACGCGCGCCGCGAGAAGCCGCTTCCAAACCGAGCGCACCCGAGCCAGCAAACAGGTCGAGAACGCGAGTTCCCTCTAGCCCAAAGCGTGTGGACCAGGAGGAAAAGATGGCTTCCTTCGCGCGGTCACTAGTTGGCCGAGTGGTCTCTCCCTTAGGCGCGACTAGCCTACGACCGCGTGCCTCACCTGCAATAATGCGGGTCATCTACTTCCCTTCGTGCGATGTGTTCTCGTTGCCGTTGTGCTGTGCCGTGGCGCTGTGAGTTGCTGGCGTGATTCTTGCCAGCAGCTGACCGCCTTCGACATCCACAAATTGATCTGCCGCCACCTCCGCGACCGTGCCCGGGCAGGGCGCTAAAACCGGCGCTTCTAGCTTGACGGCCTCCACGACCGCAATAACCTGACCGGTCGTCACCGAGTCTTTCTCGGCGACCTCCCAGCGGACTACTCCTGCAAAAGGTGCACAGACATCTACCATGCCCAACAGTCTACTTTGGTCTTACTAGGAGCGGTCCAAGTAGTTCGACTGCTCTTCATCGATATCGGAGATAAGCTCTCCCACAAGCCTCTCATCAACATCGAGAAGAGCCATGGCATCATGTCGGGTGCGCTCGATGATTTCGCCGTCGGTGGTGAGGTCCACCAGGCCGAGGCCGGTTGCCAGTCCCGATTGGTCATCGCCGAGCAGATCGCCGAAACTACGCGTGGCCAGGTCCAGCTCCGCCAGTTGAATGCCGTCGGTGGTGGCGGCAATGCGGTCCAGCCGGGTGCGCTCCGGTGTCTGCGAATGCGTGTGTGTACATAGGAAGCACAGGCCACCACGGTCACCACGGCCGACACGACCGCGCAGCTGGTGAATCTGCGAGATACCGTAGCTCTCGGCGCGGCGAATCATCATGATCGTGGCCTCTGGTACATCCACGCCGACTTCGATAACTGTGGTGGACACCAGCACATCCAGCTGTCCTGTGGCAAAGGCCTGCATCACGCGGTCTTTGTCCTCCGGTGCCATATTGCCGTGCAACTGACTGATACGTACACCGGGCAGTTTTTTCCTCGCTCGGTCGAACACCGCCTCCACGGACTCGTCGAGGAACTGTTCCTCATCGCGGGTAATGCGGGGACAGACAATGAAGGCGCGGTTGCCCTTGGCCACTTCTTCCCCAATGCGCTCCCAGGTTCGTGCCTCCCAGCGGGGTTTCTCCAGCGTCGGTACGACAAAGGATTGGATTTCCTGACGTCCCCGTGGCAATTCCGTCAACTGCGAAACTGCGAGGTCGCCAAAAATGGTCATCGCTACCGTGCGCGGAATCGGGGTTGCCGACATCACCAACAGATGCGGTGTCATTCCACCCCGTCCCCTGCTTCGCAGCTGATCGCGCTGGCGCACACCAAAGCGGTGCTGCTCATCGACGACCACCAGCCCGAGATCGAAGAACTCCACGCCCTCACTGAGCAGGGCATGCGTGCCGACGACAATGTCAGCCTCCCCGTTGAATGCCTCCAACAGGGTTGCCCGGCGCTCCTTCGTCGACATCGATCCCGTCAACAGTCGTACAGTCACTGCTACTCCGGCTTGCTCCAGCATCGCTGTCAGCGATCGGTAGTGCTGTTGGGCCAGGACTTCCGTCGGCGCCAGCATCGCGCACTGCCTGCTGGAATCGACTGCTTGCAGCATTCCCAGTAGGGCCACCACGGTCTTACCCGAGCCGACTTCACCTGCTAGCAGGCGGTTCATCGGGTTAGACCTCGCTATATCCTGCGCGATATCGGCTGCGACCGCGACCTGACCGTCGGTAAGCGAAAACGGCAACCCCCGGCGTAGCTCGTCGCGAAGTCCCCCGGCGACTTCCATGCAGGCCGGAGCGGTGAGACTCGCTTGAGTACGCTTGCGTGCACCAACGGCGAGCTGGAGCTCAAGCGCTTCGTCGTACTTCAGTCGGGCAAGCGCGATGTCGGGGCCCGCGATGGAGGGAAAGTGTGCGCCACGCAGTGCGGAGTCGAAATCGGTAAGTCCCTCCGGCGTGGCGGGCAATGGGTCTGGCTGCAGCGGTAACCATTCGAGGATGCGCTGCATGTACAGAGCCAGGTGAATACCCGCTACTCCTTTACGGCCACGGTAAATGGGCAGATAGGGGCGCGTGAGCAGCCGCTGCATCTCCGCAATCCCCTTGGCTGTCTTCGTCAGTGTGGCCAGCTTGCCAGTGGCTGCGCCTACCGAACCATCGGCTTTAAGCACCATGCAATCAACATTTTTCAGCTGTAGCTCATTGCGGAACTCGCTGAGCGTGCCAACAATGAGTAGACGCACACCGGGGTGCAGCATATTGCGCAGCCATTCGGCACCGAAAATCGCGGCCGGAAGAATGCGCACGCCGTCGCTGACATAGATTTTCAGTGGCTTGCGTCGGTCGGCGAAGGCGGGCGCTGGCGAAATGCTGTGCACCTCCACGACTGTGGTGATGGTGTCGCCAATGTCGGAAAATGACACATCTAAGCTCTTACCCTGCGCCACGTAGCGCTTCGGGAAATTCGTCAGCGCATCCGAGACGGTCTCCATACCAAAAGCCGTATGCAGCTTCTTTGCAGTCTTTGGCCCCACCACGATATTCAGGGGCGTGCGCGCATAATCCGAGCCGAGCCATCCGAGCATCGCGCTACTCGATTCCTACCTGCACCAGCTCATCGATGCCGGTCGCATCATAGGCTACGACCTCCACAGGCTTGTCCAGCCGCGCCCGCACTTGCGCTATGTCCACGCCCTCAGCTCCGCGCCCGAGCAGCAGAGTCACTAGTTCCCCGCCGCCAGCCAACAGGTCTGAGATGGTCTCTGTGAGCGCGTCAGTCAGGGGCTTATCGACGTCCGCAGCGACTACAGCCGTTCGCGTGCCATTGGCAGCCTCTCCCATCGCATACGCAGCAACCGCCAGCGGCAGCTCAGCCGAATGCACGGCCAAGGCAGCAAGGCCAGCCGGAATGGAGTCTGTGGACACTACCGCGAGAGTCGGATTAGCCGCAGCAGCAGCGAATTCGATATCCGCCAATTCCTGGTCGCTGACCAGCCCATTTGGCAGCAGGATAACCTCGTCCGCGCCCCTCATGGCAGTCAGTGCCTTGGTGACCACATTGTCAGCGAACTCCTGGTCGGCGATGGCTGCGCGATCTGTGGGAGTGGATGTGGGAGTCGGAGCGGGGGTCGGGCTGATAGCAATCGCCCCAGAGGAGGTGATGAGATCATTCAGCGGACCATCCGGCACTACCGCAATGAGGATGCGAGTGGAGTCAGGTGTTGTCTCCGGCTCATCGAGCACCTCGATACGGATGCGTTCCGGACGACCGAAGTCAAGTGCTGCCTCGATAACCGCGCCCGGCTCCACTGTGTGGATATGCACCATGTACTGCGCGGTCTCCGCATTACCAGCATCACCTGCGATGATGAGCGAATTGCCCAGCGGGTTCAACCGCTCTCGCAGCGCTTCCACCGCCTGGGTATCCGCCAAGGAAATCAGGTACATGACCTCCATCTCAACGGTGGCTACGTGTGGCGCGTCGACATGCAAATCGACCGGTGCGGCTGCGCGGCCGCTGACTTCGTCGGCAAGCGCGTCGAGCAGAATGACCAACCCCGCGCCGCCGGCGTCGACCACGCCCGCCTGCTGCAGTGCCGGGAGCTGGCTGGGGGTTTTCGCCAGCGCATCGCGAGCGGCATCCGCGATCGTGTCGGCGAGCTCCTCAATCGAGTCGCCCTCAAATTCCTCCGCGGCAATCGCGGCGTGCCGCAGGACTGTCAGAATCGTGCCCTCCACCGGATTGGCAATCGCTTGGGAAACATGTTGCACAGCTAGCTTTAGCGAGTGTTGTACCGACTCAACGCCAATGCCACTACCGGAGGCAGCCTCAGCCACCGCGCGAAAAACCTGCGAGAGCACAGTGCCCGAATTACCGCGGGCGCCGCGCACTGCACCGGCAGCTAGGGCCGCGGTGACTGCGCGAACATCGGAAGCGTCAGCCTTTTGCGCTTCCTCATAGGCCGAACTCAACGTCGCGAGCATATTCGACCCGGTATCGGAATCCGGTACTGGGAAGACATTGAGACTGTTGATCTCATCGCGGCGGGATTGAAGCGCGTCAATCCCCCGGGCAACCCAGCCGACAATGGCGGCAGAACCAATCTGCAAAGACATGAATTCCTATTCTAGCGTCCAGTCGATAGGGGTAGCTCCCTGACGAATCAGCGACTCATTGGCCCGGCTGAACGGACGCGACCCGAAGAACCCACGGGATGCCGACAGCGGTGACGGGTGCGGCGAACAGATGCAGTCCACGCCGGGGAGCCAACGCTGCAAACTCTGCGCGTCGCGTCCCCACAGAATGGCCACGAGAGGCTGATCACGGGCGACCAATGCTTTGATGGCATGCTCCGTGATTGCCTCCCAGCCCTTACCGCGGTGCGAGGCAGCAGCACCCGGGCGCACGGTCAGTACACGGTTGAACAGGGCCACGCCCTGCCTACTCCACGGAGTGAGGTCACCGTTGGAGGGAGTCGGGAGCCCCAGGTCGGAGGAGTACTCCTTAAAAATATTCGCCAACGACCGCGGTACCGGCTTCACATCCGGCTGGACCGAGAAGCTAAGCCCCATCGCATGCCCCGGGGTCGGGTACGGGTCCTGACCGATAATGAGCACCTTGACCTCATCGAATGGATAAGTAAAGGCGCGCAGCACATCGGTGCCCGCGGGCAGGTAACCGTAGCCGGCCGCGTTCTCCTCGCGCAGGAACTGCCCCATCCGGTGGATGTCATCGGCCACTGGCTCCAGCGCCTTCTGCCACCCTTCTTCGACCGGCAACGGATCCATGTCATGCAGCCTTTCTTCTCAAAACCTCTTCGAACTCTTAAAAGGAAACCCAACCGGCATCGCGGGCAGGAGGTTTGCCGTCGATAAGCACCGAATCGAACTTTTCCTTCGACACCGTACCGATAGCGCGGAACCCCGTCGGAGGCTCCCCCGGCGTCGAACCGATCAGTGTATGGTCCTCCCCTCCGGTGAGCACCCACTCCCACGGGTCGATGCCCAGGTATTCACCAGCGGCAATCTGCAACTCATCGGGCGCAATAGCACTGCTGTCAACTTCCAAAGTAACCCTGGAGGCCTGCGCAATAGCGCGGAGATCCACCACCAGTCCATCGGAATTGTCCGTCAGTGAACGCACACCTGTGGCTCGCGCCGTGGCACCCCTGCGATATTCAAATTCGGGCGTACAGTGTGCTGCCACCAGCTGCGCAAACTCACTCGGAACCTTTGCCGGGCTTCCGCAGTGCTGCAGCAGCGCAAGGCCCGCAGCAGAGTAGCCGATGCGTCCCGACGCAATCACCGTATCCCCCGCGCGTGCCGCTGAGCGCAGCAGCGGCCGCCCAAGCCCACCGAGTTCGCCCATCGCACTGATGGAAATCACCAGAGAATCTCCGCTGACCATGTCACCACCGACGAGCTCCGCCGGACATTGCTTGCCTTCCTGCCACAACCCCTCGGCGATACCGGTGACCACACTCACCGGAGTATGCAACGGTGCTGAGATGGCGAAAAGCATGGCCGTTGGACGCGCACCCATCGATTCGATATCGGCGAAATTCTGTACTGCGGCCTTAGCTCCAACTTGCTGAGGTGTCGACCAGTCCAGGCGGAAGTGGCGCCCTTCCACCAACATGTCGGTGGAAGTGACAAAACGGGCGTTGGGGGTTGTCTGCGTCAAGACGGCGGCATCGTCGCCATTGCGTGCCGACGGGGCGATAGCCCGGATGGCCTCAATGACCCCAAACTCGCCAATATCGCCAATGGTCAATTCAGTCACAGTGTCGAGTCACATTCCTAATAGTCGATGGTTAACCGTTAATAGCGGAACCCGTCTCGGTATTGCCCCCAACCAATTGGAGTTGGTACCGGACAACGTAGAATCAGGCCCATGGTAGACGCACCCCCATCGGGAGAAACAGTTCAGTCCAAGGGTAGCCGGACACGCGCGGGCATCGCACTCGCTATCGCCATTATCGCTATCCTCGGCATTATTTTTGCCGCAAAGATTTACCAGGATAATCAGGCGACAAAGCCAGTCGCGATTTCCAATCCGGAGCTTCCCGCCAATGACTCGCCCGAGTGTGCGGAACTGCTCGACCGACTGCCAGATCGCGCCGCAGGTCTGGTTCGCGCCGACATTGCAGAGCCGGCTCCAGAAGGCGCCGCTGTGTACCGAAACTTGGAACAAGACCGCATCACGCTGCGCTGTGGCGCGAACGTACCTAGCCAGTACAACGAACTGGCTAAGACCGAAGAGGTCAAGGGCATTTCGTGGCTGCGCGTGGTCGACAGTACCGACGAGTCTTTGGCGACTTGGTTCACCGTCGGGCGCGAACCGGTTGTTGCGATTACCGCCGAAGGAAATGCAGAGGCGGAGGATGCCCTGAGTGACCTCGCCGAGGCGCTGCGCCCGGACTCCGAGTACAAGAACAAGCCGGAGCGCGGCGGCGTCCCACTGGTAGAACTGGCAGCTCCGGAAGCTGATAAGCGCTGCAGCGGCTTGGAGGCTGCCCTCCCCCGCGAGCTTGGCAACCGTCACCGTCTGAGCGCAGAGGAAATGCCGGCTGACATGCCGAAGGACATGGTCATTTGGGGCGGCACCCCAGCAGATCCGGTGGTGCTGCGCTGTGGTGTCGACGAGCCGGCTGGCTATAGCACCACCACGCAGCAGCTGACGCAGGTTGGCGACATTGTCTGGTTCAACGAACCAACGCTTTCCTCCGGTACCTCCGCCACCTGGTACGCCATGGGCCGGGAGCGCTTCGTCGCCGTTGAAATGCCGATGTCGGAGGCCAGCTCACTAATGCCGGTGCTCTCCTCGGTCATCGCGGACAACCTGGAGAACATCTCGCCGAGCGAAGAAAAGTAAGAACCAACTTCTATCGACGAGCTACCAGCGCCCGCTCAATCAGGGCGCTGAGCAGCTCCTCGTAGGCAACACCGGAAGCCGCAAACATCTGCGGGTACATCGAAATCGGGGTAAAGCCCGGCATGGTGTTGACCTCATTGATAATCGGGCCATTATCCGTGACAAAAAAGTCCACGCGAGTCAGCCCATCAGAGCCTAGTGCCCTGAACGCCCGACGAGCATCCGTGTCCAGTGCCTTCAAAACATCCTCCGGCAGCTCAGCCGGGATCTGCGCCGAGACGACATCATCCAAGTACTTGGTCTCAAAACCGTAGAAGCCCTCGTCGGAGTCCTCCGTGCCACGCAGCAGGGACGGGACAGAGACCTGAAGGCTGCCGTCAGCGCGCTGCAGCACGCCAATCTCCACCTCGGCGCCGTCTACACCGGCCTCTACAATGACCTTCCAGTCGTGCTCTCGGGCCAGCTCTACCGCCGCATCCAGATTCGCCCAATCATCCACGCGGGAAATGCCAATCGACGATCCACCACGGGCAGGTTTAACGAACACCGGCAGGCCAAGGGTCTCCTTGTCCTCGTCGGAAAGCGACTCGCCAACATGCAAAACAACCTGCTTGCCAATAGGAAGCCCCGCTGCCTGCAAGAGATTCTTCGTGCGTTCCTTATCCATTCCCGCAGCGGAAGCGAGCACGCCCGGGCCGACATAAGCAATGCCGGAAAGCTCAAAGAGCCCCTGAATCGTGCCGTCCTCGCCGTGCGGACCGTGGAGGACCGGGAAGATAACGTCGACGGTGTCGAAAACCTCGCCGGCGCGATCACCGGTGACGAAGCGGAATTCACCGCGGCGTGACGGCGACGTGCTCAGCGCAACTTCCTCGCCCGGGATGACCTCCGGCATCGTACGCCCCTGTGTGCGCAGCGTATCCGTCTCACGCGTCCCGACGGTCCAGACACCATCCTTGGTAATACCAATGGGAACCACTCGGAAGCGGTCCTCATCCAGGTGATCCATAATTGCGCCGGCCGAGACACAGGAGACGCTGTGCTCAGGGCTTGCGCCACCGTAGATGACGGCGACGGAAATGCGATCTGCAGACGAGCTATTCGACGAAGTCATGGTGACTTAGTTTAGCCCCGACCTCGTTGAAGTGGTTACTCCGACTTGCGGCTTCGCCCCATCAGCTTGCGAATTGTCTCATCGACCTTCGCGCCTTCGTGGCAGACGGCGTAAACGGCCTCAGTAATTGGCATTTCCACGCCATTGCGACGAGCGAGGTCACGGACCGAGATTGAAGAAATCACACCCTCAGCCACCTGACCGCGCGTAGCGTGCTGCGCCTGCTCCATCGTGTCACCGCGACCGAGACGGTCACCGAAGGTGCGGTTACGCGACAGCGGCGAGGAACAAGTGGCCACCAAGTCACCGAGGCCCGCCAATCCCGCGAAAGTCTTATCTTCTGCGCCGACGGCACTACCCAGACGAGTGATTTCCGCCAAGCCACGGGTGATAATGGTTGCCAGCGTGTTCTCACCCAATCCTTGACCAGCGGCCATACCGCAGGCCAACGCAATGACGTTCTTGCAGGCACCGCCGATTTCGCAGCCGATCACATCGGTGTTGGTGTACGGGCGGAAGTAATTAGTGGCAACTGCCGCCTGAATCATCTTGGCATTGTTCTCATCAGCGCAAGCAATGACCGTTGCCGCTGGCTGCTCCATCGCAACCTCGCGGGCGAGGTTCGGGCCGGACAGCACCGCAATACGCTCTGCTGGCAGGTCTGTGACCTCCGCAATGACCTCACTCATGCGCAGATGTGTCTCGCGCTCCACACCCTTGGCCAGGCTGAGCAGAATCGTCTCCGGCCCGATGAAGTCCTTCCAAACCTTGAGGTTGTCACGCAGAGTCTGCGAGGGCACGCCCAGCACCACCACATCCGCGCCCTTCAGCGCGGCCTCTGCATCCGAGGTGGCTTCGATGTTGCGCGGCAGCCCCAGACCAGGCAGGTAGTCGTGGTTTTCGCGGCTGATCTGAATACGCTGTGCCTGCTCCGCACGTCGCGACCACAGCCGTACAGGATTGCCCGCATCAGCAAAAACCTTGGCGAGCGTCGTGCCCCACGAGCCCGCACCCATCACTGAAACTTGCACCATCGCCGCGACCTTCCTCCGTTAGCCTCTAATCTCCAACAAGTCTAGCGAGACGTTCTCACACTGCGATACTAAACTAGGTCGGCGACAAAGGATTGAAAGGGAATTCACGATGATGCACGAAGAGGACAAGGACCTCAAGGGCGATACCTCCGTGACCGGTCGCCTGCGCCAGATTCCGACGAAGCCAGGTCAGGATGTCACCAAGCCGACCTTCGCGGCCGGCGCGGTTCTATGGCGCGGCGATGTCCATAACCCTGAAATCTGCGTGATTCACCGTCCTTCCTACGACGACTGGTCGCTGCCGAAAGGCAAGCTCGACGCCGGCGAGAACCTCATTGCCACCGCCGTCCGCGAAATCTGGGAAGAGACCGGCTACCGCGTCCGTCTGGGCAAGCTCGTCGGCAACGTCTCTTACCCTGTCGCCGGACGAACGAAGCTGGTCTGGTACTGGACCGCTGAGGTTCTAGACGGCGAATTCGAACAGAACTCCGAGGTCAACGAGCTTCGTTGGGTCTCCTGGGACGAAGCCGAGGAGCTGCTGTCCTACGACCTCGACCGCGACGTGCTGGTCAAGGCCCGCAAGCGCATGAACAAGGAACCGGACACCCGTCTCATTCTGGTTCGCCATGGGCGTGCGCACCGTCGCACCAACTGGAACGGCAATGATGCACTGCGGCCACTGGATAAGAAGGGACGTCGTCAAGCGGAACTGCTCGTCTCTGCCCTGGAAGGCTTCCGCCCCGAGCGGATCTACTCCGCCGAGCCCGTGCGTTGCCAGGACACCGTCGCGCCACTCGCCGCAGAGCTGGGAATGCAGGTCACAGTCGACGAACGGCTTGGCGACGAACACTGGATTGCCAACCAGGTCGAGTCCAAGAAGGCCTTCGAGGACATTATCGCGCTAGGCGGAGTCAGCGTGGTCTGCTCTCAGGGCATCACCATCCCTGACCTGTTAGCCGCTTGGTCCGCTGAGGGCACCCTGCCCTTCGACGAGGAAATCCTGTGCAAGAAGGGCTCAGCCTGGGTACTCGGCTTCAACGACGGTGTGATGACCACGGCTGATTACTACGCCTCTGCTCTGCCGGTGAAGTAGGTTACAGCGGGGATCCCCCCGCTCACCGCCGTTATCGAACATACGTTTCCCCCCGTTAACTAAATAAATCTGATCAATCCGCTCCCCGTGATAATTTCAACTGACCAGCGTTCAGGTTAGTTCAGATTAATGTGGTAGCGGGTTTTCATTACACCTCTGTTCACTCTGTGGCCATGGCGCTGAACACAACCCGTATCGAGTACGAGTTTTATGAGGTGTCTTTAACAAATGCCCCCTGGCAAGAATTCGGTGCATGCAGAAAAATCCACTGGCGGCCGTCACGCTAAAGCACATTTGAGCATCGCTGAAGTTGCTCAACGGGAAATCACCGGACCGGCACGCTTGATGAAAGCAGAGGAGCTAATCACAAAACGTATTAGCTCAGTCTGCGACTGCCAGCATCCCATCATGTTCTTTGAAACAAACCTCACTCCCGAAGAACAGGAATGGATTTGCCTCGAGCTTGGCAATGGGCTGCGCAGAAGCGACAAAGCCCAGGAGATTAGGCACTTTCTCTCACGGTATCCAAATGTAGTAGTTACTGCCCTTGCGACAGCAGGGGCGCACATTACCGGAGAAGGCTCTTTTTGGCCTGTTTTCTTTCAACTAATTAACGTTGACGAACGATCCGATATCGTAGAAAACCACATTCGGAAGAACCTGAATAATTGGCTGAACTCCTGCCACCTTGAATCATTCGAGAATACAGATCTAGGTTCCCGAAAATTCGTCGAACGAGCGTTACTACATGCTGGCATCCCAACAGCAGAGCTTCACCGCGTCATCGACGATGCCAACAAACTCCTCGAAGATGACGACGACCCCGAGGACGGTGACCGAGAAGGAAAGCATCTCGTCGGCACCTATGCAGCTACAAGAGATGCGTCTACACTGCACCGACTGTCTGTGCTCAAGCCGTCTCTTGCAGAATTCATGTTCGCGCGCATTGTCGAGTACGTCCATTGGACGAATGTCACCAATGATTGGTACAACGCAGAGTTTGAAGGCACTAATGGACTTCCCCAGAAGCTGTTTTCAAAACTCCGCGAATATCTCAATTCTCCAGAGACTGACAATCTGGAACCTATTGCGGCCAAAAAGGCGCAAGCAGCTCCTTACATCAAGATTGACACTGACCTAGGAACCATCGATTTGGTGTTGCCCGCTGTTCCTGACAACGGCAAAGCGTGTAAGTGGAACGTTGATCTGGGCTATGACAATATCTCCGTGTCTCCACAATACGATTACGCCCTTAATGGTTGGATTGAAACACTTATCCCCATTAGCCAGCCGACAGCTGCAATTCGAGTCCACAACGCGGAAAATGGAAGCATCCATTCGCTTCGGCTTTATGACGGTGAGTTTCCAGCTATTTTCCTTCGCAGCGATTCGGAAATTCTCCAGAACCAAACTGTCATTTCACCCAAGAAATTCCTGGTATTAGCACCGGAGGATGTGGAGTTTACAAGCGATTCGAGCACGTCCCCCGTAGCACCTGCAGAAATCTGGAGTTTCGATAACTGGATTGGTTGGAAGGTCTTTCTCTTTGAGGAACTCACAGGGGTAAGAACTCTCACGCTTAGTCGTTCCTCCACGTCCACGTTTACTACTCGTCATATCCGGAGTAACAACAGTCATAAGGTTGAATGGCTCGACGAAGATTTAACCTTGAAGAATGTTTTCGGACAGAATGGACAACCTGTCTATTATTCATCGCCACGGATCAAACTACCTTTCGGCGAGAATGCGAATTGGACTAAGTCGCTCGTTTACTGCTCTCCACTCGGGGATCGAACCGTAATCGAACAGAACGAAGAGCTGTCCTCGACAACAGGCGAGCCTATCGCCGTATTTCCCGATTACTACAGAGATGCCTGGGTCGGTGAGTACGAAGTCAATCTCTTCGACCATGGCACGCTGAAAGAACGGCGCACTTTCAACATGGCGGAGGGGGCTTTCGTTCGATTGAAGTACGGAAGTAGTACCAGTTGCTCTTACCGATACCCGCAGACCAACATTCACGACAATGGCAATACCGAGGTCTTCATCACTTATGAAAGTTCTGAAGATAAGAGGACCGTTGCCGACTTCAATGGCTTTAGTTCTATCAAGCCAGATGCAGGCCAAATGGCCTTTACACTCACCAACCCTGAGGGTTTTGAGCTTAAAGCAGTTGTGATCCCCGATACTCTTGAATACGCAATTGAGAACTCCGGCGAGCCATTGAAGTGGGTTTCTCGGCCGAGCCTTATTCGCAAAAGTCAGCTTCGTCCAGGGGGAAAGCTAAAGATTCGTTTTCCGTACGCAATGTCAGGCAAGGCTGAGGTCTACGTGGCAGAATCCCTCCACTCTAGAGGAGGTCAACGTGCAGGCAAGGCTATGCGTTTTACTCCTGATATCCGCAGGAACAGAACCATCTTTGAAGTACCTGTTAGCTCTATTTTGGAAGCAATCGATACTGCCAAAGATATTGTTGTCGGAATCCAGTGGTATCCGGAGAGCCCGAACACTACTTACAAAAAATACAAGGCCGCGCAGAAGGATCGCAGGGTCGCATACTGGTCTACCTTCAAAAAGAAGTATGACAATTGGGACTGGACCTATCCCTCTCCATTAGCATCGACCCTGTTTACAGCTTCGTCGTCGAACTATTCGGGAAGTGTTTTTGTTCAGGCGAAGGACCTCATCCTCAGCTCGCCAATTCGCAGTAGCGATAACGTCCAGGCAATTGTTTGGCAGATGCGCACCCCTGATGAGGAACCAGCGATACTCGATATCAAGCAGCAGAAAGCGCTTCTTCCTGCGCAGCTGCGGAAAGCAGGACCGCTCGTCGTCGATTTTTCTATCAGTAAAACTGGCTACCGTGCTGAAATTCCGAAAATTCCGTCACAAAACGCGCTTGTCGCCAGCTCTCCCCAGGTTGACCGCAGCTTCATCCAAAAGAACCTGACATGGGATCAGCTAGCCATTATCAGGAACCTTTCATACCGTGAGCTCCACGGAGCGTCCGCTCCTCTGCTAACACGCGCCTACCACGCCATCAGCGGTGACCCGAGAAGTAGCTTGGAGCGACTAGGCCACAGTACTGTCGCCCCTGCTGTTCAGCCGTCTCTCGCGATTCAGTTTGGCCTTATCAATCACCACTTTCACGCAACTGGATCGACACAGGGAGAATTCAATCCAAGTAGATGGGCAGGCATTCTTGGTGAGATAAATGACATTGCCAAGCTCCGCTCGCGAGAAGAACTAGATTCTATCTCCGAAAAGGAACTTAAAGAGTCCATCAGCTATGTCGAAGCTGCCGCTGGCTTTGAGCTTGCACATCGCGCTGTCAACGATGGAGCTCTGTCGGAGAACCTTCAGTGTGCCGAGTTGAAAGAAATTTTCGACAGCATCCAGCTTGATCTTTTAATCAATGATTTTGACGGTATTGTCGCCAAACTGCTGGATTCAGAAGGCAAGCGGAAAGCTGCAGACAACGTAGCGTTTCGCCACGGTTTTTCTGAACTCGTCGAAAATAGAAAACAGTTCGAAGGCATTCCAGAGTTCGAATTCCTTCTTCGCACTGCGCTACAGCACAGATACACGCTAACGAACTCTGAATCCTCATCGCGAGCAGATTTGCTGTACAATTTTGCGACCGGAATCACGGGGCACCCCGATTCGATTACCCCTGTTCAACGGTGGGCTTGGGCACCATTCGTGTCTTTTATCTTCAGTGATTTCTGCCGATTTGGTGCACACTTATCTGACGGTTCAGACGAAATATTTTCTCAAGCGCATCTGTTCGCTTGGGGAAAAATGGCTCGGCTCATTCCAACTCTCACTGTCTACGACCTTCTCTGGGCCGAGGCACGATTCGTAACTGCACGCTAAGGAGTACGCAAAGTGACAACATCAGATTTCGAGCGCCTGCTTGACGAACTCTCTGGCTCAGCATCCTCTACTCCCATCGTTGAAGAATCAATTACAGATTCGGCAAGCCTAAAAGCAGTTGCCAAACGCAACATCGACCCAATCGCTGCGGCAAAGCTAATCGACCACGACTACCGTCGATTTTTGAAGACCCTCCTGCGCCCAAAAAGCGCACCAATCCGCGACGCCTTGCATCTGGCAGTTGACGAGAGCCCGTCGCTTTCAAAGGGGCCTCTAATCGAGCTGACCCCGCCCTACGCTTCCGGTCGTACAATTGCGGATTTGGTTAGCTCAGGGGTCCTATCTCCTGGAATGGCCAACTTGGGTAAACCTCTACCTGCGTCCCGTCCGCTGTATCAGCACCAGGAATCAGCAATTGAAAAGATTCGCGACGGAAGAAATCTGATTGTCTCCACCGGTACTGGCTCCGGCAAGACAGAGAGCTTTCTCATTCCAATCCTCGATTCCCTACTGCGGGAACGTGACGCAGGCACACTTCGACCTGGCGTCCGAGCATTACTTCTCTACCCGATGAACGCGCTGGCAAATGACCAAGTCAAGCGACTGCGTGAGCTTTTGGCGGAAACCCCAGAGATTACTTTTGGACGCTATACCGGTGAAACCCCTCAAACTGAGAAAGACGCGCGAAATCTATTCAGGGACACCAACCGCGATCAGCCGTTGCTGTCGAATGAACTCATCAGCCGCGACCAGATGCAGAAGACTCCTCCGCATATCTTGCTCACGAATTATGCGATGCTTGAATACCTTCTACTGCGTCCGACCGATAGTGCATTCTTCGACGGAGTGCATGCAGATTCCTGGTCCTTCATAGTCCTGGATGAAGCTCACGTTTATGCCGGAGCTCAGGGAACTGAAATCGGCATGCTTCTGCGCCGATTGAAAAATCGAGTTTCGACTCCAACACAATCAATCCAGTGCATTGCCACATCCGCTTCGTTGCAGGGCGAGAAATCCGAAGTAATGAAGTTCGGATCTTCTCTTTTCGATGCACCGTTTGAGTTCGTCGAAGACGACCCGAACCGACAAGATTTGGTAACTGCAACTCGTAAAGCACTGCCTGTTACCGAGAGTTGGGCACTCCAAGATTCTCTCTTCCACTCAGAGAACTCCAACTCTGACCTTGCAGAGGCGCTTCGAGTTCAGGCTAGTAACCTAGGTATCACAGAATTCGAAGCTCTCAATACCGAGGCTCACATTGTGAGCATGCGTAAGTTTTGTGCGGACGGGTCAAAGGATTTAACTGCGCTGGCGCACCGCCTTTGGCCAGACACAAATATCGAGGTAGCACAGGAACGAGTGCACAAATTGGTGACTCTCGGTGCTACAACCGTCGATGCCAGCGGAGTACCGGCAGTCAGCGCTCGCTACCACATGTTCGTGCGTGCTTCTGAAGGGGCCTTCCTCAGTCTTCGAGAGGATGGCTCTCCAATAATTTCGCTGAGCCGAAAGAAAACAATGGGGTCCCGACCTGTGTATGAGATGGCCACTTGTAAGACATGTGGTGGAGTCCATCTTTTGGGCACAGTTATCGGCGATACTTTTCTTTCCGGGAGCTTCGAGAAGACAAACCAGGGATTCCACTGGGCTCTGCTTAATCCACAGAGTGAGACAGTCTCGTATAACGAAGATGATTCTGTCGAAGAAGGCACGGATATTACTGAAACGCAGGTTCAGACCACGAATTATCTTTGCTTTGGATGCGGGAAAATCTACCACGATGAGCTTTCCAGCTGTGCCAATGCGGATTGCAGTTCTCACGCCATCCGCCCAGTTAAGTTCTACTCAACCACCCAGTCGACAAAAGACCTAGACTGCTGTCTTGACTGTGGTTCTAGCCGGAACAATCAAGTATCTAGGTTATTGACGGACGCAGATCTCGCCCCAGCCACACTTGCTAGCTCACTTTTTCAGCTTCAGCCAGCAGCACCCGGAAAAGAATCCGCTGTCGGACAAGGACGAAAGCTTTTAACCTTTTCCGATTCCCGCCAGGCTGCCGCCTTCGCAGCACCTTATCTGGAGCGAATGTTCAATAAAAATGTTGAACGTCGAATTCTGCTCACGGCTTTGGCTGAACAGACTAGCGAAGGTCCCATCACCCTTTTGCAATGGGTTAAAGCAACCAGCCTGCTCTCACGAGACAAGAAGCTCTACCACAATGGAAAAAACACAGACGCCAGTTACTGGGTATTCGGAGAGGCTACTAGCATTGAGCGAAACCTGTCTCTCGAGGGTCTTGCACTAGCTGCCTACAGCATTGACCAGGAAAAACTAGATGCCGTTATAGGTCGTAATAGAGCTTTACGAAAGATTTTCCGCACCACAAACGATTGCCATGCATTTATCAATTTACTGTTAGGCGATTTACGTCTGCGGGGTGCTCTTGAACTTGTTGGATGTTCAGAGTTTAGTGATGAGCACTTCTTGCCGAGAAGGGGAGGTTGGGCATGCCGCCACGATTCGGGAGGCGACAATAAAAAGCAGATTTATTCGTGGTTCCCTGCGATCGGGAAAGATAACTATCGGCTTGCTTTCACCAAAAAAGCTCTAAAGAACAGTAATCTCGCTGCTATCCTCACCGATGAATCAAAGTTGCAAAAAGTCGCGACCATGGTGCTTTCGGAACTGTGGAAAGATCTTATCGCAGAAAACATTCTTGTTCAGCTGCCATACTCAGAGGAAAATCAAGCAAGGGGAATATCTGCCTCATCCGTTGTAGTTCAGGATGGCAACTATGCGGACTGGTATCAGTGTTCAAAATGCGGCACGGTTACTTGCCATAATTGTGCAGATCTTTGCCCAAACCGTTCTTGCGACGGAAATCTGACTCCGCTCAACACCACTTCCAGTGAATTCCAAAATCATTACTTCCGTTGGCTGGCACGGAATATGTCTATTCAATTGCTCAGGGCCAGTGAGCACACGGCTCAGTGGCAGCCCAAAAAGGCAGCTGAAATCCAAAATGATTTTATCGAAGGAAAGATTAATGTCCTTTCCTGTTCTACAACCTTTGAGCTAGGCGTAGACGTCGGTGAGCTGCAGTCGGTCATGATGCGAAATATGCCGCCCCGAACCTCCAATTATGTACAGCGTGCAGGTCGGGCCGGACGACGTGCTGGCTCAGCGGCCTTTGTCTTGACCTATGCGCGGCGAGCTGCCCATGATATGTCAATTTATCAGCACCCTGAGCAGATGATTGATGGCATCATGCGAACCCCATATGTCAGCATCGATAACCCTCGCATTGTTACTCGTCACTGTTACTCAGTGCTCTTCGCTGCTTTTCTACGCAAGCATGCTAATCGATGGGGGCAATGGCGGACGGTCAAGGGGCTCTTCCTCCCAGAGGATTCCATGGACGAAGTTCTTTACAAGCTCATGGCCGATTTCCTCGCCGACGGAGTACCGGCAGAGGTTCAGGCTGCACTCGAAAGAATCGTACCTCCCTCGCTGAAGGATGAGATCGGAATTTCGGGCGGTAGATGGACCACTGAATACCTCGAATTAATTGAGGTCGTCGAGGATGCGCTTCGACAGGAATGGGACGACCTAAAGGCGATTCGTCTCGACGCTTTTAAGCAGCGTAAAAATCACCGCAGGTATGATTTCACAATCAATACTCTGGAAAATCAAGAGACACTCGGTTTCATGGCGTCCCGGAACTTGCTACCAAAGTATGGGTTCCCGGTCGACAGTGTAAAACTCGATACATTTAATTCAGATATTGATGGCCACACAATTCATTTAAATAGGGATTTGTCACTTGCAATCGGTGACTACGCACCCGGTGCTCAAGTGGTTGCAGGGGGCCGACTGTGGACCTCAGCCGGAGTCAGAATCCTACCTGGGCGAGGCCTGCCACGGGGATACCTACTTGTTTGCCCGGTCTGCAACGAAGTCAACTATCAGTCGCACCGGCCTTTTGAAGCAGGTACAACCTGCCCCGGTTGCGGTTCCGCGTATTCAAGGAAGCAGGTGGTAATCCTGCAACCGATTTTTGGTTTCGTTGCTTCACGAGAAACCAGTTCGGTGAGTACGAGCGCGCCAAAGAACTATTGGTCTCGGGAATCGTATGTGCTTGACACCAACATGGAGGTTGTGGACTCTTTCGAATGCAAGACTTCGTGCGCGGTCCCTTTGATGGTGTCTGCACGCAAGCGAGCTCAGATTCTTGTGATTAACAAGAACAATGAGCAGCGGTTTCTTATTTGTGAATCTTGTGGCGCCGAAGTAAAGAGCCGTCGCGGAAAACATAAGAACCCTCGGACTAACCGGGAATGCTTTGGAACCGCTGACCCAGTTGCTTTGGGGCATCTGTACCAAACAGACATCGCCACCATCGAGTGCAGTCAACTTCGGGACTATGAAATGGCGCATCTGAACTCGGCAATGTATGCACTATTGGAATCTGCTTCAGTAACGCTTGAGCTAAATCGCGATGACATCGATGCCACGGTCTCGTGGTCGAGGGGCGAGCCACATTTCGTTCTCTTCGATGCCGTGCCGGGCGGTGCAGGAATCACGAAGGAAATTGTTGCTAACTTCCCCGCAGTCCTCGATAACGCAATCAAACGTGTCACCGATTGTGAATGTGATGCTGATACTTCTTGCTACGCATGTCTGCGTTCCTACAGTAATCAGCGCTTCCATGATCAGTTGCGCCGCGACTATGCCCTAGAGGTACTACGGAATCTGGCGTTGACCTCGTAGCACCCAGCGTTGACCGACCCTACAACCTCGGATCCATCGGCTCTGACTCCAGCGCCAACACGCCGAAGACAGGAACATGGATCCGATGCAGAGGCTCGCCCGCCGCTAGGCGCTCCAGCGACTCGATGCCGAGGGCATATTCGCGCAGCGCCGATGACTGCTTGTGCTGCAAATTTCGCCGCTTCAGCCGCTCTTGACGCTGCGGGTGCAGGTAGTCGTGCCCGTAAATCATTCGCAGATACTCCCGTCCGCGCACCTTCATGCCGGGCTGCACCTGACGCGACGTCTCTGCGTTTTCCATTGGCTTGACGACGGCCCCTTCCCCGCCGGCCTCTGTCAGCTGCAACCACCACTTCGATGCGACCTCCACCTGTTCCGGGTCACTGGGGTCGAGGACGAAGCAGCGCGTCTGCCGGTAGATCTCACTGTCTGCTGCGACCAGCTGATTCGCAATATCCAGGTGCCATGAGTGGGGCTTGTGGTGCCAGGTGGCATCCTCGCTTGCCAACACTTGGAAGGGTGCAAACTGAATCTTGTTGTCGCTGTCGACATATCGGTTGTAGGCAGCACGGAACTTCTGGAGCTCGTCCAGAGTCTGTTCTGGAGTAGGACCGCTGACCTCTACTCCCCTGTCGGTTGCCGCCTGCAGAGCGGCCGCGAGCTGCCTCCCTGCACCGATACCAGCGGCAGCGGTGGGTGCATAGATGTCGTCGATAAGCCCTTGGGCCTTGAGATTCCAGGGCAACATTTCGCCGTCGAGCAGAATCCAATCGCCGAATTGGTCAAAAAGCCCGGCGCGCGTTGCGGCCTTGGTCATTTCGTCGAGTGCCGAGGTCGTGTCGTCGAAGAAGGCACGCCCCGTCCGGGTGTAGGCGTACGAGCTAGCACCGAAACGAGTCTTTGTTCCGGGTCGAATCAAGCACAGCACAGCTCGGGAACCCATGTGCTTTTCCTGACAAATGACCTGGTCAGTGTGCGCTGCGTAGTAGCGGAATGCCTCCTCCGGGTGTTCCAGGAGTCCCTCTCGCTGCGAGGTCGGCGCCGGTGACATTGTCGGTGGCAGGTACGGAATTTTCTCCGGTGCGAGCGTGAAACGGCTGATAGTTTCCAGCGCTGCAGCTGCGCGGTCACTATCAATGCGAATGCGGCCATGCCGACCAGTCTGGATACCATCGACATCTAGCACGTCAGTGATGCGCAGCTCGGACTCCGGGCGGTTGGTGGTGCTGCGCGATGGGGCCTCCCACCAGGTCTGCTTTGCATCGACCTGCACGGTCTCTAGTTCGGGATAGCGCAGCGCAGAGAGCTTGCCGCCGAAGACACAACCGGTGTCGATGCACATGGTGTTATTGACCCAGCGCAGCCGGTCTGCTTCCATGTGGCCATAGACGACACGAGCGGAACCGCGGTAGTCCGCTGCCCAATCCAGACGTTCTGGCAGGCCATTTTCATCGAGCTTGCCAGTAGTGGCACCGTAGAGCGCGAACTCACGGACCTTTCCGGAGGCCCTGCCATGGAGGTGCTCAGGCAGTCCCGCGTGGGCTACGACCAGGGCGCCGTCATCAAGCACGTAGTGCACGGGCAGGTGGTCGATGAATTCACGGACGTCCTTCCGGAACTCCTCACTTTCGTCGGCGAGCTGAGTGAGCGTTTCGGCCAGCCCGTGACCAGTGGTGACGTTGTGGCCGTCGAGGGCGCGCACCAACTTAGAGTCATGGTTTCCGGGCACGCAGAGGGCATTGCCGGCAGCGACCATTCCCATGACCAGTTTCAAGACGGCTGGACTATTAGGGCCGCGATCGACAAGGTCACCAACAAAAATGGCCGTGCGACCATCGGGGTGATGAGCATCGCTGCCATCTGCCGAGAGCTGATAGCCAAGTTTTGCAAGCAGTTCGGTCAACTCATCGAAGCAGCCGTGGACGTCGCCGATGATGTCGAACGGACCGTGGAGGTCGCTGCGGTCGACCTTGAGCGGAACACGTTCAATGGTGACCTCTTCAATTTCCGTCGCGGAATTCAAGATGAAAACGTTGTGAATCTTCTCGCGCCTCAGGTGCTTGAGTCCTCGGCGCAGGTCACGGTGCTGGCGCTCCAACACCTCTACTCCGAAATTGCGGTCAGTGCGCTGCCTGTGCCGCTCCTTCACCTCCGCCAGCGGAAGATTCAAAACGATGGCAGCACTCAGCGCATGGTGGCTGCGCGCCAGCTTCACGAGCCGGGCACGATCCTGCGGCTTCACATTCGTCGCATCGACCACAGTGAGCAAGCCAGCTTCCAGACGCTTGCCGACGATCGTCTCCAGCAGCTCAAAAGCAGGCGCCGTCGCCGCCTGGTTATTCGGATCGTTGGAAACAATGCCGCGACAGGTATCCGAGGATACGACTTCAAACGGGCCGAAGTGTCGTGCCGCAAAAGTCGACTTTCCAGCACCGGAGACACCGACCAGCATGACCAAGCTGAGGTTAGGAAGTGAGATGGTACTCATAGTTAGCTCTCCTCTGCTGCGGTGAAGTCGTAGGAAAAGACTGCCATTTGTGTCGGTTGGCCATAGGTTTCGTGCACGTCTCCAATACCGTCGAAGTCCACCAGATAACCGAACTTCTCGGCCACGCCCTTCGCCCACTGGCGAAATTCCACACGGCTGAACTCGAAGCGGTGATCCAGGTGCCGGAACTGTCCGGGCGCTAGGTTTGGATAGCACGCGTTGTAGTCGCTGTTCGGCGTGGTGACGATGACGTACTGCGGCCGGGCTGCTCCAAAGACGTTGTTCTCCAACGCGGGCAGTCGGTCGGCATCAATGTGCTCGATGACCTCCATCAGGATTGCCACGTCCATGTTCGCAATGCGCTCATCGGCGTAGGTGACCGAGGATTGGAAAAGCTCCACCCGCGCGGCTTGGCGCTCCGGCATCCGATCTAGGTTGAGCGCCTTGTGTGCCTTTCGAAGCTCCCCTACAGAGACATCAGTGCCAACAATCTGCGCGATTCGTGGATTCTCCAGCATCGGCCCCAGCAACACGCCGGAACCACAGCCGATGTCCACAACGCTGCGCGGACGCAGGCTAAACACCTCACGCAGCACCCGCTCTTGACGCTGTCGGTTAAGTGGCTTGGCTGTGTGGTCACCGTTGGCCAGTTCGCTTCTGCTGGCTCCGTCGGATTCCCCAGCAAGCTTCACGACGGCTTCGTTGACCAGGCCTTTTTGATCCGCAAGGTAGCGCTTTAGGATTTTCTCCCGCTGCGGATGCTCCGGTAGCCAACCCTGCGCACGCGTGGCGAGCTTGTCGATTTCCCGGTCATCGACCCAATAGTGTTTCCCACCGTCGAGGACAGGAAGCAGAATATACAGGTGATTGAGCAAATCGCGGACGGTTGCCCTACCCGAAAGCGTTACCGTCGGTGAGAACTTCTGCCCAGCAATGTTGTTCGAAAAATCGCAGGCAACGCTCCACCCCAGCGGCTCGAACAGCTCCCGGATTTCTTCCTCAGTGCCGGGTACCGCTGCGACTGTCGCGGTGAGGTCGCTTGGGGCTTCGTCGTAAGGCGAGGGCTTCTCCATGACCATCGCCGTGGAGAAAACGGATTTCAGCGCCACTGTCAAAAGCGATGACGCGGCCCACTGCCGATCATTAATGTAGCCGGTCAGACTGAACGTATCGGCGCGGTACTGCTTGAGTTTCAGCAGCTCGTCACGGTCAATATCAACCCAAAGGGCTGCCGTGCATTCGGCATCGGTAGCCGTGGGGAAAAGGACTCGGGCAACACCGAACTTTAACTCGGCCTCATGCACGCGATCGGGATGCTTTCGCAGGATAAATCCCAAATCGCGTGCTGATTCAGTACGTGAAGGCTGATCGGTCCGTGAGTGTTTGGTGATTGCCAGATACATGCGGCAAGTCTAACGCCTAGAGCGTCTTAGGCTTGTGGGCCGGACGACTCTCCTCGTAGGCCACAATGTCCGCTTCGTTACGCAGGGTCAGGGAGACGTCGTCAAGCCCTTCCATCAGACGCCAGCGGGTGTAGTCGTCGACCTCGAACGGGAAGACCTGCTCACCTGCCTCGACGGTGCGGGTCTCCAGGTTGACGGTGAGCTCCATGCCCGGGTTAGCTTCCAGCAGCTTCCACAGCAGCTCGACATCGGACTGCTGCATCTGTGCGGCGAGCAACCCCGCCTTGCCCGCGTTTCCGCGGAAGATGTCGGCGAAGCGGGAGGAGATGACGACGCGGAAGCCGTAGTCCATCAGTGCCCACACGGCGTGCTCACGGGAAGAACCGGTACCGAAGTCCGGCCCTGCTACGAGGACGGAGCCCTTTGCGTACTCCGGGCGGTTGAGCACAAAGTCGGACTCATTGTTGCGCCAGTTGCTGAACAGGCCATCCTCGAATCCGGTGCGGGTGACGCGCTTTAGGTAGACGGCCGGGATGATCTGGTCGGTGTCGACGTTGGATCGCTGCAGGGGAACGCCGACGCCGGTGTGAGTATCAAACTTTTCCATGGTGAAAGGTCCTTAGAAGTTCTGCTTGGGTCTGTTGTACAAAGATCGGCGGTTAGAGTCAGTTAGAGATCAGCCGGTGCTGCGAAGTGACCGACGACTGCGGTAGCTGCGGCGACGGCAGGGCTAACCAGGTGGGTACGACCACCCTTGCCCTGACGGCCCTCGAAGTTGCGGTTGGAGGTCGAAGCGCAACGCTGGCCCGGGGTCAGCTGATCCGGGTTCATGCCCAGGCACATGGAGCAGCCCGGCATACGCCATTCAGCGCCTGCCTCTTCGAAGATCTTGCCCAGTCCCTCTTCCTCAGCCTGCGCACGGACCTTTGCGGAGCCCGGCACGATGAGCATCTGGACGCCGTCGGCAACCTTGCGGTCCTTCAGCACGTCGGCGACGGCGCGCATGTCCTCGATGCGGCCGTTGGTGCAGGAACCGACGAAGACAACGTCGACCTTAACGTCGCGCATCGGGGTGCCCGGCTTCAGGTCCATGTACTCCAGCGCGCGCTCGGCGGCGATGCGGTCGGAGTCCTCAGCGATGAACTCCGGATCCGGCACGGCCTCCCCCAGCGGCACTCCCTGGCCAGGGTTGGTACCCCAGGTAACGAATGGAGTCAGCGCGGAACCATCGATTTCGACGACCTTGTCGAACTTCGCGTCCTCGTCAGTAACCAGGGACTTCCAGTATTCGACAGCCTCGTCCCACTGCTCGCCCTGCGGCGCGTGCGGGCGACCCTTCAGGTATTCGAAAGTGGTCTCGTCCGGAGCAATCATGCCGGCGCGGGCACCGGCTTCGATGGACATGTTGCAGATGGTCATGCGAGCTTCCATCGACAGCTTCTCGATGGCCTCGCCACGGTACTCAATAACGTGGCCCTGACCGCCGCCGGTGCCAATCTTGGCGATAATCGCCAGAATCAGGTCCTTGGCGGTAACACCATCCTGCAGTTCGCCGGTGACATTGACCGCCATGGTCTTGAAAGGCTTCAGCGGCAGGGTCTGGGTAGCCAGAACGTGCTCAACCTCAGAGGTACCGATACCGAAGGCCATGGCGCCGAAAGCACCGTGAGTTGCGGTATGCGAGTCACCACAGACGACGGTGGTGCCCGGCTGAGTCAGGCCCAGCTGTGGGCCGACGACGTGCACGATACCCTGCTCGCGGTCGCCCATCGGATGCAGGCGGATACCGAACTCCTCGGCGTTCTTGCGCAGTGTGGCAATCTGGGTACGAGAGGTCGGTTCCTCAATCAGATTGATTTTGCCGCCGGCGACAGTGGTCGGAACGTTGTGATCCTCAGTTGCGATGGTCAGATCCGGGCGGCGCACCTTGCGCCCTGCCAGACGGAGGCCATCAAAAGCCTGTGGCGAGGTAACCTCGTGGACGAGGTGCAGATCGATATAAATCAGATCTGGTTCGCCGTTGTCGCCTTGCTTGACTACGTGGTCACGCCAGACTTTCTCGGCCAGAGTCTTCGGGCTGGTGTCCGTGGTGCGCATAGTGGGTGAGCCGCCTTCCGGATATATCTCTTTTATCTCAAGGAATGAGATGTTAATATCATGGCATGGGACAGATTAGCACATCCGAGACGCCAGCTCTAAGTGGCATTAAGGTTCTCGACCGTTCGGTACTCATTCTCAAGTCTGTTGCAGAAACTCCACGCACCCTCGCCGAGCTCTGCGACGACACCGGCCTGCCCCGCGCCACCGCCCATCGGCTGGCCACGGCGTTGGAAGTACACCGCCTTGTCACCCGCACTCCGGACGGCCGCTGGACGACGGGCCCCGGCCTCACCGAGATCACGCCTGTCACAACCGACCTGCTTGCCGACGCCGCAGCGCACATCCTGCCGAAGCTAGTAGAGGTAACCGGAGAGTCCGTGCAGCTCTACCGTCTCACCGGCGATACCCGCACCTGTATTGCCTCCATGGAGCCCGCCACCGGACTGCGCAACACCGTGCCAGTTGGCTCTCGCATGCCGCTAACCGCCGGCTCCGCCGCACGTGTTCTCCTGGCCTTTGGCCCGGCCAACCTCGCTGAGCGAATGCTTCCCGACGCCGACTTCAACCAACAGGACCTCGACGACTGCCGACGTCTCGGCTGGTCCGAGTCCATGGGTGAGCGCGACCCCGCACTTGCCTCCGTCTCCGCCCCGGTTTTCGACAGCAACCAGCGCATGATTGCAGTCCTATCCGTCTCCGGCCCCGTGGAGCGCATGACTCCGTCGCCCTACGAATGCTGGGGCGCAAAGGTTCTCGGCGCCGCTGAAGAGATGAGCTCCCGACTGTAATGCCCGCTTACCGTCACCTTGTCCTTCTTCTGTCCATGTTCGCGGCGGTCGGTTCGTCCGTCGTTCACATGGGTGTGCCTTTTCTCATCCCATCCCTACAGGAAAACGGCTTAAGCCTCTCCGCCGCCGGCCTCGTCGCAGCAATGCCGGCGGCCGGTATTGTCTTCACGCTCATCGCCTGGGGCTGGTTTGTCGACCGCTATGGCGAACGCGCAGCTCTGTTCGCCGGCCTGACCTCTACTGCCTTAACGACGGGGCTTGCGGCGCTAGCTTCGTCGTCAAGCCCGGCTCTGCTCGGGGCCACGCTCTTTCTCGCCGGGTGTGCGGCGGCGAGCGTGAATTCGGCATCCGGCCGCGTGGTGTCGGGCTGGTACCCACCGCATCAGCGCGGCACTGCGATGGGCATTCGCCAAATGGCTCAGCCCCTCGGCGCTGCACTATCAGCGGTAACCCTGCACCCTCTCGCGCAGAATTACAGCATCGGAGTCGCACTCGCGATGCCCGCAATCCTGTGCGCCGTGCTGGCGTTGCTTGTACTGATAGGCGTGAAGAATCCCCCTCGCCCTGATGCCTCGAACCCCACCGTCACGGCCAGCCCCTACCGGGACGGCAAGTACCTCGTGCGCATCCACATCGCCTCGGCGCTGCTGTCCTGGCCGCAGTCGATGATGGGTGCCTACATTCTGGTGTGGTTGCTGTCTGTGGGGTACTCCGATGGCACGGCGGGCACAATTGTGATGGTCTCGCAGCTGCTCGGTGCCGGATCGCGAGCACTGATGGGTGTGGTCTCTGACCGAGTGCGATCTCGCATCCGCCCCTACCGCTGGGTCTCGGGTGCGACCTTTGTTTTGGCTGTCGCAATGATGATTGCCAGCTGGGCTGATTGGCGTACGCTTGGAACTTTGCTGGTCTGCGCACTGGCCGTTGCTGTGGTCAGCCCGAATGGACTCGCCTTCACCGCAGTTGCTGAATACGCAGGCCCCTTCTGGTCCGGACGCGCTATGGGTACGCAGAACACGTTCCAGAACATTATCTACGCTGCAACGCCTCCGGTTTCGGGTGCGATTGTGGCCGCTGCGGGCTTCCCCGCGCTGTTTGCCGTCACGGCTCTGTTCCCCGCCGCCGCGCTGGGTATTGCGCCACGAGAAGACCAGAACCGCAACGGGCGGGTGCGGGTCGAGCTTGACTAGCTAGCTCCGCGCCCACCAAACAAATCGAGCCACGCACGCGCACCAGTGCACAGCCAGCAAACACAGCAGCCCAGCGCTGGCCACGTATAGCCACTGCACGCCGGTAATGTCACCCAGGCTGTGCGTACCAAGACTCAGAGTGCCCACGGGGAAGGTTGCACCCCACCAACCAGGGCTGTATCCGGCCCAACTGATTACGGCGCGGGTGAATCGTCGTAAAGCGATGGCGGCGAGGAAGACACCGACAATGAGCACAGCGGTGCCGTAAGCGACAGCGGAGGTTCGGTTGAAAAGCAGCTGCGCAGCGGCCGTGGACTGACCGACCAGCCCGAGCGGAATCCAGGCAGTACCGGCGATGGAATCGGGGATGCGCATGGCGCCAGAGAACAGCGCGACGTAGCAGCGTACGAAAACCGGCAGAACCGTAATCAGCGCCATCCAAAAGAGTATTTGTGCGCAGACGTGATAGAACGTGCCGTAGTCAACGCTCAGCTGTGCGCCACTTGTCGCCGCCACCATCGGGGCGACTAGCGCGAGGCCCCACTGAAAAGTTGGTTCGCCTTCGAATCCTCGCAGTTGGCGAAGGCTGACGTAGATTGCCAGCGGCGCACCGATCCACCAGGACATCAGCTGCCACGATGAGTTACTAGCTAGCGCAGTCGCAGCACTACCGAGAGCCATGATGCCCATCGAGAGCATGCCCCACGGCGCCATCAGCTTCGAGTGGAAAGGCGGGTTTCGAAGGCGCAGCCAGCCGACCACCATAAAGCCGAGAATGCCAACTGCCACGACGAGAAGCAGTTCCGGAACCACCGGCACGTCATGAATGTGCGCAAGCGTGGCGAAGATGGAGGTGCCCATCAGCGATCCTGCCCACGCAGGCCCGGCGGGCGCAAGCACATCACTGCGAGGAGAGTTGGTCATGCCCATACCGTATTTGTTCTTGCTGCAGTCACCGCTATCACGAAACTCTGTGAGGGGTACCATTGATGCATGTACCCCTCCGCTGTGGCCGAACTCGAAGCACTTTTCACCGTCGCCCGTGCGGGGTCGATCTCGAAGGCCGCGCGTGAGCTCGGCACCAACCAGCAGACCATGTCCGCACGCATCGCACGGGCGGAAAGAGCGCTGGGAATCACAGTCTTCGAACGCTCCCCTTACGGCGTCTCCCCTACAGAAAAAGGGCAAGTGCTTATCGACGCTCTCCCAGACCTCCTCGCCGCCTGCCACAAGTTTTCGGGCATTGCCGCCAGCTTGCGTTCCGACAGTGTTCCCCGCCACCTCACCCTTGCGGTGTCCAACACTGTCGCTGAGCTCTACTACCCCGGCTGGGCCGCAGAGTTCCACCGGCAACATCCCGCAGTCAAACTTTCGATGGTGCAGGCAAACTCCCGTGAGGTGCGGCAACTAGTAGCCGACAGTGCGGTGGACTTCGGCCTGGTAGAGGGCGAGGCTGGTCGGCACGACCTCGAAGAACGAATCATCGGCACCGACGAACTGGTCCTCGCCGTGCCGACTGGGCATTTGTGGGCTGAGCGGGCCGAGATATCCGCCGAGGAACTGCGCGCGACGCCACTCGTTATTCGCGAACCGGGTTCCGGTAGCCGACAGGTGGTGGAAGATGCACTGGGCACTCTCACCGAACCCGCCGGAGAATTTGGCTCCCTTTCAGCACAGCGCGCTGGAATGATTGCGCTGGCAGCGCCAACAATCATCGCCCGCGGCGCAATTCGCGATCAGGTAACGCTCGGGCGCATCGTCATCGTCCCCACCGACACCGTTTTTACTCGCAACCTCAGCGTGGTTATGCGTCGTGGCAGTAAAGCTAGTGGGGACATTTCGGAATTTATCCGCATTGCTAGTCCTATACTTAGCAAGCATGAGCAATTCGAATGATGAACTCTTTTCCTCCGACCGCTACGATGCCGGTATCCAAATCCGCCGCGAGGTAATGGGCGACGAATTCGTCGATGCCGCCCTCGCCCGCAATGCTGGCTCCGACGGAGAGACCCTGCAGAAGCACATCACCGCCACAGTCTGGGGTTCTGTCTGGAGCCGCGAAGGGCTGGCCAAGCGCGATCGCTCTCTGCTCAACATTGGAATGCTCGTCGCTCTGCGAGCCACCGAGGAACTGCGCGGCCACATCAAGGGCGCCCTCGCCAACGGTCTGACCCGCACCGAGATCACCGAAGCCATCGTCCACGCTTCCGGTTACTGCGGCGCACCGGCCGCACTGTCCGCGATGAAGGTCGCGCAGGAAGTGCTCATTGCTGAGCTCGGCCCGCTTGACGACGACGATCAGTAGGCAGCCCACGGGCTATCAGGCCCTGGCCTCCGCGTTAGTACATCAGTGATGCGGCGCAGCAGCCACGACAGTGGCAGGGCGATGGCAGTGGTGACAATTGCCACTGCCAACATCGAGCCCTGGAAGGTCTGATAACCCATCAAGCTCATTACCCAGTCCATGACCAACACGTGGACGAGGAAGAACTCGTAGGAGACCTCCCCCAACCACATCAAGGCTGGATGACGAAGCCCCCCTTACCTCCGTGCCCAGCGCAATCGGGGCCACGAATGCGCCTGCGGACAAGCCATACAGCGTGGTCTTCCACAACGCCTGGTCGACATCATCCGGCACCAAGGTTGCTGGCCCCACGTGAGTGGTTGTGGATAGGAAAAACAGGACTAGCGCTATCAGCCAGCTGGCCGCCAAATTGACGCGCCAGCCAACTTTTCGCCCGTAAGCCAGCAGCATTCCGATGGCGAACCAGTCGAAATACGCCATCGGCCACAGCCGTGCCACTACCGGCAGCAGCCCTTCCTGATGCGACAGCACAGTCCAGACCGGGCCAATAAGGCCAAAACCAATAATGATGGCCAACGTTGGACCAGGCCGCAGCCGCCCCTTTGTGATCGTCCAGATGCCAAGCCCCACCAGCGGCAATACCAAGTAGAAGCCGACTTCCACCACCATCGACCACATCTGCGGCAAGCCCGGGTGAATCCAGCCGAATTGGAGCGTCTGGGTAAACGACATCGTGCGCAACCAGCCCTGTAGCCCTCCACCAGATGGTGGTGGCTCGTCTGCAGTGTGAATCAGAAAGGCCGCAGTGACCACAATCCAGTAGGCCGGCAGGACTCTCTTCGCACGGCTGGTGAAATACTTCCGCAAGTCCGGTCGGTTCGCGGGGACGTCGTCAGGCGAACCGAGCCAGCGCCCTGTGAGCAGAACCGCACTGAGCACGAAGAAGATGGTGACGCCAATTTCGAATCGACCGTTGAGGCGCCCCCACCAATCGCCGGTGTAATTGCCCGTCCAAAACGCGGCATGCGTGAGCAGGACGCCGAACGCGCCGATGGCTCGGATGCTGGTCAGCTCCGGAACGTAGGTGGACTTGGCCGAATTCATGCCAATATTTTAGGAGCGCAAAGTACTTCCCCGTGTTATTTCGGCAAAAGTGGAATCTACATAATTTCTTCTACATATTCTCGACGGTGCTCAAAATGTACTGAGCAGATTCACGCAACCGCTCCAGCTCCCAGCTGTTTAGCTGTGGCGGCATACGGCGAATGATTCCACCTCGGCCAATCACCGCAGGCATCGACAGCGAGACATCCGGCAACCCGTATTCACCATCCAAGCGTGTACACACCGGGTGGACGCTGTTTTGATCCAGCATCACCGCACGGGCAATTTCCAAAGCGGAGCGTGCAACACCGGCATTAGTCCAGCCCTTGGCATTGAGAACATCGTAAGCTGCCCCGACCACGGCATCTTGAATTTCTTGCGGTGAAGGCAGCGGCGTGCCATGCCATTTTTCCAGTTCTGCCCACCTCACACCTTGAACATTGAGTGTGGACAAAATTGGGACAGCCGTAAGCCCGTGCTCACCCATCATGTAGCCAGTGACTGACTTCGGGTCGATGCCGAGCTGCTTGGCCACCACCCAGCGCAGTCGAGCCGAGTCCAGCATGGTGCCGGTACCAAAGAGCTTTTCCGCGGGGTAGTCGAACTCGGTATGTGCCAAGTGCACCACCGCATCGAGTGGATTAGTAATAAAGAGGACGATCGCATCGCGCGTATGCTTCACGATTCCCGGCATGACATCGCGAACCACCTCCCCGCTGAGCTTGGCCAATCCGGCACGGTCCGGACGGGAATCCGGGTCGTCCGGGTCCGGGAGAATGGACGCACCAGCAGCGACGATAATCATATCTGCGTCAGCACAATCGCTGTAGTCGCCAGCATGCACATTGACATAGTCCGTGCCGGGAACACCAGTGGACTGGGATTGGTCCAGAGCCTCGCCATGCGCGACGCCTGGTGCTGCGTCAATAGTGGCAATCTCAGCGAACAGCCCGGATTCCATGGCATATGTCAGAACATACGAACCGACGTGACCGAGACCAATACAAACGAGTTTTGAATGTTTCATAGTTTCGATACTAGGACTGTGGAAATCCAGTGCCGCGGTGGAGGGGTGAGCAGCAAGACAAGAGCCTCCACTCGATTACGAGTGAAGGCTCTTGTCTCTATATATCTTTGTACCCCGTACGGGATTTGAACCCGTGTTACCGCCGTGAGAGGGCGGCGTCCTAGGCCGCTAGACGAACGGGGCTTAGAACTTTCATCCGCGCGCTGCGGACTTGTTAAACAATACACTAGACGTGGATAGTAACTGCAAATCACCAGGTCAAAGCACTAAATTCCAAGTGTTTCCGCATTTTCTGCCAATGCGTTTTTAAGCTCCGCTTCATCCATTCTTCGCAAAGTCGCAACTTCGGCGACAGTGTCCCGCAACGCGGCGATGACCTCGGCAGAGACCGCCTCCGCCGCATCACCGCTTCCGGGCTCGCGCGGAAGGTCAGTTTCCAGCAAAAGCCTATCGACGGGCACCTGCGACACATAGGCCCGTCCGCGTTTGGTCCGCAACATGAGCGGATTGACGGAGATGTAGCCACCGGCTCGGATAAGCCTGGTCAGCTCATCGTTGGTGCCACCGAAACGGTGAAAGATGGGCACGAGATTCTCACCGGGCACCATGCCCGCGTCGGTGTTCAAGCGTGGTTCCAGCAGATCAAGCACCGTATCGGCGCTGCGGACTGTGTGAATGGACAGGATATGCGGCTGGCTCGAAGCTTGGACAGCATCGAGGATGCCGGTGAGGACATGGATTTGAGTCTCGGCGGGAACGTCGTCAAGCCTGCGGGGCGCGAAGTCCAAGCCAATCTCACCGACGAAACGGGTGTGTGGAAGGGCCTCGCGAAATATCTCAAGCTCGCGCTCGTAGTTGCCGTCGATATACCACGGGTGATAGCCGACTGCGGCCATGGGGAGATTTTCGCGCTCTAGCTCGACAAATCCGGAGGGGCGGACTGTCTGCGCGATGATCTCCACGCCTTCCTGCGCAATATCGGCTTTGAAGCACTCGCGCGAAGCCGGTGGCAGGAAATCGTAGTGAAAGTGGGTATCGATGAGCCGCATCATTTTTCCGTTGGTGGCTGGTTTTCGTCGGCCGGACCGCCGATGCGCGGGGCCAGCGGGGTTTCCTCGAACCCGAGCAGACGGCGAATGACCTTTCCGGCCAGCATCTGCCCCATGATTGGCGGTATGTAGCTCATGGTACCGAGGGTTTCCGCCTTGGTACCGCTGCCCTTGTCCGCAATTCTCACTGGCTCTTCGGATGAGTACAGCACCTCAAGACCGCGAATGCGTCGGCGGATACACACCTGACGGACGACCTTCGCCAGCGGACAGACCTTTGTCTTATTGATTTTCGAGAAGGTCAGCCGAGCTGGGTCGAGCTTATTTCCGCCGCCCATAGCGGAAATGAGGTGGACACGATTTTCCGCGCACCACTGCGCGATCTCAATCTTGCCGGTGACATCGTCGATAGCGTCGATGATGTAATCCGGACGCGGGAACTGCTCGAAGGTCTCCGCCAGGTTTTCGCGTGTGAGAAAAATCTGGCGGGCATAGGTCGTACAATCCGGGTTGATATCGGCAACCATCGCCTCCATGACCTCGGCTTTGACCCGGCCAATCGTGGAGACAAAAGCCAGCGCCTGACGGTTGAGATTGCTCGGCTCCACGACATCACCGTCGATCAAGATGAGGTTGCCCACGCCGCCTCGGGCAAGAGCTTCGGCACAACTCGACCCCACGCCTCCGAGTCCGACAACCATGACGGTAGATTCAGCTAACGTTTCTAGCCCCTCCTCCCCTAGGAGAAGCTTCAGTCGTGCGAAACGTTCACTGGTCATAGTCGCCCCTGGTCATAGTCGCCTCGATTCTTAAAAAACAAAAACTCCCCAGCCGACTGACTGGGGAGTAACTTTGTACCCCGTACGGGATTTGAACCCGTGTTACCGCCGTGAGAGGGCGGCGTCCTAGGCCGCTAGACGAACGGGGCTTAGAACTGAATCCAACCCAACTGAGTGAGCGAATTCCGCTGGCCTACCAGGACTCGAACCTAGAATGACGGTACCAGAAACCGTAGTGTTGCCAATTACACCATAGGCCAATAAAGACTGGCGCTTTCACGCTGTCTTTGTACCCCGTACGGGATTTGAACCCGTGTT
>NZ_KV836314.1:10500-150014 GCF_001838335.1 Corynebacterium sp. HMSC075F02 | reverse complement strand
GAAACCGTAGTGTTGCCAATTACACCATAGGCCATCGCTGCTGAACGCAACGAGGAATAATATAGCCAATTCGCGCTAACAAGAGCAAATCACCTGGTCAAAGGCTCGTTTAAATTCGCGAGTTCCCCACAGCCCACCTCAGCAGTGCGCATAACCAATGCAGTGCATCTAACTAACGCAGTCCCGGATCGAAAGCCCATTCGATCGCAGCTCAAAGCCGATCCGCCCTTCAGGAGACACTTCGTGGTGAAGCGGCCAGCAAACAGCCGCCGAACATCAAAAACAGACCTGAAAGGCAATCATCATGACTTCCCTCACAACAACGACAACAGCAGCCGCCCCCGTCACGCTCGAGCTGGAGTTCTCCGACATCACGGAGCAAATGAACGGCACCATCGGTCGTGTCATCGGCACTGTCACTATCCGTCAGTTCGCGAAAATCATCTCGGCCCTTAACCTCGACGCCAACCCACGCGTGTCCCGCACCGGCCGCATCACCGATGCCATCATGGAAACCATCGACACCACACCGGAGCTCTTCGCCTACAAATCCAAGGGTGTGCTCCTGGCCTCCACTCAGTTCACCAGTGAAGACAATCTCTACCGCTTCACCTTCAGCAACCGTCGCATCGAAGGCATCCTCGACGGCGGTCACAACTCGCTGGCTATCGCACTGTTCGTTCTGGGCAAGCTCACTCCACCACCTAGCCGCAAAATCAAGACGTGGTCCGAAATGAAGGAGGTCTGGTCGGAGCGTACGGAAGAAATTGAGGAATTGCTTGCCGACGAAAGCCTCACCGAGCTCGATGCCCGTGTTCCGGTAGAGGTACTCGTGCCCGGCGCTCGGGACGAGGACACTGTGCAGGACTTCTCCGATGCACTGCTCGATATCTGTGCCGCCCGCAACAACAATGCGGAGCTCAAGGCGGAAGCAAAGCTCAATCGCGCCGGCTACTTTGACGATCTGAAGCATGCCCTGCCTCAGGGAATTAGCGACAACGTGCAGTGGCGCACCAACGATACTGGTCGACTAAAGGTGGGCGATGTCATCGCTATGGCGTGGATTCCGCTGTCTTGTATTGACCTGCCGAAGGATGCCGACGGGAAGCAGATTGAAGCACCGACCCCCACCAGCCTCTACTCCGGCAAGGCCAAGCTGCTTGACCGCTTCGAGGATGTCATGAGCTCACCGGAGGTCACTAAGCCCAGCACTGAAAGCATCAATGAGCGCACCGAAGAGGTCGTTCTCTACAACGAGAAGGTCCGCAGTGCCTTGAACCTCACGCGTGACTTCATCGATATTTTCGAGCGCATCAACGCGGAGCTACCCGATCTCTACAACAAGAGTGGCGGCAAATTCGGCGGCATTGATGCTGTTGACAAGGCCAACAAGAAGAATCCGCGGACTGGCAAAACTCCACAGAAGTACTCGAAGTTCTACCGCCAGCCCATCGGCTACGCGATTCCGGACGGGTTCATCTACCCACTCGTGTACGCCTTTGCCGCACTGCTCAAGCAAAACGAAGACGGCACGGTCTACTGGGGAACCGACTGGCACGAGTTCTTCAATAACCACATGGGGTCGCTGGTCAAGGACTACCGCGAAACCTCCATGAACATGCTGAACCGCGACCCGCAGAAGGTGGGCAAGGAAGCGGGCTCTTACACGAACCTGCTTCGCTCAGCCCAGCTCGCACTCTTTACTGAGCAGCAGTAAAAGGAGTGACCTCGAGAGCCTTGCGCAGTCGGCTCAGGCTGCGGCTGCGGCCAAGCAGCTCCATGGACTCGAACAGCGGCGGCGATACCTGAGCACCAGTTACAGCCACGCGCACCGGGCCGAAGGCCTTGCGTGGCTTCAGCTCCAGGTCCTCGATGAGGGCCTTCTGAAGTGCAGCTTCGAGCTTCTCGGTGATGAAGTCCTCTTCGCTGAGCGGCTCCACAGCTGCAATGGTGGCCTCCAGGACAGCAACAGCGTCTTCCTTGAAGTTACGGCGTGCCGAGCGCTCATCGAAGGTGAACTCGTCCTCTTCCACAACCAGGAACTTCGAGAGGTCCCAGGCGTCGGAAAGCGTCTTCACACGAGTCTGCAGCAGCGTTGCCAGGAAAGCGAACTTATCCGCCGGGTAGTCGGACGGGAAGTCAAAGTGGCTTTCCAAATACGTGCGCAGACGCTGTTCGAAGTCCTTCGGATCGAGCATGCGGATGTGGTCGGCGTTGATAGCGTCGGCCTTCTTCTGGTCGAAGCGGGCCGGGTTGGACAGCACATCGTGGATATCGAAGGCCTTAACCATCTCGTCCATGGTGAAGATGTCCTGATCGCCGTCCATAGACCAACCCAGCAGAGCCAGGTAGTTCAGCAGACCCTCGCGGATGAAACCGTTATCGCGGTGGATGAAGAGGTTGGACTGTGGGTCGCGCTTGGACAGCTTCTTATTGCCCTCGCCCATAACGAACGGCAGGTGACCGAACTCCGGGGTGAACTTGGCGACACCGATACGCTTCAGCGACTCGTAGAGAGCAATCTGGCGCGGGGTCGATGGCAGCAAATCCTCACCACGCAGGACGTGAGTAATCTCCATCAGAGCGTCATCGACCGGGTTAACCAGGGTGTAGAGCGGTTCACCGTTGGAGCGGGCGATGACAAAGTCCGGAACCAGGCCGGCCTTGAACTCAATGCGACCGCGAACGAGGTCCTCGAAGACAATGTCCTCGTCCGGCATGCGCAGGCGGATCACCGGCTTGCGACCCTCTGCACGGAAGGCTTCCTTCTGCTCCTCGGTCAGGTTGCGGTCGTAGTTGTCGTAGCCCAGCTTCGGGTCACGGCCGGCGGCCTTGTGGCGCTCCTCAACCTCTTCAGCGGTGGAAAAGGCCTCGTACGCTTCACCGGCGTCAATGAGGCGCTGCAACACATCGGCGTAGATGTCCTTGCGCTGCGACTGGCGGTACGGGCCGTGCGGACCACCGACATCGATGCCCTCGTCCCAGTCAATACCGAGCCAATTCAGGGCCTCGATGATTGCCTGATAGGACTCTTCGGAGTCGCGAGCGGCATCGGTATCTTCGATGCGGAAGACCAGCTTGCCACCAGTGTGACGGGCATATGCCCAGTTGAACAGGGCGGTGCGGATGAGGCCAACGTGCGGGGTACCGGTTGGCGACGGGCAAAAGCGTACGCGAACATCTGACATGCTTTCCCACGATACCCGCCCTCCCACCTGCAGGCATGCATAGGGTTTTACATAGGGTTACAGAGTCCATTCCCCAGTCACTTCACCGGCGTATCCAGCGGCGCGCAGCCGCTCAACCCAGCTGCGCAGTGGCGCCTCACCGGTGCCCGGCACGCCGCGGCCTGGGAAATCGGCAATCTGGACGTGCGCCGGCAGGCTCACTCTTCCGGCCTCCACATCGGTGAGCCAGGCATCCACGTCCACGCCATTGGCCGCAAAGTGGTAGAAGTCGGCGAGCACGCCAGCACCAGTCTGTTGCGCTAACTCCTCGGCCTGCCAAGGATCGGTAATGGGGTAATCGTCCATCCCGGACAGCGGCTCAATCAACGCGCGGACACCGCTGAGCTCCAGCTGGGCAGTGATCTCAGTCAGTCGGTGCACTTGCAGGTCCGCCAGTTCCCCAGACCGCCCCAGCAGCACGTTAGAGCATTTCAGCCCCGTGGCTCGCGCGATCTGGCTCACTGCTTCCAGGTGCCCCGTGGGCAGCCCGTCTGTATCGAGCACTCCTCGCTGCCCCGCTGTCATGTCCCCTCCCCACAGGTTCATGGCATAAAGACCAAGGCTGTCGTCAAAGAGGTCACAAAAGGCGGAAACCTCATCGGGTGCGGGCACTGCGAGGTCAAATGGCCACCAGAATTCCACGGCCGCGTAGCCGTCGTCACGCGCGGCGTTGACAGCATCGTGCGGGGACATGTGTGCGTAGACCGTAGAACAGTTAATAATGGTGCTCATGACCAAAACGGTAGTAGTAACTGGTGGCGGCGCGGGCATTGGTCGCGAAATTGCTCTGGCTTTCGCCGCCGATGGCTGGCACGTGCATATCTGCGGCAGGCGTATCGACGCGCTCGAGACTGTTGCCGCCGAAGCGGACAACATCACCTACTCCAGGTGTGACATCACCGACCCCGAACAGGTCCGTGCGATGTTTGAGAACGCGCAGGTGGCTACGGGAACCATCGATGTTGCAGTGCTCAATGCGGGGCTGCCCGGCACGCCCGCGGAGTTCGGAGAGACCGGCATTGAAGACTTCCGGGCGGTCATCGATACGAATGTGGTCGGCTCGTACCTGTGTGCACGCGAGGCTTTTTCGCGGATGAAGGCGGGGTGCGAGGGGAAGACAGAGCAAGCGGGCGGCCGAATCCTGGTCAACTGCTCTATCGCGGCGCAGGTGCCGAGAGCCCATACGGCGGCGTACGCGACGTCGAAAAGCGCGCTTGCCGGAATGACCCATGTGCTTGCCCTGGACGGACGCGAGTATGGCATTACGGCAACGCGCATTGACATTGGCAATGCGCAGACTGACCTGTTGGGGACGTTCACAGGCAGCGAGCCAATGTTCGATGCCAAGCAGGCTGCGGAGACCTTCCTCTACGCCGCGAATCTGCCGGCGAGTGCAGTCATTGATCAGCTGACGATTACCGCTGCGGGTATGCCCTTTTTGGGCAGGGGTTAGCCTGCCCCTTAAACTGGAGCACAACTGGGTTTAGATTGAGGAGGCGGGTTAGGGCTATGTCCATGGAAAACCACCCCTCTCTGGGCGGCGGAAACGAAGAAGAGAAGCCGGAGAATTCTCACCCGTCGAACGACCCTGCAGCGACTCCGAAGCGTTCGACGCGCTGGGATACGTCCCGCCCGACCACCGCTCCGGACTTTTTGCTCTCCCGGGCACACGGCTCCATCCGCACGCAAGGTATTGAAGAGCAGCTTTCCGACCCCTGGCTCGCGGCCGAGGGACTGCACTCGGGCATTCACAAGATGGTGGTCGGCGCATTGCCCTTCGACTTGGACAAGCCCGCCGCCCTGACCGTTCCCCGGGAAGTCATCCGCTCCTCGCAGCCGCTGGAGCCACCCGCGCACTACCGTTGGAACGCACCGAAGCCCCACGCCAACATCGTCGCTTACGATCCCCCGCTCGACGAGCACGCTGAGCGCATCGCCGCAGCCATCCGCACCATCGAGTACTCGGCGCTGGAAAAGGTCGTGCTCGCGCGCGCTGTGGAACTCGAAATCGATCCCCCGATTGACCCGCTCCTACTCGCATCGCGGCTTATCGACGGATCCCCCAACCGCGATGGCTTTGTCGTGGATCTCTCCCCCGCCGGTTCCGATTATGAGGGCAAGTTGCTCATCGGTTCCTCCCCGGAGATGCTGGTCCGCCGTACGGGCGACATCGTTGAGGCATTTCCCTTGGCCGGGTCGCTGCCGAGGTCCCGGAATGAAGAGGTGGACCGAGCGTCCGCTCGTCGTTTAGCGGACTCGCGCAAGAACCTGGACGAGCATGCCTTCGTCGTCGACGACATCGCCGACAACTTGGCGCCACTGTGCAGTTCGCTGGATGTTCCGGACAGCCCCGAGCTGATGAGCACTGCCGAGATGTGGCACTTGGCCACGCATATCCGCGGTCGATTGAAGGATCCGTCGCTGTCCGCGCTGGATTTGGCACTGGTGGTGCACCCAACACCAGCCATTTGTGGCACGCCGACGGAATCCGCCTTCGGCGTCATTCAGGCCGTAGAGACTGACCGCGGCTTCTACTCCGGCGCTGTCGGCTGGTGCGATGAGAATGGCGATGGTGAGTTCGTGGTCTCCATTCGCTGTGCCGAAATCGACACTGAGGGGTCCGTGGCACGACTATGGGCCGGAGGCGGCATTGTGTCGCACTCCGCCCCAGAAGAAGAAGTCACGGAAACCAGCGCCAAAATGGGCACTGTGCTCCGCGCTTTTGGAGTTAAGGGCGCTTAAGCCCCTAGCGGCTTAAGCCCGCTCCACCGGGTTGGCCAGCTTGCCAATACCCGGAATCTCGATTTCGATGCGGTCGCCCGGGAACATCGCAGCGGTACCGGCCGGGGAGCCGGTGCAGATGACGTCACCCGGCAGCAGCGTAATCGAGGCGGTGATGAACTCGATGACCTCCGGGATGGACATAATCATCTGGTTGGAGTTGGAGTCCTGCTTAGTCTCGGTAACACCCTCGTGAGTCAGGTGCGCCTTGATTGGAAGCTCGTTGTAGTCCAGCTCCGTCTGGATCCACGGGCCCAGCGGGCAGAAGGTATCGATGCCCTTTGCGCGCGCCCACTGACCGTCGGCGAACTGCAGGTCACGGGAAGAAACATCATTGACGATGGTGTATCCGAAGATCACATCGTGAGCGTTTTCCTTCTTGACGTTCTTGCACGGCTTACCAATAACCAGTGCCAGCTCGCCCTCAAACTCGACGTTAGTGGCGAAATCCGGAATGCGAATCGGCGCTTCCGGACCAATAACGGCCGTCGGCGGCTTAATGAACATCGTCGGCGGCAGCGATTCTGCCGACTTCTTGAACACCTCGGCGACGTGGTCAGCGTAGTTACGACCAATAGCGATGACCTTCGACGGCAGCATCGGGGCAAGCAGACGTACGTCGGCAAGCGGCCAGGAACGACCAGTCTTATTCAGCTGACCGAAAGGGTGCCCTTCGATCTCGTGCAAAGTAACTTCATTGCCTTCGCCCTCGACGAGCGCGAAGCACATGCCCTCTGGGTGGGCGATTCGAGCAATACGCATAAAAATAGGGTACACGTCACATTGCAATAACTATGCAATGACCCCCACTCTCAAACATGTACGATTTAAACTCCGCGCGATTCCTGCGCAAGCCACACCAACGCACAAGCCAGCGCATCGTTGAACGCATGATGGGCCTTAAAACGGGGAATGCCGTACTTGTCGCACAGTGACCACAACCGCAGCTCATCACGGACCGGCTCGCGGTTGGCTCGCAGAATTGCGTCGTACTCGCGTGTCATCGTGTCCGCCACCGGCACATCAAAGCGCGCATCAAAGTACTTCCGGCACAACGGATCCAGGAAACCAACTTCCATCCGCGCGTAGTGCGCCAGCAGCTTCCGTCCCCGTAGAGCTTCTAACAGCTTGCCGACGGCCACCTCTGCCTCTACCCCGGTTGCGACCATGTCGTCGGTAAGCCCATGCACCGTCGCCGACTCGCCGACGCTCACCTCCTCGCGCTCTGGGCGAATGAGAAGGTGACCCGACTCTTCCAGCACGATGTCGCGGCCTTCGACGGCAACCCAACCGATGGAAAGCAACTGATCTTTGGAGGGATCCAGACCGGTGGTTTCCACATCGACCGCGAGCCAAGCATTGTCGCGGATAGGTGCGTCCAAGAGTTTCTTGCGGGGTTTGAAAAACTTCAACATTGCGCGCTCACGACATCGCCCGGATGGGATACTTCGCCCCGAGGCTCTGCTGCAACTTGCGGATAACACCAAACGCATCGCGCAGGTGCTCGCGTTCCAGGCTGGAGAGACGCTTCGGGTAGATGTGGTTATTCGGCTGCTCGCCAGCGTTGAACTGGGCCTGCTGGTGATGAAGCTGCACCGTGCACAGGAACTCGAACGCATCCGCCAGATCCTGCGCACCCTGACGGCTCACGCTTCCGGCACCCGCACTCGCCGCCAAGCGTTCACGCGTCGACAGCTGTGGCAGGCCGGCCGCCACAGTAAATAGACGCGCCATCTGCACCACAGCAGCAGTTCCCCCCTTTTTGATGTCCAGGGTCTCTGCGTGATCGCCGCCCTTTTCCAGCACTAGGCCCCGGAAGAAGCCGAGCGGCGGCTCCCGCCAGGCCGCGAGCTTGGCCAAGTGCGCATGCAGGCGCTGCGACCCCTGAGCCAGCGGCAGGTAGGCCGCACGAAGGCTCTCTACCAGTTGCACGTCGCCCGCTACCCCACGCATGTCGAAGAAGGTCTGTGCATGTAACAGGGCCTCTGCCTCCGGTGCCGTAATCCACCCGTGGAACGTGCGCAGCCACTGCGACTTGGTCATCCTCCACGCAGGATTGCTGGCCATCATGTCCCCTGGACAGAGCGGATAACCGACTCGGTCGAGGTTGGTGCAAATCTCGTCGCTAAGCGCGGCGAAATAGTCAGCATGAGCGTCGGCGTCGTAGTCGTCGGCGAGAACAAGCGCATTGTCCTGATCGGACGCGAGCCCCATCTCCCCGCGCCCATGCGAACCCAGTACCGCAAAGGCGTAGCTGACTGGTGGCGGCCCAAGCTTTTCCTCCGCCAGCGCAACCAGGCGTCGGGTGACAGCATCGGCCACGGCAGTCAGCAGCTTGGCGACCTCCTCCCCCGAATCACCTCGGTCAATAAACCGGCCGACAATCCGCCGCGCGTTCTGAGCAATCTCCGCAATCTCCGAGATATCGCTCTTCCGCGCCAGCGTCGCCGTCGCGTACACGGGATCGGTGTGCAGACTGCGCAGCAGGTCACCAATGACAATCATGCCGACCACTCTCGTCCCGTCGTGCACCGGCAGATGATGGTAACCGCGCTCAGCCATCAGCAGCATGGCCTCAAAAACCAGCAGGTCGGGACTGATGGTTTCCGGGTTCCCGGTCATCACTTCGCTTACAAGCGTCGCCGCGGGCTTCGCCTCTGCCAGCACTCGACGACGGAGGTCACGGTCAGTGATGATGCCGACGAGCGGGCTCTGGTTGGCGCCTGCAGACTCCATTACGAGCAAACTGGAGACATTCCGCTCCGTCATAATCTGCGCCGCCTCTTGTACTGTCGCATCAGCACTGCAGGTCACCAGCGATGTTTCCATCAGATCCGCAACCCGTGTGCGCAATGACTCCGATGCCGCAGTACTCCGCAGCTTCGATGCCACTGCGCGAATGCGCGCGTTCTCACCGCCGTAATAGCGCCGGACCTCTACGAACTGCTCATTGAGCTGGTCAAAAACCTCCTTGGAGATCACTAGGAATACGCAGTCCTCCACTGCCGTCATCGTGTATAGCGAAGGGTCACTGCTCAGCAGCGTCGAATAGCCGAAATGATCTCCCACATCGCGCCTGTCCAACAGCGTGCCAGCTGGGTCAAAGAGATCCACCATGCCGGAGCGAATAATGAAACAGCTGTTGTTATCCGCACCCGCCCGGATAATCTCCGTTCCACGACGGGCATAGCGCATGGTCAAAAGCGGTGGGATAGTCGCGCGCTCTTCATCGTTGAGGTCCGAAAAGGGGCGAGTATGGCTGAGGAAGTCTGCGATTTCCGCAAGCTCGACGGTCATGGGGTCAATTATCCCCTATTTTTGCTCCCAATAGGACTGATTTGCGGGAATACTCGACCTTATGACCAATTCCACACACAGCGCTTCAATAAATCCCGAATGGCCGCTCGACGCCCACATCCTCGGCAGGATGGACAAGCTCGCGGCACTCGTCGCGACGCTTGACGACGACACCTTCAACGCAACCCTCCCCATCCCAGCCATTAACTCCCTGGCCGTGCTGTTACGACATGTGACCGGATCCGCGAGGTACTGGCTCGAGCGCGTCTGCCTTGGGCGTGATTATGTCCGTGATCGCGATGGGGAGTTTTCTGCTCATTGCAGTGTTTCGGAAGGGCTGGAGATTTACCACCGTGACCGCGCGGCCATTGAATCCGCGCTGGTGGAGTTGCAAGGCGTGGACCGCGCTGGTGCTCCTGCTGTTATTCCTACCGATAAGGACCGTTGGTGGTGCGGCAGCATCGAAGGCGTGATTGTGCATGTCTTCCACGAGGCGGCTCAGCACCTGGGACATGCGGAGATTACGAGGGATGCGCTAGTGGCAGGACTGGGAGGGGATGATTCCGATAACGGCACAGGAAGCTCATCCCCATACCCCCTTGACACCATCATCGATGTACTTCGCCAGGTCGGACATGCGTCGGACTTCATCGAGCACACCGCCGACGGTAAGACTCACATCACTACCGTCGATGGCAAAACTGTGATTGCCTAGCCCTCTCCCCCCCCCTATTTTTTACTGCGCTACTTCAAAGCAGCAGCAATGCGGTCGCCAACCTCAGCGGTCTTGATCGGGCCACTACCGCGAGTAGCCATGTCAGCTTCCACAGCAGCCTCGATGCGCTGAGCGTCTTCCTCACGACCCAGGTGGCGCAGCATCATGGCACCCGACAGAATGGCTGCGGTCGGGTCGGCGATCCCCTTGCCAGCAATGTCGGGAGCGGAGCCGTGAACGGGCTCAAACATGGACGGGTTGGTATTAGAGGCGTCAATGTTGCCGGACGCCGCCAGGCCGATACCGCCCGACACTGCACCAGCCTCATCAGTAATGATGTCGCCGAAGAGGTTGTCGGTGACGATGACGTCGAAACGCGAAGGATTAGTGACGAGGTAGATTGTCGCAGCGTCGATGTGCGAGTAATCGACATCTACCTCTGGGTATTCCTTAGCGACCTCATCGACCGTGCGCTGCCACATACCGCCACCGTGCACCAACACATTGGTCTTGTGGACAAGGGTCAGCTTCTTACGACGGGTCATAGCCAGCTCGAAGGCGTAGCGAACAACGCGCTCAGCACCGAAGCGGGTATTGACGGAGGTCTCGTTGGCAACCTCGTGTGGCGTGCCGACGCGAATCGCACCGCCGTTACCGGTGTAAGCACCTTCGGTTCCCTCGCGGACGACCACGAAATCAATTTCGCCCGGGTTCTTCAGCGGTGACTCGACACCCGGGAAGAGCTTGGAAGGACGCAGGTTGACGTGGTGATCCAGCGCGAAGCGCATCTTCAGCAACAGGCCGCGCTCGAGAACACCCGGAGGAACGTTCGCCGGGTCACCGATAGCACCGAGCAGAATAGCGTCGTGCTCACGCAGGGAGTCGAGATCGGCGTCGGTAAGCAGTTCGCCATTGCGCAAGTAGCGACGCGAGCCGAGGTCGTACTCGGTGGTGTCGAACTCGCCGATAGCAGCCTTGAGCACCTTCAGTGCCTCTGCCGTAACTTCCGTGCCGATGCCATCACCCGGGATGACGGCGATCTTCAGCTTTCCTGCCTCAGTCATTTTTTGAGATACCCTTCTCACTATATGGACACAAATGAGTGTAGCAGAACCTAGCGCTCACCCCCGTCACTGTCTGCGCGATTTTTACCATCTCCATCGTTTTCACAATCCACCCCGCCTACTGCTCTCTCCTTTTCCATATCCCGCCGCACCTTATCCACTAGGCCGCGGAGATTGTCATGCAATTTGCGACGTTTCTCATTGTGCTCAGCCAGCGCAGCGGTCTTCTTTTCAGTCTGCGAGGCAAAGGTGTAACGACCATGCCCAGTGTGCTCTTTTTCCGACTGCGCAAACGGCCCTTCATCACAAGAGAGGAACGTCCAAGCTTCGATCCCATCATCACCTCGAACAACTCGCCACATACCGGCAGTTTTGAGGTTGTGGTGCCTTCGACAGAGACAATGGAGATTATCTGTGTGCGTGACCCCTTCCTTTTGCCGCTCACCACCGGAAAGGCTGTGATCAAATTCCACAATATGGTCGATATCGCACTTTTCCGCGGGGACATCGCATCCAGGAAAACTACACACACCGTCACGGGCACGCACGAATGCACGCTGAGACTCGGAGGGCCGATACCCCTCAACCGCACTATCCCCCAGCACCCGCAATGTCGATACCCGCTTCAGCCAAGACTCGGCCACCAGCGAAGAAAGCCAACCTGCGCCAGCGAGCCACACTGGAGTGTTTTCCGGTTCGCCATCCTCCCCGGGAGAGAGCACTCGGAAGAGTTCCAGATTCACCTCCACCTCACAAGTACCGCGTAACGCATGCATGAAAGCTGCCGCGCGACTCACTTTCATCTTCTTAGCCACTGCGTCGATAATTGCAAGGGCTTCCACTGCATGATGCCGCTCGAGGACAGTAGTCAGTGTCGTAACTCCAGCGTCACCATGTTCATCAACTGCGATAAACTCCTTAGCCGTCATACGATCGCCGAAGTAGTCGAGAGCCGCAGCTTGAACCTCCCGTACCTCCTCCGACTCCACGGGATTATCCGCCGACTCTCCATCCGCCTCGACCTGGTATGCCGCCGCATCAATTGCAGCATCTACGGTCGCCTCCACATTCCGGGCCAGGACCCTATCAGCCTGCAACCCAGCGACATCCACATCACGTGGCCGCACTTCCGGAGCACACTCACCAATCACTCGCTGCACCCGCGTTGCCATCGCACGCACGCCACGGAGTGCCTCCCCGTCGCGCCTAGGCTTAACGACGTCCACGAGACCCGACTCCACTGCGTCAACCTTGTCATCGGCTACAGGTCGGGTATGTTTACCAAGCATTGCTAAATGCCTCATCGACAAATGCCCGCGCTCCTGACACATTTCCGCTAGTTGCGGCATACGTCCAAGCATGTAGCCAATTTCCATATATTTGTTCACTTCGGCGCGTGGGATTCCAAGCACCACCGACCAATAAGCCAAATGAGCTTCGACATCGCCATCATCTGGTGGTGCGACCCGCTGAGCGATAACCATCTGCAGACGATTAATCTCGCGCATCACTTCAGCGAGCGAATGAGCCCTCACCTCATGGCTGAACCGAAATTCCCCACACGATTCCAACTCTGACATTGCACTGTCCCCTCCCTAACGAGGTCCCCTAACGAACAGTTCTTTATCAATTCGCCCACACCATATCCCCCACCCCGGATTCAAACCGCTGCGCACCCCAAAAATCTCCACATTATTCGAACACTATTTCGAACTAAAGCCGAAAGAAAATCCCGCCCTACGACGCAAACTTCGTCGTAAAGCGGGAACCGCACTAGAAACCTAGTCGACCGGCTTCATGGAACCGTTTTCGAGGAAACGACGGTGGAAGTCATAAGAAGTACCCAGGTCATGCGGAGTATGCAGGTACGGGGTGGCCCTCTCAGCACGCTCAACGTATTCGAGCAGCGCCTCCTTGTACATCGGGTGCGCACACTTCTCAATGACAACACGGGAACGCTGACGCGGCGCCAGCCCACGGAGGTCAGCCAGACCCTGCTCAGTGATGATGACCATCACGTCATGCTCAGTGTGGTCAACGTGAGAGACCATCGGCACGATTGCGGAAATGTCGCCATTCTTAGCCAGCGACGGGGACACGAACGTAGAGATGTAGGCGTTTCGGGTGAAGTCACCGGAACCGCCAATGCCGTTCATCATGCGCGAACCAGCTACGTGAGTGGAGTTGACGTTGCCGTAGATGTCAGCCTCAATCATGCCGTTGGTGGTAATCAGCCCCATGCGGCGGACCAGACCCGGGTTATTGGAGATGTCCTGCGGCCGCAGAACGATCTTCTCGCGGTAGTCAGCAGCATTCTCGTTCATACGAGCTGCATATTCAGGAGACAGCGAGAATGCAGTACCGGAAGCCACGGTCAGCTTGCCAGCATCCATCAGGTCGACCATGCCGTCCTGGATAACCTCAGTAAAAGAGGTCAGGTTCTCATACTTGGAGTCGAGCAGACCTGCGAGAACGGCGTTCGGAATGTTACCGACACCCGACTGCATCGGCAGCAGGTTCTCCGGCAGACGACCGGCCTTGACCTCCCCATCGAGGAAGTCGAGCAGGTAGCCGGCAATGGCCTTAGAGTCATCGTCCAGCGGCTTGAACGGCGAGTTACGGTCCTCGGCGTTCGTCTCGACGACAGCGACAACCTTATCGACATCGATCTGAACATCCGGAGTGCCGATGCGGTCCCCCGGGTTCACAATCGGAATCTCCTTACGGTTCGGAGGCAGCCCAACACTGTAGATGTCGTGCATACCCTCGAGATCCTCGGACTGCCAGGAGTTGACCTCAATAATGATCTTCTCTGCAGCATTCAAGTAAGAAATGCTGTTACCAACCGAAGAGGAAAGAATCAGGGATCCATCGGCCTTAATGCGAACAGCTTCGACCACAGCAACATTGACCGGGCCAAAGAAGCCCTGCTCAGTCATCGGGCCAGAGTGCGACAGGTGAATATCACTATAAAAGGCATCGCCTGCATTGATACGGTTACGCATTCCCGGGTCGGACTGGTACGGCATACGCCACTCAACACCATTAGCCTTCGCCAGCGCACCATCAAGTTCCGGAGCGGTAGACGCTCCGGTCAAGACCTTAATCTTGAACTCGTCGCCACGCTCGTGAGCGGCCTCCATACGCTCAGCGAGAGCCGGCGGGACAACCTTCGGGTAGCCAGCACCGGTAAATCCGGCAAAGCCCACCATGTCTCCGTGGTTGATGAACTGCGCCGCCTCCTGCGCGGTCATCACCTTGGATTTGAGACCAGCATGGGCAATACGATCTGACATGAATTCACCTTTCTATATCCCCCAACGCGACTATCGGGGGTAGCACTTCGAACACCAAAGCACACCCCCAACCCTATCAACGAAGCGGTTAGCGCCTTTCATTCAGATGCCCGAAAGCGCCCCCATTTTAGGCACATTCCATACGCCACTAAAGCCGACTACAACACCGTTTTATGCCCTACGTCACAACCAGTCGACAATCAGCCATGCGACACATTTACAACCCCTCACATAGCCCAATTCATGCACTAGTTATTGATAATCATTTTCAGTACGCTAATCTTGTCGGGTGACTTCTACCGAATTTTCTGATAGCACCACCCAGACCACTCCCGTCACCGTCCTGTCCGGATTCCTGGGCGCCGGCAAGACCACCCTCCTCAACAACCTCCTGGCAAACTCACAGGGGCGCAAAATCGCGGTCATCGTCAACGACTTCTCGGAAGTCAACGTCGATGCCGCCCTCATCGAGCAGGGCACATATCTCGAGCGCGGCGAGGACCGTTTCATCGAAATGTCTAACGGCTGCATCTGCTGCACGCTGCGAGATGACCTCGTGGAAAACGTCGGCAAGCTCGCGCGCAGCGGCAAATTCGAACACATCGTCATCGAATCCACCGGCATCTCCGAGCCCATGCCAGTCGCCGCTACCTTCGAGTGGGAATTCGACGATGGCCGTCGCCTCGCCGACATCGCCCCCATCGACACGATGGTCACGCTCGTCGACGCCTCTACATTCCTCGACAGTCTCCGCCAGGGACGCGCACTGCCTGACGACGAACGCACGGTCGCTGACCTCCTTGTCGACCAGGTGGAATTCGCCGATCTCATCCTCATCACCAAATCCGACCTCGCAGGCGAAAAGCTCACCGGCGGTACCGAGGAAACAATCCGCGCCATGAACCCCCGCGCACGCATCGTCCGCGTGACTAACGGCGAAATCGCCACCACTGCCATTCTCGACGCATCGCTTTACGACGAAGGTACCGCGGCCACTTTCCACGGATATGCAGAAGAACTTGCGAATCCCCACACGCCGGAGACTGAAGAATACGGCATTTCTTCGGTTGTTTTCCGAGGCAACCGCCCCTTCGACCGCGAACGACTGATTAAGGCTCTCCGCGGCACAAAGGGGCTCGTACGATCCAAGGGGCACTGCTGGATTTCCGACCGCCTCGAAGTCGCCCACGTGTGGAGTCAGGCGGGGCCGAACCTGAAAATCACCCCTGCCGTCATGTGGGCGCAGACCGATGTCCCACCATCCAATGAGGTCGTACTCATCGGTGTGAAATTTAACCCAGAGGCCACACTGCAGGCATTCGAGGACGCGATGCTGACCGACGAAGAAGTGCGGGAATTGCTGTAACAAAGCCCCTGGAAGAGCGCCGATAAACGACCCGCTGAAGCGATCAGAGTGTCATAAATCACTTCTCAACCTGCGGGTGTGGCAACACACTGTTAGCGCATGCTAGGTTAGGCGACAAAACTAAAGTCGAACAGTCTATCTAGGAGATGACATGTCTGATCGCATCGCACATGCCGGTTTGCGCGGCAAGGTAATGACCGCCGACGAGGCTGCACAGTTTATCAATCATGGTGATGCCCTCGGCATCTCTGGCTTCACCGGTGCTGGCTACCCGAAGGCCCTGCCGACTGCGCTGGCAAACCGTGGCAAGGAACTTCACGCCAAGGGTGAAGAGTTCGCTGTCGACATCTACACAGGCGCTTCCACTGCCCCAGACTGTGACGGCGTGATGGCAGAAGCTGACATCATCCGCTACCGCATGCCGTACCAGGGCGATCCGGCACTGCGTAAGTCCATCAACTCCGGCAAGGCGAAGTACCAGGACATCCACCTCTCCCACTCCGCGCTGTACATCGAGCAGGGCTTCCTGCCGATTGACGCCGCAATTGTTGAGGTCACTCGTATTACGGAAGATGGACACCTCGTTCCGTCGTCAAGCGTTGGCAACAACGTCGAGTGGATGGACAACGCTGACAAGATCATCATCGAGGTCAACTCGTGGCAGTCCGAGGAACTCGAGGGCATGCACGACATCTACCGCATTCAGCACCTGCCTAACCGCACGCCGGTGCCGATCAACGCCCCGGGTGACCGCATTGGTACCCCTTACATCGACATCAACCTGGACAAGGTTGTCGCAGTTGTCGAGACCAACGCGCCGGACCGCAACTCCCCGTTCAAGCCGTTGGATGAGACCTCGAAGGCTATTGCCGGCCATTTCCTCGACTTCCTCGAGGGCGAAGTTCGCGCGGGTCGCCTGGCTTACGACCAGTACATCATGCAGTCGGGCGTCGGTAACGTTCCGAACGCCGTGATGGCGGGTCTGTTGGACTCCAAGTTTGAGAACATCAAGGCCTACACCGAGGTTATTCAGGACGGCATGATCGACCTGATTGACGCAGGTAAGATGACCGTCGCTTCGGCTACCTCCTTCTCCCTGTCTCCGGAAGCGGCCGAGCGTATGAACAACGAGGCTGCTCGCTACCGCGAGAACATCATTCTGCGCCCGCAGCAGATTTCTAACCACCCGGAGGTTGTCCGTCGCGTCGGCCTAATCGCCACCAACGGCATGATTGAGGCCGACATCTACGGCAACGTCAACTCCACCCACATCAACGGCAGCCGCATGATGAACGGCATCGGTGGTTCCGGTGACTTCACCCGTAACGCCTTCGTTTCCTCGTTCATCTCGCCGTCGCTGGCGAAGGACGGTGCGATTTCGACTATCGTTCCGTTCGCTTCGCACATTGACCACACCGAGCACGACGCCATGGTCATCATCACCGAGCGTGGATTCGCTGACCTGCGTGGCCTGGCACCGCGTGACCGCGTGGCGAAGATGATTTCCGTTGCACACCCGGAGTACCAGCCACTGTTGGAGGAGTACTACGAGCGCGCGCTGAAGACCGCTCCGGGCATGTCTACCCCGCACGACCTGCGTACTGCCTTCGACTTCCACGTCAACATGATTGAGAAGGGCTCGATGAAGGGCTAGGCAGTAGGGCTACGGCTGCATAGATCAGCTGGGAAACAAAAATCCCCTCCATGCGGAGGGGATTTTTTCATGCAGTAGAAGCTGCGCTAGAGACTAGCTCTAAAACGCCTAGGCGCTCAGAACTAGTCCAGCTCGAGCTGCAGAGCGTGGGTAGCGGAGATCTCCTCGGTAATCTTTCCGACGAGCTCCTCCGGAACCTCCTTGGAAACGCGCAGCACCAGGATGGCAGTCTGATCTGCTTCCTGCGGAGACAGAGCAGCAGCCTCGATGTTGATGCCGGACTCACCCAGGGTGGTAGCAACGCGACCCAGAGCGCCCGGAACGTCGTTGTACAGCAGGAAGAGGTTACGGCCCTGAGCGCGCATGTCGATGCCGCGGCCATTGATACGGACAATCTTCTCGACGCGGTTCAGGCCAGTGAGAGCACCAACGACGGTAGCGGTGGAGCCATCAGCACCGATGACCTTGACCTCGAGTACGGAGCGGTGGGAGACGGACTCCGGCTCGGTCTCGACAGTGAAGGTCACACCACGCTCTTCTGCGATACGCGGAGCGTTGACGAAAGTGACCGGTTCTTCCACCATGAGAGAGAACAGTCCACGGATTGCTGCCATACCCAGAACGTTAACGTCCTCAGTGTGCAGCTCACCGCGAGCGGTGACCTCAACAGCAGCCGGAGCGCCCTCGAGCAGACCGCCAGCAACCAGACCCAGCTCACGAGCCAGCTCGAGCCACAGGGCCACCTCTTCGCCGACAGCGCCACCGGAAACGTTGACTGCATCCGGGACGAACTCGCCAGCCAGGGCCAGCAGTACGGACTTAGCGACATCGGTACCTGCACGGTCCTGCGCCTCGACGGTGGAGGCACCCAGGTGCGGAGCACAAACAGTTTCCGGCAGGCCAAACAGCGGGGAATCCGTGCACGGCTCGGTCGCGTACACGTCGAAGCCAGCACCGCGGATGTTGCCAGCCTTGATTGCGTCGGCAAGCGCCTGCTCGTCGACGAGACCGCCGCGGGCAGCGTTGATGATGATCTGGCCCTTCTTGGCCTTGCCCAGGAGCTCAGCATCGAACATGCCAGCGGTTTCCTTGGTCTTCGGCAGGTGGATGGTCACGAAATCAGCACGAGCCATCAGGTCTTCCAGCTCAACCAGCTCGACACCGAGCTGAGCAGCACGAGCCGGGTTCGCGTACGGATCGTACGCAATGATGTTGGTCTCGAAAGCAGCGAGACGCTGCGCAAACAGCTGGCCGATGTGACCGAAACCGACGATACCGACGGTCTTGCCGAAGATTTCGACACCCTTGAAGGAAGAGCGCTTCCACTCCCCCTCACGCAGGGACGCGTCCGCAGCCGGCAGCTGGCGAGCGGTGGCCAGCAGCAGTGCGATTGCGTGCTCACATGCAGAGTGAATATTAGAGGTCGGAGCGTTGACAACCATGACGCCGCGCTTGGTAGCGGTATCGATGTCGACGTTATCCAGGCCAACGCCGGCGCGACCGACGATCTTCAGATTCGGAGCAGCCTCGAGGACTTCCTGATCCACGGTGGTAGCGGAGCGGACGAGAAGTGCGTCAGCATCACCAACCGCAGCCAGGAGCTCAGCGCGGTTCGGGCCATCTACCCAACGGACCTCAACGGAATCCCCCAATGCGTCCACAGTGGACTGTGCCAGCTTGTCGGCGATGAGGACAACGGGGCGAGCGTTCTGGCTCACAAGCATCTCCTGGTTTGTCTCGAAAAGTTTATGCAGTATGTGCGGTGTCACTTAAGAAAACTACTAAAGCGTGCACGCGCATTACGTCTCATCATAAACTCTGGGGGTGAGACACGGGGGGACTTACCTAAGCAAAACGGCGCTTACTACCCTTTGTTTAGGGAGTAAGCGCCGTTGCCCCCGACATTCAAGTCGGCAAATATTTCGCGTTATATTTTTATTTCTGCTGGTCTATAACCTACTGGTACGTAACCAACCACGGACGCGGCTCGATGTTCATGGTCTCCTCAGGAGTAAACATCGGCTGATCCTCGTCGATGAAGTTCTTCCACGCCTCGAAAATCTCCGGCTGCAAATCCTGCAGCATGACGTTCCAGGTCTCAAACTTCTCCTGCGCGGTGCCATGGCCGTCGGCATGCAGAACGAATGCGAGCTCCGGGTGCGACAGATCCAGCGTCTCACGGTCGCGAATCATCTGTAGCTGGAACTGGTGCAGCATCAGCATCTTCTGCGGAAGGTTGTTCTTACGAGTCAGCTCAGCCAGCCAATCAGCAACGCGGTTGACTTCTTCAGCCTTAACGTGACCAACCTGGGTCGCCGGAACCTGCCCCGGTTCCATCTTCCACTCCGGGTCCAGCGCCAGACCGACGTTTGGCATCTTCAGCAGTTCTTCGTAGAACTTGGCCTGGTCCAGGAAGTCTGCACTACCCGGCTGCAGGTCGATGATGACGTAGCCGCCGGCCTTGGTCATGGCCTCGACGTACGGCTTCAGAGTCTCAACCGGAGCTGGCTCGGAGTAGTCACCGCGTGGACCCGGGTCAGCCTGCGCGACCGAAGCGATAATCTCGAAGGCCGGCAGTACCGGGTCATCAGCGAACTTCTCGTACTGCTTGACGTAGTCCTTCGCACGTGCGACGGCATCCTCCGGATCATCCTCGCCCATCACGCCCAATGGAGCGACACCTGGGTGACCATACGTTGCAATCAGATGACGACCGGGGAACAGCAGTGTGCCTCCACCTGGCAGCTCCTTAACCTTGTCATCTTTGGCAAGCTCGATGGACTGATCAAACTTGTCCTTATCGCCGAAAACCTTACCCAGAGCAATCAGGGACTCGCCGTCGCGAGCAGCGGAAATCGACTCAGAGGTAGCACGCGCGTCGCCCACCGGCAACCAACTGACCTTCAGGCCAGCGGCACGGGCCGTAGCAATGGAGGCCAAACCGGTACCCGGTGCGGCCAGTGCCAATGTGTCCTTGACCTCCTTCGGAGATCCCTTCGGCAGGGTGACGCTCTCCTGTCCCTTGTCGTCCTGCCCATCGCTGGCGCGATCCTGAGCCTCCTGGTTGGCTGCCCCATCCTTCGTTGCATCGCCCTCGACGACAGTTGGCTTCTCCGGATCCATCTCAACGACAGCGCGAGTCGGCTTCGACTCCGTCTCCTTGAGAACCTTAAACTCGGTACCGACGAGCTCCTTAAGGCCATCGGTCGTACCCGGATCCGCAATGATCTGACGGCCCTCTTCCCCAGTCAGGTCAACTGCCCCCACAGTAAGGACTGTCTTTGCGCCCAGGCGGTCAATCTCTTTTTCCACATCGGCGATATCGGCGCCGGTATCACGGCCACGAGCATCCTTCTTCGGGCTCTTGGCGGTACTGTCATCTTCCGCATCTTCGGCAGAACCAGCCACTAGCATCGGCAGACCAGCAGCAACCGCGATGCCTGCCGCCCTACGCTGCTCAGCAGAGCCTGCCGAGGAAACGACAACCGCTTCCGAACTGTCGATCAGGCTTTCCGACGCTGCGATGTCGTCGCTAAGCACCGTCGATTCAGCGTCCACCTTCTTCGTGGAAACAGCGCTGTCGGAATTTCCACACGCGACCAAGGCGCTTGACCCCAACGCCAGGCTGACCGTCAGGGCAACGGTTGCCGTCACGCGCCGCGTCATTGCGGATACTCGCACATTTACCTCCGTGAAATGATTTGATTTCAACGATTAGACTATCGAACGTCTTTGTTGAGGGAGACCTTTCACCCCAGATTAGAACCCCGGATAGGACTGGGGCTACACCCGTTTGGCAGTAGTTGCTTTTAGCTCAGACGTTTATTCCACACGTCTACCCCACACGGTTCAGTGAAAGAAAACTAGTAAGAGAGATACGAAAAGGGCCTCATCACGGCGGTGAAGCTCAGTGATGAAGCCCTACTTCGCGAACAAGCGAGGGATTCGCTTAAGCAACAAACTTAGGCAGTCTCAGCGCGAGCGTCGACCTTAACCCAGCTCATCAGGTCGCGCAGCTTGGAGCCGACCTCTTCAATCTGGTGGTTGTTGTAGGAAGCGCGCAGGTCCTCGAGCTCCTTGTTGCCGCCCTCGACGTTGGCAATCAGGCGCTTGGTGAAGGTGCCGTCCTGAATGTCAGACAAAATCTCGCGCATGTGCTGCTTGGTATCAGCGGTAATAACGCGCGGGCCAGACAGGTAGCCACCGAACTCAGCGGTGTCGGAGACCGAGTAGTTCATGTTGGCAATACCGCCCTCGAACATCAGGTCAACAATCAGCTTCAGCTCGTGCAGGCACTCGAAGTATGCCATCTCCGGCTCGTAGCCAGCTTCAACCAGAACCTCGAAACCGACCTTGACCAGTTCCTCGGTGCCACCACAGAGAACAGCCTGCTCACCGAAGAGGTCGGTCACAGTCTCTGCCTCGAAGGTGGTCGGGATAACGCCAGCGCGGGCGCCACCGATAGCTGCAGCGTAGGACAGAGCCAGGTCGCGGCCCTCGCCCTTCGGGTCCTGGTCAACGGCAATCAGGCACGGAACGCCCTTGCCATCGACGAACTGACGACGAACCAGGTGACCCGGGCCCTTCGGAGCAACCATACCGACGGTGATGTTGTCAGCCGGCTTGATGAGGTCGAAGTGGATGTTCAGACCGTGGCCGAAGAACAGCGCGTCGCCGTCCTTCAGGTTCGGCTCGATGTCCTCGCTGTAAACCTTTGCCTGGGTGGTGTCCGGAACCAGCACCATAATGACGTCTGCCCATGCAGCGGCATCTGCGTTGGACTTAACCTCGAAGCCAGCTTCCTGAGCCTTCACAGCGGACTTGGAGCCTTCACGCAGACCGATAACAACCTCGACACCGGACTCGCGCAGGTTCTGAGCGTGAGCGTGGCCCTGGGAACCGTAGCCCAGGATGGCAACCTTACGTCCCTGGATGATGGACAGATCAGCATCGTCGTCGTACAGCAGTTCAATAGCCATTAAAGTTAGCCTCTTTTCGAATCGGATTCGTTAAAAATCTTAGCGTTTAGTTGTTAGCGGGCCTGGAGCATCGGCTTCGGCCCACGTGCCATTGCGACGGTACCGGACTGAATGAGCTCACGGATACCAAACGGCTCGAGGACCTCCAGCAGGGCTACAAGCTTCGAGCGCTCACCCGTCGCCTCAATGATGACAGACTCTTGAGAAACGTCCACCACACGGGCACGGAAGAGATTGGCGGCATCGACTACCTGCGGACGATTGGTGTTGTCGCAGGAAACCTTCACCATCAGCAGTCCGCGCGACACCATGGTCTCTGGGGGCTGGCGGACCACTTTCAGCACGGGCACCAGCTTGTTCAGCTGCTTAGTAATCTGTTCGATCGGCAGCGTCTCCGTCTCAACCACGACGGTGATGCGGTTGACTCCCTCGGTCTCAGTTTCACCCGAGGTAATCGACTGGATGCTGAAACCTCGGCGGGTGAACATGCCCGCAATGCGGACCAGAATACCCGGCTCATCGAGGGTCAACACGGATAGAGTGTGCAGTTCAGCCATTTTGGGACTCACTTCCTGTTGCTTCGGATCCCGATTAGCGGGTCTTCATGGACGGGTGGTTAGCGTCGGGCTGCTTCGCGGCGTCCTCGGAGTTGTCCACAACAGTGCCGTGGATGTCAGCCGGGGCCTCAGCTGCTGAATTCTCATCGTTGAACAGCGGGCGCAGACCGCGGGCGTATTCGACCTCATCATTGGACTTGCCAGCTGCCACCATCGGCCACACCTGAGCATCCTCACCGACAATGAAGTCAATAACCACCGGTCGGTCATTAATCTCGCGTGCCTTCTTAATCGCCGCCGCGACATCTTCCTTCTTGGTCACGCGGATCGCCACGCAGCCAAGCCCCTCGGAGAGCTGGACGAAGTCCGGCAGGTAGGAGTTGTCCTCCGGGCGCAGCTTGGTGTTGGAGTAGCGCTGATTGTAGAACAGCGTCTGCCACTGACGAACCATGCCCAGATTACCGTTGTTAATCAAGGCAACCTTGATGGGAAAACCTTCCATTGCACAGGTGGTCAGCTCTTGATTGGTCATCTGGAAGCAACCATCACCGTCGATGGCCCAGACTTCCTTTTCTGGAGCAGCCGCCTTGGCACCCATCGCAGCCGGGATTGAGTAGCCCATCGTGCCGGCACCACCGGAGTTAAGCCAGGTGCGCGGGTTCTCGTACTGGACGAACTGCGCTGCCCACATCTGGTGCTGGCCGACGCCAGCGGCATAGATGGCCTCTGGACCAACGATGTCGGACAGAGTCTGAATTACAAACTGCGGAGCGATTGCACCATCAGCGGGCTCTTCCCACCCGAGGGGGAACTCGTCGCGGAGACCGTCGAGAAGCTTCAGCCAGTCGGCAATCTGCGGGCGACTAAGACCGAGCTTGGTGTAGGACTCGCTAAGTGCGGCAAGGACCTCGCGGGCATCGCCGACGATGGGAACATCAACTTCGCGGAGCTTGCCAATCTCTGCCGGGTCAATGTCGGCGTGGATTACCTTCGCGTTCGGCGCGAAGGAATTCAGATCACCGGTAACACGGTCGTCGAAACGCGCGCCAATAGTGATGAGCAGGTCGGACTTCTGCAGAGCAGCGACGGCTGACACCTTGCCGTGCATGCCCGGCATACCCATGTGCAGCGGGTGCGAGTCCGGGAATGCGCCGCGAGCCATCAGCGTGGTCACGACCGGAACCCCAGTCTGCTCGGCGAACTCGACCAGCTCCTTGGAAGCATCGGCCTTAATGACGCCACCACCGATGTAGAGCACCGGACGCTTTGCCGCAGCAATCATCTCAGCGGCTTCGTCGATCTGTCGCTGGTGCGGGGTTGTCACCGGACGGTAACCCGGCAGGTTGATCTCCGGTGGCCAGGTGAAGTCGATCATCGTGTTCTGGAGGTCCTTCGGGACATCGACCAGAACCGGACCTGGACGACCAGAAGAAGCCAGGTGGAATGCCTCAGCGAGCGCGCGCGGGATGTCCTCAGCTTCGGTGACCATGAAGTTGTGCTTCGTAATCGGCATGGTCACACCGCGGATGTCAGCCTCCTGGAAAGCGTCAGTACCCAGCAGCGGGCGACCGACCTGACCAGTGATAGCGACAACCGGAACGGAGTCCATCTGAGCATCCGCGAGCGGGGTCACCAGGTTAGTAGCACCCGGGCCGGAAGTCGCGATACAGACACCAACCTTGCCGGAAACCTGCGCGTAACCAGTGGCAGCGTGGCCAGCTCCCTGCTCGTGGCGCACCAGGACGTGACGAAGCTTCTCCGAGTCATAAATCGGATCGTAGAGCGGAAGCACTGCACCACCGGGAATACCGAAGGCTACCTCGACACCAAGCTCTTCAAGGGATCGGACAATGGCTTGTGCACCAGAAATTCGCTCGGGGGCGCTGGTGCGCGCCTTAGCCGCGAATTGGGCGGGCGATGGGGTGTGCTGCTCGTGCGCGTTCACGATTTCGCTCCTGGATCATGGTGGGCAACTACTCAACACACATTCACGCAAAGAAGCTACGAATGTGGCGTTGGCTACAACCCTAACGTCCACATAGTGAGAAGTCAATCCCGTCAATTGGACACGCCATCCGTATCACACCCCGAGCACCCACCCGATTCCAACGAGAACCCCGCCCCAACTTTGGGAATCACTCTACCCAGAAACTCCCCGACCACGACCCCGGGGACACCCAAGCCTGCACACCCGAGCCCTACACGCCCGAGCCCCACAAGCCCCAAGTCCAAAGCTCGTCTTTATGCATAATTCTTTACCTTTAAACTCAGCGCATATTAAGGCGAACGACCTACGGTGGATGGCATGGAATTCTTGCAATACATGTTGTTACGGACATGGCAATGGGTGGCCAATAACGGCCTTGCCATCGCATGTCTGGCCATTCTGCTAATTCTTGTTCCCCGTATCCGACGTTTCGTTCTGGCAATTGCGGACGGAAACATCTCCTCTTCAGAGGAGCAGTCCAAGGGACGGCGCGCACTGATTGGCGCTGTGGTTTACATCGTCGAAGTCATTGCATACTTCGTCTTAATCATCGCGATTCTGTCGAAATTCGGAATCTCACTGACCGCCGCCGCTATCCCCGCGACGGTTGTTTCCGCCGCTGTTGGTTTTGGCGCACAGGGAGTCATCGCCGACTTCCTTGGCGGACTGTTCATCATCGCCGAGAAGCAGTACGGCATCGGAGACTGGGTAGAGTTTCACTCCCCTTCGGGCACTGTCCAAGGTGACGTAGTCAATATGACATTGCGCGCCACCACGATCCGAACCCTCAACGGCGAGGAAATCATCGTGCCGAACTCCGAGGCACGCATGTGTATCAACTACTCCTCACAGTGGTCCCGTGCTGTTGTTGAAGTTCCCGTACCGATGACCGCCGGTGGCTCCATTAAGGACCTGGAAGAGCGCACTGTCGCCGCCGCCAAGAGTGCCATCGCACTGGACTCCGTCAAGGATGCAGTTCTCTCCGAGATCAAGCTGCAGTCCTCCACGGAGCTCAATCCGCCGACGGTTATGGGCCTGCCGTGGACCGTCACTATGCGCTTGATTGTCGACTGCAAACCGGGCGACCAATGGCTCATCGAGCGCGCCATCCGCGCCGCAGTCATCGACACTTGGTGGGATGACTACGGCGAGCGCGCCCAACAGACTCCGTTTGCCCCCGCCGAAGAAATCACCGGCCACGTCCGTGATGACACGATGATCGAACAGCTTAGACAGGCCGATGCTAAGCAAGAGAAAAAACAACAGCTTGACGACGGCGACAGTGCTCCAACCGAAATTGTCGAAGCGGTAGCGAACACTACTGTCCAGCCGGATACCGCAGAAACCAAGCTGATGGAAACTCAGACCGTCGACAAGCAAGTCGGGAACGAGCGATCCGACCTGCCACATGCAGGTGCCAACCTCGATGATGCCCGACGCGAGCAGGAAGACAGCGGAAGCAACAATGTCATCCGCAAACTGGCTAGCCACCCTGACTGGAAGACACTCACGACGCGCCAGAAGGTTCGTCGAATCCTCTCCGCAGGTGGCCGCGCTCGCGTTTCGACGATTGTGCTCTTGGTAGCCTTACTGATCCTCTTCATTTTGAACCTGATGACAGTCGAAACTGAGGACGGCCCATCTGGATGGTTGGCACCGAGCAGGTGGAGCGATCGGGTAACGACACAGGAAGAGGACCCGGAAGAGTCGTCAGCTCCGCAGTCATCGAACCAGCCGACTAGCACTACACAGAGTGTGCAGCCCACCGAGACTTCGCAGCAGACTCAGACGCCACAGAATCAGCCGTCCGAGACTTCACAGCAGCCTCAGAGCACGCAGAACCGCGCACCTTCGACCGCCACCTCCACCGAGCCGGACTCTGACCAGAGCAACACCGACAACGAGAGCTCTGGCGGATCACAGTCGACAGACTCCACTAACAACGCGGAACCGAACTCCGCTGATACGCAATAACGCGCAACCGCCCACCGTGCATTGGCGAATCCGAACTACCCGCTACAATCAAAGGCCATGACTGACTCGACTCCACAGCCAAAAATTGCGACGCAGCGATTTCGCCCACAGAAGACGCATCTGTTCATCGTTGCGTTCATGCTCGTGCTGTGTGTAATTGCCACCGGTTTTGCCCCGTGGCTGGCCGTTACCTTCCTGGCACCGTTGATTTATACGCTTTGGATTTTCCGAGTACGCACCACTGTGGGACCACGCGGTATCACCGCGGTGTACCTATTGGCCAAGCGCCGCTCGGTGCCCTGGAGCGAATTTGCGGGCATCTTCTTCAACAAGGGCGGTCGCGCCTTTGCAGTGACCAAGTCCGATGAGCGCATCGCCCTGCCGGCCATCTCTTTTAATTCGCTACCGGAGTTGAAGGAAGCCACCGGCGGTCTGATTCCAGATCCGATTGCTTCGGCTCGCATGGCGGAAAATGACAAGGTCGAGGTTTTCGACCGCGATGGCTACTCGGTAATGAAGAAGGTCAGTGAGGTTGAGGCCGATGCCAAGGCTAAAAGCGCTAAAGCCAAAGGTGCCAAGCCTAAAAGTGACACCACTGCCGAGTAACATATAAGCAGTCCACAAAGCCCCTAAATCTCATTATGCGGACACTAGTGACCACGAAATGAGACATTAGGGGCTTTTTGTGATTAATATGGATAATTAATTACCTTGCACCCTATCTAGGAAGGGCAGCCCCCATGATTCCCCTTCGCTCTAAAGTCACCACTGCCGGCCGTAATGCTGCAGGTGCGCGTTCCCTATGGCGCGCAACTGGCATGACCGATAGCGACTTCGGCAAGCCGATTATCGCAATTGCAAACTCTTACACTCAGTTCGTTCCGGGGCACGTGCACCTGAAGGACGTTGGCGACATCGTCGCAGAAGCTGTGACCGCAGCAGGCGGTGTCCCCCGTGAGTTCAACACCATTGCTGTCGATGACGGAATTGCGATGGGGCACGACGGCATGCTCTACTCGCTGCCGTCCCGTGAGATTATTGCTGACTCTGTGGAGTACATGGTCAACGCTCACACCGCTGACGCATTGGTCTGTATTTCCAACTGTGACAAGATCACGCCGGGCATGCTCAATGCGGCTCTGCGTCTGAATATCCCGGTGGTCTTCGTTTCCGGCGGGCCGATGGAATCGGGATCTTCGGTTGTTATCGATGGCGTCGTCAAGCCCGGCTCTGACCTCATCTCGGCTATTTCTGCATCCGCGAACGACAAGGTCGATGACAAGAATCTGCTCGACATCGAGCGCTCGGCGTGCCCGACCTGCGGATCGTGCTCGGGTATGTTCACCGCAAACTCGATGAACTGCCTGACCGAGGCCCTCGGCCTGTCCCTGCCGGGCAACGGTTCTACCTTGGCGACTCAGCAGGCCCGTCGCGATTTGTTCACCCGCGCCGGTGAACTGATTGTGGACTTGGCGAAGAGCTACTACCACGATGGTGACGAGTCCGTGCTGCCGCGCAACATCGCCAACCGCGATGCCTTTGTCAACGCAATGACGCTCGACGTTGCCATGGGCGGTTCCACCAACACCGTGCTGCACATTCTCGCTGCCGCACAGGAGGGCGAGATCGACTTCAATCTCTCTGACATCGACGCCATTTCCCGCCGCGTGCCTTGTCTGTCCAAGGTGGCACCGAACTCGGACTACTACATGGAGGACGTCCACCGCGCCGGCGGTATTCCAGCCATCCTCGGCGAACTGCGCCGCGCGGGCCTGCTGCAAATGAATGTCCGCTCCGTTCACTCCCCATCTCTGGAGGAACACCTGGACAACTGGGATATCCGCGGCGGCAAGGCCACTGACGAGGCGATTGAGCTGTTCCACGCAGCCCCTGGCGGTGTCCGCACCACCGAGCCGTTCTCCACGTCCAACCGCTGGGAGAGCCTAGATACGGACTCCGTAAATGGTTGCATTCGCGACTTCGACCACGCCTACACGAAGGAAGGCGGTCTGTGTGTCCTGCGCGGCAACATCGCCGAAGACGGTGCTGTCCTGAAGACCGCGGGTATCGGCGAGGATCAGTTCCACTTCGAAGGCACCGCTCGTGTCGTAGAGAGCCAGGAAGAGGCTGTCTCGGTCATCTTGAACCGCACCTTGCAGCCGGGCGAAGTTCTCTTTGTCATCTACGAGGGTCCTTCCGGCGGCCCGGGCATGCAGGAGATGCTGCACCCGACCGCATTCATCAAGGGCGCTGGCCTGGGTAAGGTCTGTGCACTGGTCACCGATGGTCGCTTCTCCGGCGGTTCCTCCGGACTGTCTATCGGCCACGTTTCCCCGGAGGCCGCCGCCGGCGGCGCAATCGGTCTCGTCCGCAACGGCGACCCGGTGTACATCGATGTCGCTGAACGACGGCTCGAGATTCAGGTGTCCGACGAGGAGCTGGCCGCTCGCCGCGATGAGGAGCTCGAGCGCGACAAGCCATTTACTCCGCACAAGCCGCGTCCGCGCAAGGTGTCCAAGGCGCTGCGCGCATACGCCAAAATGGCGTCCAGTGCGGATAAGGGCGCGATCCGCATTGTCGACTAGCTAAATCAACCCCGTTTAAAGGCCTGTGCTTACCGCACGGGCCTTTGGCGTTTCTAGAGTGGCTTTGCGCCCAGTCTTCTGCGTGGGCTTCACCAAATCCCGGTACTCGACGTCGGCAATCCCCTCAGCGACGTCCTCGGTGTGTGCATATTTGCCGCCCTCGGTAATGGCAGCCATTACATATCCGGGGCCAAAAACAACGGAAGAGTGCCACGAACGCCGGTTGGACCAGCCCATCTTCGCGCCTTCAGAACCGGGCAGGCCGGCAAGACCAAAATTCTGTCGATAGCCATCGGCAGCAATCGGCGACCAGTGTCGCATCGCCTCAAGCACCTCAGAATTAGGATGCTTCAGACGGAGCTGGGAAATAAAAGACACCACATCTTCCGCGGTGGTCCTCGATACTCCCCACTTTTCTCCGCCGGAGGTGTTGAACAGGCCGTACTCGGTCGCAACGGAATCGACCGATTCCGGGTACTTCCGGTAGAAGTCGGCTGCCAAATCGTCGTCGGAACGCGAAATCATCTTTTCGACGCGCTCGGCATCGTCGGCAGTGCCGTGTTCGAGCACATACTGACCGATATACAACTTAATCAGGGATAGCGCCGGCAGCGGGCGTTGCGATGCCTGGCTGCTGTACCCCACGCCCACCGGTTCGTAGCTCACCGCCATTTGCGTGCGTGGGTCAACCTCAATCAACCCTTCGGCGTTGAGGTCCATGCGTGGCAGACTCACCTGATGTGTCGGCCAGACGCTTGCCGACGAGACGGAGGCTGCAACCTCACTGTGCTCGTCGGCAGCAGCTGTCGACGGTGAGTGGATCGACGTTGTCGCGCCTATCGAAGACATGAAAAAGACCACCGCGAGGGTGGTCTTTAGTGCGTGTCTCGACTTTGGCATAGGGGGCATTGTACCCCGCCCCTAACCGAGAACCTAGTTTAGGCCGCTCGACTGTTTGTGTAGCTGCGAACTGCCTTAGCCAACAAACGGCAGCGTGCTGGTCGTCAGCCACCACAGGCCAATTGCTGCAGCGATGGACAGAATTCCGAAGATCCAAGACGATGCCAGTGGGCGACGAGCCCAGCCGCGTCCGAAGTCGATACCGATGCGGCCCGGACCGGTGAACTGCAAGCCAAGTGCCATGGCGGTCATCAACAGTTGTAGCTGAAGGTTGCTGGAATCCTGGCCGACGATATTCACGCCATTGGCAGAGGTAGCCACATCAAACATGCTGAGGTAGGCGGACAATGCCAGCGCCAATGCTGCGGCCAGCGGTGTCGCAAGCCCTAAGATGAGCAGGGCACCCGCGATGAGCTGAACCGTTGGGATGGCAGTGGCCATCACAGGGCCGAGGGCGAAGTTGTTCTGGCTAAACTGTGTCTCCAGCGCAGTGGTGCCACCGGAGTTACCCCAGCCGAGCAGCGTTGTCAGGCCATGGACCAACAACAGCGCACCCAATCCAAGACGCAGCAGCAGAAGGCCGAAATCGGTGGTGCCGCGACGGTGCTCCGGTTCGTTGTCGTCGTAAAAGTCCGTGTCTTCATCGTCGTCAGCAGCGGCGGTAGTCGTAGCAGCAGTTGCCCCGGCGGCCCCTACGCCTGCTCCTGCAACACCAGCGGCACCAGCGGTATCGCGAGAGGCAGCCGGTTCAGCGAAATCCGATTCATCGAAATACTGAGTCTCAGCTGCGGAATTGCGTGCAGAGCCATAGGTTGACTCCGCCTCATCGTCGAATGCTGACTGTGCTTCCGACTTATTTGCGGCAGTTCCCGCTGCGGACGCTGCTGCTGCTTCAGAAGCCGAGAAGGCTTGCGTCGGCTGACTGAAATCCTCATCTGAATCAACGCGCTCGCTACGGGCCGGCTGCTCAAAGATTTCGGTCGCCTCCGACTCCGGGGCTACCTCCGACTCTTTATCGGCCGCGGGTGCCAATTCAGTTTCGGCCTGTTCATCCCGCGGCGAAGGCTTACCGGCAGGGCTAATCACCTGAGGTGCCGTGCGGCCTGCAGCGGCGTAGGCGTCGTAGCGCTTCTTCGGGGCTTCCTGAACTTCAGGCTCCGGCTCGGGGCTCGGCTCAGTCACTGTTTCTGTTTCAGACTCGGTTTCCACCTCGGCTTCAGCACCGCTATCGGTCTCGGCTTCCGGCGGCAGGTTTTCTTGGTCTACCTCCGCCTCCGACTCCTCCTCTACGCGCTTTTCCGGCACACCCGGAAAAATCTGCGTTGCGGTGTTGTCGCTGTCGTCACGGTTTGTTTCTTCGTTCATTGGCTCAGCGAGCTTGCGGTAGGTCGGGACGTCGAGATCGTCATCGAATCCGTCCTCCACATTCTCGAGGGCGCGGTCGTTCGGGTACTTCTCTGAGTCGCTCACATCGTCCACATTAAAACTACTGCCTCACTTTTGGTCGCAGGCGTGGCCGGGAAACGAGGCTGTATTGTGTATGCCTATGGGATTCCACCTCGTCCACACCAGCAGTGCACAGGCTCGCGCTCGCGGGCGGCGTCGTCGTGCTGCGCTCGCCGCTGGTGTCGTCGGGATGGTCTCTCTTTCCGGCTGCATGAGTGCCTCGAGCGCGCTTGAGTCACCGTTTACTGAAGACAAGTCGGAACCGACAGGCATTGCCATGCCGAAGTTTTCCTCCCCTGATTTGCCCTCTACCCCGGTCCCAACCACGGAAAGCAAAGCCAAAGACAAAGGTCCCTGCGACCTCGACGATGTCACTCTCGCGGCCTGCCTACCGCTTACCACCGCGCTAGCCTCAACCGGCCCTGGGGAGGCTCTCGTCGCCACCGACGACGGTGCACTCACCGTTGTCGCACCGGGTAAGACACCGCGTGAGGTCGCACGGCTCGGCGCCCCTGCAAAACAACTGCTGCCCAGTCCCTCGGTTGAAGAGGACCGTCAGGTCTTTGTTTTGCGTAACGACGACACCATTGCGCGCGTCACCCTCGTGGAGGGCAGCACCGCTGATGTGCGCGAACTTCCGGACCTCAGCGAGCCCGGCATTCTCGGAATCTATTTTGACCGAACTTCGGACACCCTGTCCCCGCGCAAATTGCTCGTGGGAGATCCAGGCATTGAGTTTCAGCAGTTCTGCCATGGTCCGGACGGAATGCCGCCGTTGGCAACCGCCATTCTCGACGGCACCCCACAGCTGGTTCAGCTCACCGGCCCTGTGATTAATCCCCTCGGCGGTGTGGACCTGAACGATTCCATCGGTGGATGCGCAGTGATGGGTGACCGCGTGGTCATTGCCATCCCAGACGCGCAGAAGGTCATCTCCATGCCGGTGGGTCCGAAGTCAAGTGGGCCCGACGCGGCGTGGGAGGTCAAGGGTTCCCCTGAAGTGCTTGTCGACGGCGACTTCGGCCACATCTCGTATGTAGCGGCTGTCGCAGCAAATCAGGGTATTGAAGTTTGGGGTGCCACGACCAACAAAACCGCCGGGGCACAACCGTCGGAGTCCGACGAGCGCGTCGTCAGACTGCCGAGCGATGGTGCCGCCGGCGGTTCCCCGGATTAGCTTTCAGGGAGGCTAGCTCAGCTTCTTCGCAATCAGCTGGTTGACCTGAGCCGGGTCTGCCTTGCCGCGGGTGGCCTTCATGACCTGCCCCACGATGGCACCGACGACCTTCTTGTTGCCAGCTCGGTACTTCTCGACGATGTCCGGGTTAGCAGCCAATGCATCGTCGACGGCCTTCTCAATAGCACCGTCGTCGCGAACGACCTCCAGGCCACGGGCAGCAACGACCTCATCAACATCGCCCTCGCCTGCGAGCACGCCGTCAACGGCCTTACGGGCCAGCTTGTTGGTCAGCTTGCCCTCTTCAATCAGTGCAATCACACGTGCAACCTGTGCCGGGGTAATCGCGAGCTCAGCCAGCTCCACGCCTGCCTCGTTGGCCTTCTGCGCCAGGTAAGCGACCCACCAGGAACGAGCCTCAGCCGGGCCGGCACCAGCCTCAACGGTGTCGACAATCAGGTCGAGAGCGCCGGCGTTAACCAGGTCGCGCATTTCCTCGTCCTTCAGACCCCACTCTTCCTGAATACGGGCACGACGCACCCACGGCAGCTCCGGCAGAGTTGCGCGGATTTCCTCCACCCACTCACGCGGCGCAATCACAGGTGGCAGATCCGGGTCGTTGAAGTAGCGGTAATCCGACTGCGATTCCTTCGGGCGGCCCTTGGAGGTCGTGCCGTCGGTCTCCTGGTAGTGGCGGGTTTCCTGAACGATCTCCTCGCCATTAGTAATCGCAGCAGCCTGGCGCTGCATCTCGTAGCGAACAGCCTGTTCAACCGACTTCAGGGAGTTGATGTTCTTAGTCTCGGTACGAGTGCCGAACTCCTCCTGGCCGATTGGGCGCAGGGAAACGTTGGAGTCCACACGCATCGAGCCCTGGTCCATGCGGGCATCGGAGACACCGAGGGACTTCACCAGGTCACGCAGCGCAGAAACGTACGCACGAGCAACCTCTGGGGCACGCTCCCCTGCACCGAGAATTGGCTTAGTAACGATCTCAATCAGCGGAATACCTGCGCGGTTGCAGTCCACCAGCGAACGCGTGGCGCCGTGAATACGACCATCGGCACCGCCCAAGTGCGTCAGCTTGCCGGTGTCTTCTTCCATGTGAGCGCGCTCGATTTCGACACGGAACTCCGTGCCGTCGTCAAGCTGAACGTCAAGATATCCGTCGTAGGCGATTGGTTCGTCGTACTGCGAAATCTGGTAGTTCTTCGGCTGGTCCGGGTAGAAGTAGTTCTTGCGCGCGAAGCGGGAGGACTCAGCAATCTCGCAGTTCAGCGCCAGGCCAATCTTGATGGCCCACTCAACGCCCTGACGGTTAACCACAGGCAGCGCGCCAGGTAGGCCGAGGCTGCAGGGATCGACGTTGCTATTCGGCTCGGCACCAAAGTGCGCCGAGGAGGAGGAGAACATCTTGGTATTCGTCGAGAGCTCGACGTGAACCTCCATGCCCATTACCGGGTCAAAACGTTCGAGGACCTCATCAAAGTCCATCAAGTCATCAGCGTATGCAGCGGTCATGTTTGTAGAGTCTACTAGCGATGGCCCCGCAGGCGTGCCCTAGGGTATAAGTCGTGCCCGGAGTTAACGAACACCCACCGATTCCACCGACGTCAGCACGCGATACGCCAACGTTCCGCGACGCCGCTGACCGCCACCGCGCAGGCGCTACTTTCGACAACGACCTGCAGGAAAGCGCCGACGGAGCCACGGGCTACCACCGCGTGCGCCCCGGATATCCTCCAACCGTCATCGAAGCGCTTACCCGTCTCGCACCGCACCCACAGGTAGTCGCCGATATCGGCGCCGGCACTGGGAAGCTCACCGCCTCGCTTGCCGACGTCTACCGCGATGCCACCCTGCTGGCACTCGATCCCTCCACCGCGATGCGGCAAGCACTGATGCACAATGTGCCAGCGGCGGAATGCCTGGAAGGCACTGCGGAGCGCACGGGACTGGAGTCCAACAGCGTCGATGTAGCAACATGTGCGCAGACATGGCACTGGGTGGACCCGACAGCTGCAAGTAAAGAACTCACTCGGGTGCTACGCGCGGATAGCGTGGCTATGTTGGTGTGGAACACCTTGGATGTTTCCGTACCGTGGGTGCATCGGCTCAGCCGCATAATGCACGCCGGCGACGTGTTGCGTCCCGGCTTCTACCCCGAGGTTGGCCCGGAGCTGGAGCTAGTCGATGAGGTGCGTCTGGCCTGGGAGCAGACACTGACCATCGAGGACATCGTGCTGCTGGCACGAACCCGTTCCTATTGGCTTCGTTCCAAGCCCGCCACTCGCGCCAAGGTGGAGGCGAACTTGCATTGGTATCTCCACGAACACTTGGGGCACACATACGAAGAAGGCATCGCCCTTCCCTACCGGTGCGATGCCTTCTATTTTCGAGCTGCCTAAATTTTCGAGCTGCCTAGTCGCGCTAGTTACTTTTCTTTCTTCGGCTTAGGGTGAGCCACGCGCTTGAATGCATTCTTAGTCTGTCCGGCAAGCTTCTTCGGCGCAGTGGCTGTGGCCTCGCCTGGGAAGGAGTCCCTCGCGGTCTCGCGAGGATTGTCATCATCGGAGGCTTCCTCGATTTCGGAAAGTTTCTCCAGGCGCTCATTATCCTTTTCTACGATGCGCTCGGCGTCATCCTCGGTGAATTCAACATTATCGTCGCTGACCAGTTCCTCGACGATGTCGTCGCGGACGCTCTCCTGAAGATCGACGTTGGAAATGTTGGAGTTGGCCAAAGCGCGGTCGAGCTTCTTCTGATCGGCGGTGGTGAACTTCTTGTTCGGGTGCATCTTCCGGCGTGCGAGCTTACGGATACGGCCGCGACGCTTCGACTCCTCCATCAGCTTGTTACGTCCAGCCAGGTACGCACCACACAGAATCACGATAAGAGCGATACCGACGTAGCCAAGGGCCGGGTAGATGGAGCCAACCAGGGCCTTGAACCCAAAGAAACTTAGGCCAAAACCAATCAGCACCGTCACGATGAATACCAGGCGGAAACGCTGCGGGGTATTGCGTGTTAGGCGGCGGCCCAGCGCGTAGAACATGCCAATGGCCGTGTTGAAAATCATGGCGTAGATGATGATTGCCATCACGGTACCCAGGACCGGGTGGATGTCATTGACGATTGCCAGGGTCGGCATATCTTCGTGGCCAACATCCTTGACCTTGAAGAAGAGGGCAAAGGTCACCAGCGTCAGCAGACCTGCATAGATGCTCCCGCCCATGAGACCACCGATGCCAGCTTCACGCGGGTTCAGGTAGCTACCGCCGATGACAATCGACATCGATACGGCCACCATCACACAGAAACCGACATAGTTCAGGGCAGAAATAGACCAGTGTGGCAGCGATGTCGACAGTTCATTGGTGTACTGCGCGGCCTCCGACATCGACGTGTCGGTGGTGAACAAAGTGTAGATACCGGCTCCAAGCAGGAACACGATAATGAATGGAGTGATCATGCCAATCACGCGGCTGACCTTGTCGGCATCCAGCATGCCTACACCCAAAGTCAGGGCAACCATGATGACGGCGCCAATCCACACCTCAAGTCCGAACTGCTGGTTCAAGTTCGCACCGGCACCGGCGAACATGACGAAGCCGGTACAGAACAGCGTGATCATCACGGCGATATCCAAAATCTTCGAAACCCAACTGCGGGTGATTACGTCGAAGACCTCGGAGTGCTCATCAGCCTGCAAGTAGCTGGCAATTGACAGCACTGCCAGGCCACTGGCAATCATCACGACGGAGGCAAGTACCACGCCCCACAAGCCGTTAGTGCCAAATGCCACGAAGTACTGCATCATTTCCTGGCCGGATGCGAATCCGGCACCGACAGTTAGGCCGACAAAGGCCATCGCGATTGTTGTGGCTCTTTTCCACATAACGAGAAAATCCTAAATATAAGTCTATTTTTCAAAAACCGGAACCTTACAAAGCATACTGCCCGAGCTGGTGATTGATACACCAGCTCGGGCAGTATGCCTATTTTGTTACGAAGATGTGCCTAAATGTTTAGCAACGCGTGCTTAACCGACGCGTTTAACCAAACAGCGCAGCAGCTGCGCGGTAACGGCCATCCGGCACAACCTTCAACTCAGCAACCGCATCGTCGATGTCGATACGCTCGATGTTCTCACCGTGCAGAGCGACGATCTTGCCGAAGTCCCCCTCGTGTACTGCTCGGGTGGCGTGGACACCGTAGCGGGTAGCAAGCACGCGGTCGTACGCAGTCGGCGTACCGCCACGCTGAATGTGACCCAGCACCGTGGTGCGAACGTCGTACCCGGTGCGCTTCTTAATCTCCGCACCAATAACCTGACCAATGCCGTTGAAGGTTTGGTGGCCGAACTGGTCGACACCGCCCTCTTCGTACTCCATGGTGCCCGGCTTCGGGGTGGCGCCCTCAGCGACGACGATAATGCCGTACTTCTCACCCATCTGGAAACGGCGCTCCATCGACTTCACAATCTCGTTGATGTCGAATGGCTTTTCCGGAATGACAATGTGGTGAGCACCGCCGGCCATACCCGCATGCAAAGCGATCCAGCCCACGTGTCGACCCATGACCTCAACAATCATGACGCGCTGGTGGGATTCCGCAGTGGTGTGCAGACGGTCAACCGCGTCGGTGGCAACAGCCACAGCCGTGTCGAAACCGAAGGTGTAGTCCGTACCGTTGACGTCATTATCAATAGTCTTCGGAACACCGACGACCGGCACCCCATTGTCCGAAAGCCACTTGCCGGCCTTCAGCGTACCTTCGCCACCGATTGGGATCAGGGCATCGATGCCCGCATCAGAGAGATTTTCCTTGATGCGGTCGAGGTTAGACATGAGAATGTCCGGATGCACGCGGCCGGTGCCCAGCATCGTGCCGCCACGCAGCAGCATACGGTCAATCCGCTCATCGTCGTAAAGCTGGACCCTACGGTCTTCCATAAGACCAATCCAACCGTCCTCAAAACCGACGACGGTTGAGCCGTACTCGCTCGAGCTGGTACGGACAATTGCACGGATAACGGCATTCAGACCGGGACAATCTCCACCGGAGGTAAGGGTCGCAATTCGCATGATGCCCACCTTAGTCGCGTTAGTCAGTTCGTGCTTGACGGCCTTGGTCGAAACTACTTCTGCAGGTACTCCTGCCCTGGTAGCTCAGACGGTAGCTCCATCTTCGTCGTCACCTCCGACGCCGGCACAAGACCATATTCCTCGAGCGCCTTGCGCACGTACTCTGCGGCATCGACGTTCAGCGGAGACTCCGTCCACAATGCAATCGGCAGGTTAATAAAGCGGTTCTCCTTGACCGCCTCGAGATCCTTCGTTGCCGGATTCGTGCGCAAAACCTTGATTTTCTCTTCGAAGGTCTGACCTGGGTAGTCCACAAGCGCGATGAAGTCAGGATTCATCTCCGCGACATGCTCCCAGGAGGTCGTAGTCCAAGTGTCCTTAATCGACTCGGTCGCATTGATTGCACCGGCCTTTTCCAGGATGCCCTGCGGTGCGCCAAAGGAACCCGAGGTAATTGGTGCTTCACCGACAGAATCAAAGAGGAAGCCCACTGGCTTCTTATCTCCCTTTGGCGCGGCATCCAGGGCTTGCAGTCGGTTATCAATATCTGCAATAACCTTGTCGCCCTCACCGTCGTGTCCGGTCAAGGTAGCGATATTCTTCAAATCAATTTTGACAGCTTCCCACGGATCCACCAGACCACGAGTATGCCCCGGGTCGCCACTGCCTTCCTTGCCCGCCGAGGCTGCGTCACCAGTACGGCAAGATTCCGTCAGGGTGTAGGCACCGATACCGTGCTCGGAAAGCGATTCCGGGGTAATGCCCTTGTCTTCACTAAAGCCATAGCCCCAGCCCGCCAGCATCACATCCGGTTCGGCCGCAATGACCTGCTCCAGATTCGGGTATTCCTTCGCAACTTCTGGCTTCTGCGCAATTGCATCGCCATAAGCTGCGGTCAACACCGGCAGATGCGAGGCCATAGAGCTCACCGCTGTGATCTCATCCGCAGCACCGACAGCCAGCGCCAGCGAAGCAATATTGCCGTCATTAATCAGCAGCTTTTTAGCTACACCCGGGTAGCTGACTTCTTCACCGCAGTTGGTGAGGGTAAGGCCTGACGACGAGGCCTGCGTTCCCTCATCAGAGCCACAGGCGGCGGCTCCGAATGCCAGAGCAGCCACAGCGATACCAGCTGCTGAGGCACGAAGGGGACGTCGGAAAGCATGTGCGTTATTCAAGGGAGTACTCCTAGTTGATGGTGGCAGCATCCAGCTCGCTATCGATTGCGAGGTGGCGGCGGCCAGCGGGGGAATTGAGCTGACAGGATTCAACCTGAAAGATTTGGGCGACAAAGTCGCGGGTAAGCACTTCTGCGGGAATGCCGTCGGCCGCGATACCGCCGTCCGCGACCACGATGACGCGGTCGAAGTGGTTCATCACCAGGTCCAAGTCGTGGATCGCGGCAATGACACACGCTCCGCTGGAGCGGGCCAGACGGAGGACGGATTGTTGATGGCGCACGTCGAGGTGGTTAGTGGGCTCGTCGAGAAGCATGATTGGCGAGTCCTGGGCGATGGCACGCGCCAGACACACGCGACGACGTTGCCCACCCGAGAGTTGCCCACACAGGCGTTGCGCAACCGCTTCCAACCCCACGAGCTCCAGCGCACGGTCGACGTGGGAATTGTCCTCGGCGGTGTTGCCACCAAAAAGGCGCTGGTAGGGCAAGCGCCCCAGGGAGACAAAGTCGCGCACGCGCATTTCGGCGGGTGGAACCTCGTTTTGCGCGACGAAAGCCAGATCGCGGGCGCGGTGCTTCGAGCTGATTGAGCTCATCGATTTGCCGTTAATCTCGACCTCGCCCGTGGCCGGTTTCGTGATTCCACCGAGCGCACGCAGCAACGTGGATTTACCCGCGCCGTTAACACCAATGATGGCGGTCATGGGTTCTGCACCGAAGTTGAGGTTGACTCCGCTGACAATGGTGCGCCCAGCGATATCACAGCGCATATCTTTAGCGGCGAGTACAGATTTTGGTAGAGCGCTCATTTACTCAGCACCTCCGTAGCTGTAGTGCGAGCGGCTCATGAGGTAGAGGAAAAGTGGTGCGCCAACCAATCCCGTGACTACTCCCAGCGGCATTTCCTGGCTTCCGCCCACTACGCGCGCGATGATGTCCACCCAGATGAGAAACAGTCCACCCATGAGGGCAGCAACCGGTAGGACAACGCGGTGCGTGGCCCCTACCAAGATGCGGGTCAAGTGTGGAATCACCAGGCCGACAAACCCGATGCCGCCAGAGACCGCAACGAGCGTGCCAACGAGGACAGCCTGGAGCACAAATACCTGTGTGCGTAGCCGAGAAACATCAATACCTACGGCCGCTGCGGTGCTCTCACCAGTTGCCAGCGCATCCAGATGACGGGCTTTGACCAGGAAAAACAACAGTACTGCGATGAGGACAATGAGCGGGAAGAGCGTCTTCAGCCATGTCGCACCGGCAACAGAGCCCAGCATCCAAAACATCACGGACTGCGCGGCCCTCGGGTCTGGCCCAGCGAAGACCATGAAGCTACTCAGCGCGGAAAACGCAGCGGAGAGCACAACGCCGGAGAGCACCAAACGCAGCGGAGTCAGCCCACCGCCTGCAGTGGCGAAAGCACCGACCGCGAGGGTGGCCATTACTGCACCGAGGAGTGCACCGAATGTCAGCGGCGCGATGGGGCTACCGGAGAAAGCACCAAAGATAATCACCGCGGTCGCACCGGCACCGGCGCCGGCGGAAATACCTAGCAGATATGGGTCTGCCAACGGGTTACGGACCAATGTCTGCATAGCCACACCGGAGACAGCTAGCCCCGCCCCTACAATCGCTGCGAGAATACCCCGGGGAGCGCGGAGATTCCAGACGATGGTGTCCGAACTGGCGGGCACAGATTCATCGAGCTCAATGCCGAAGATGTGATGCGAAATGACCTGTGTCGTGGTGGACCAGGTGATATCCGCCGAGCCGAAGACCACCGCAGCGACCAGACTGACGGCAATGGCTATGACAATGACCAGCCCATAGATCCAAGGCATAAACCGCGGTGGGTTTTTAAATCTAACTCTCTCCATGTTTGCGTTCCTGCGTATGTATGAAACTCTCCCCGACACGACAACAACCGCCGCTCTCCCACTTCAGTGAGAAAACGACGGTTGCAGAAAACCGACTAAGGCTTATTGAGCGTCTTTATGCAATCGAGCCGCGAACCTTTTCGTAGGCAGCGCCGACCTTGTACAGACGATCGTCACCGTGGCGCGGAGCCATAATCTGCAGGCCTACCGGCAGGCCGGTGTCTTCAGCCAGGCCCGACGGCACGGACATGCCACACATGCCGGCCAGGTTGAGCGGCAGAGTACACAGGTCGAACATGTACATGCTCAGCGGGTCGTCAACCTTCTCGCCCAACTTAAACGCAGTGGTCGGAGTGGTCGGCGAGATCAGGACATCTACCTGTTCGAAGGCCCGCTCGAAGTCCTGCTGAATCAGGGTACGGACGCGCTGTGCCTGGATGTAGTAGGCATCGTAGTAACCGACCGATAGCGCGTAGGTACCAATGATGATGCGTCGCTTAACCTCATCGCCGAAACCAGCGGCACGGGTCATAGCCATGACCTCATCGGCCGAGTGCGAACCGTCATCACCAACACGCTGGCCGTAACGCATGCCGTCGAAACGAGCCAGGTTGGAGCTGACCTCACACGGCAGAATCAGGTAGTACGCGCTCAGTGCGTGGTCGAAGTTCGGGCAATCGACCTCGACCACCTCTGCGCCAGCTTCCTTAAGCTTGTCGACGGCCTCGTGGAAGCTGTCCAGTACGCCGGCCTGGTAACCCTCGGTGCGGTCGAACTGCTTGACGATGCCGACCTTAACCCCCGTGAGGTCACCGGTAGCACCTTCCTTGGCAGCAGCAACCACATCGGCAATCGGCTGCTCCGTGGAAGTCGAGTCATTCTCGTCGTGACCAGCAATGATTTCGTGCAGCAGCGCGGTGTCCAGAACGGTTCGCGCGGTCGGCCCACCCTGATCCAACGAGGAGGCGCAAGCGACCAGGCCGTAGCGGGATACCGTGCCATAGGTCGGCTTCACGCCGACCGTTGCGGTCAGAGCTGCTGGCTGACGAATCGAGCCACCGGTGTCAGTACCGATAGCCAGCGGAGCCATACCGGAGGCCAGCGCCGCGGAAGAGCCACCACCGGAACCGCCTGCGGTGCGCTCAACATCCCACGGGTTGTGAGTCGGGCCGTAAGCGGAGTTTTCAGTCGACGAGCCCATGGCGAACTCATCCATGTTGGTCTTACCCAGAATTGGGATGCCAGCTGCACGCAGCTTGGCAGTAACCGTTGCGTCGTAAGGGCTCATGTAGCCCTCGAGCATCTTGGAAGCGCAGGTGGTCGGCGCATCGGTGGTAGTGAAGACATCCTTCAGCGCCAGCGGAACACCGGCCAGCGCGGAGGCCGGCTCCTCGCCAGCATCCAGCGACTCATCGACCTTGCGAGCTGCAGCCAGGGCCTCTTCGGCACCGACGTGCAGGAATGCGTGAATGTCCTCATCAATTGCCGCGATACGGTCGAGGAACGCCTGGGTGACCTCTACCGAGGTCAGCTCACGAGCGTGAATCTTCTGTGCGAGCTCAAAAGCGCTCAGCCCCAGAATCGGGTCCTCAGCAACAGCGGCATGCAGGTTCGGGTTAGCTGCAATCATTTCTTCCACGTACTCCTACTCGCCGAGAATCTGGGGAACTTCGAAGCGCTGGCGGTCCTGCGACGGCGCCTGGTCCAGCGCCTGCTCCGCAGTCAGCGTCGGCTTGACGACGTCCTCGCGCATCACACCGGACAGCGAAGAGGGGTGACTCATCGGTTCCACATCATCCGCAGCCACCTTTTGAACGGCCTGGACGTGGTTAATAATGCCGTCGATCTGACCGGCGAACTCGTCGAGTTCCGCGTCAGTCAGAGCCAGACGGGACAATCGCGCTAGGTGTGCGACCTCATCGCGTGAGATAGCTGGCACGCTAGTACCCCTTTCATTTCTTCGTACGAAGCTAGTGCACAGAAGTTTAGTTGAAACTGATTTTGAACCGCGCGAGCGGGCTGTACTTGCCAACAGTAGTCGTTGTCGCCAAGCAGTTGTCCGCAGGGTCTTACATTTCAAAGGTTTACCCTGTAGCCTAAATCACTACTTCTATAGTTACACCGCAAGAATCACTCTCAATTATTCGAAAGGTTGTACACACAGCCATGAGTTACCTCCTTCGCATCCAGCTTCCCGACGAACCAGGCGCACTTGGCTACGTCGCGGCTGCCCTGGGCGAAGTAGAGGGTGATATTCGCAGTGTCGATGTCGTAGATTACGGCGCTAATGGCGTTGTTGTCGACGACATCGTGGTTGACCTGCCCATGGGCCTGCTCCCAGACACACTGATTACGGCGGCTCAGTCCATTAGCGGAGTGGAAGTCGATTCAATTAGGCCTTTTTCCGGCTCGGTCGACCGCCGCGGACAGATTGCGCTGCTGGCCAAGTTCTCACAGCACACGAAGAATTTGGATCGTGCCCTCGGAGATGTCGTCGACGGCCTGCCTCAGACTATGACTGCCGGCTGGGCTATCGTCCTCGGCGAACAGAGCGATGGCCGGTGGGTACGTCGCGCTTCCTCTACCGCTGCTCCAGAGGATAACGGCCGGACTCTGCCGGAAGCCCCGATTGACTCGCCACGAAACCTGGATCCGGACGAAGAAACGTGGCTTCCGGAGGACTGGACGGTTATGGACTCCTCCATTGCCGCTACCCCAATGGGCAAGGGCCTCGTTCTCGTTATTGGCCGGCCCGGCGGGCCAGACTTCCTGCCAAGTGAGGTTGAGCACTTGGGACGTATTGGCACGATTGTCGGTGCGATTATCGACTAGCAGCGGCTAGTGGGCTGCTCCCTTCTGTGGGCTGCTCCCTTCTGCTCGAAGCTCTTACCCTATGGCTCCTCCCCTATGGAGCGCAGTGATTCACGCTTAGCGGTAAAGTCTGGAAATGATACCAGTCAATAAGGAGCTTCTTTGATGTCGAACTTGAGTGACCTCGTCGGATCCCACGTGCGTGCCGAATCCGGCCGTGTCCCCCAGTCGTCCACTGAGATGGAATTCTGGTCCGGTCTGTCACGGGTTGTTGTCGATGACCTAGCGGACAACTGGCAGCGCACCACGGAGGCATACGCTGCTACCCGCCAGCAGCACTACTTCTCCGCCGAGTTCCTCATGGGTCGCGCCCTGCTGAACAACCTGCTCAATGCAGGCCTCGTGGATGAGGCCTCCGCTGCGGTGGAAAAGTACGGCAAGAATCTGACAGACGTGCTCGAGGCCGAACACGACGCCGCTCTCGGTAACGGTGGCCTGGGGCGTCTGGCCGCCTGCTTCCTGGATTCCTGTGCCACGCAGAATCTGCCGGTGACCGGTTATGGCATCCTCTACCGCTACGGTCTGTTCAAGCAGAGCTTTGAAAACGGCTTCCAGGATGAGCACCCGGATCCGTGGATGGAAGAGGGCTACCCCTTCGTTATTCGTCGCGAGGAACTGTCCAAGATTGTCACCTTTGATGACCTGGTCGTGCGCGCTGTTCCATATGACATGCCAATTACCGGCTATGGCACCGATAACGTCGGCACGCTGCGCCTGTGGCACTCGGAGCCAATGCGTGAGTTCGACTATGACGCCTTCAACTCACAGCGTTTCACCGACGCCATTGTCGAACGGGAGCGCGTCCATGACCTGTGCCGCGTGCTCTACCCGAATGACTCGACCTATGACGGCAAGGTCCTGCGCGTTCGCCAGCAGTACTTCTTCGTCTCGGCTTCGCTGCAGACGATGATTGATTCTTACATCGAGAATCACGGCGAGGACCTGCGCGATTTCCACAAGTACAACTCCATTCAGCTCAATGACACCCACCCGGTGCTCGCGATCCCAGAGCTGATGCGTCTGCTCCTGGATGAGCACGATATGAGCTGGGACGACGCCTGGAACGTCGTGTCCAACACCTTCGCCTACACCAACCACACCGTTCTGGCAGAAGCGTTGGAGACCTGGGAATACTCCATTTTTGACCGTCTCTTCGGCCGCGTTCTGGAGATCACCCGTGAGATCGACCGCCGCTTCCGCGAAGACCTCGCGGAGCGCGGCTTCGACCAGGGCAAGATTGACTACATGGCGCCGATTTCCCACGGGCGTATCCACATGGCATGGATTGCCTGCTACGCCGCGTACTCCATCAACGGTGTTGCCGCTCTGCACACGGAAATCATTAAGCGCGAAACGTTGAAGGACTGGCACGATATCTGGCCGGAGCGCTTCAACAACAAGACCAACGGAGTCACCCCGCGCCGCTGGCTCAACCAGTGCAACCCGCGCCTGTCGGCACTGCTGACTCGCCTGTCGGGTTCGGACGCCTGGGTCACCGACCTGGACAAGCTCGCTGAGCTCGAAAAGTTTGCTGACGACGAGGCCGTGTTGCGTGAGATTCTCGACATCAAGCACGAGAACAAGAAGGACTTCGCCACCTGGCTGGAACACCGCCAGGGTATTTCGGTGAACCCGGACGCCATCTTCGATACCCAGATTAAGCGTCTGCACGAGTACAAGCGCCAGCTTCTCAACGCGCTCTACATCCTGGATCTCTACTACCGCATCAAGGAAGACCCAGCGCTGGACGTGCCACCGCGCGTGTTCATCTTCGGTGCCAAGGCCGCCCCAGGCTACGTTCGCGCGAAGGCCATCATTAAGTTCATCAACGCTATCGCGGACAAGGTCAACAACGATCCGGACATGGACGGTCGCCTGCAGGTCGCCTTCGTTGAGAACTACAACGTCACCCCGGCAGAGCACATCATCCCAGCCACCGACGTCTCCGAGCAGATTTCCACTGCCGGTAAGGAGGCTTCGGGTACCTCGAACATGAAGTTCATGATGAACGGCGCACTGACGCTGGGCACCATGGACGGCGCAAACGTCGAAATCGTCGACGCCGCCGGCGAAGAAAACGCCTACATCTTCGGTGCGCTGGAAGAGGAACTGCCGGAGCTGCGCCGCACCTACAGCCCGCGTGGCACTTACGAAACGGTGCCGGGTCTCAAACGCGCGGTCGATTCGCTTGTCGACGGCACTTTTGCTGACGGTGGCAGCGGAATGTTCCACGACCTGCACTTCTCGCTGCTGGAGTCCAACGGGTACGAGCCAGCCGATGTCTACTACGTCCTCGGCGACTTCGCTGACTACCGCGAAACCCGCGACCGCATGGCCGAGGACTACCGCGACGAGCTGGCGTGGGCCAAGAAGTGCTTCCTGAACATCATCCGTTCGGGCCGCTTCTCCTCCGACCGCACCATCCGCGATTACGCCAATGAGGTCTGGAAGCTGGAAGAGACCAAGATTTAGGCCCCGGCTGGGCCAAATCCTGGCTGGGCCAAGCCCCAGCTAGGCCTGCCCAGTTTCCAGCAACCGCTTGAACCCATCCTCGTCGAGGATGGGCAAGCCCAGCTCCTCGGCCTTTGTGGCCTTGGAACCGGCGTTTTCGCCAACCACCACGTAGTCGGTCTTCTTCGACACCGACCCTGCGGCCTTACCGCCACGGGAGATAATGGCTTCCTTCGCGCTGTCGCGAGTGAAGTCCTCCAAAGAGCCGGTGACTACCACGGTCAATCCCTCTAGCACCTGATCTGGACGATCGGCGACCTCATCGGCCATACGCACACCGGCAGCTTCCCAGCGCTCGACAACCTCGCGGTGCCAGTCCACCTCGAACCAGTCAGCCACGGAATCGCCGATGATCTCGCCGATACCGTCGATGGCCGAAATCTCTTCGCGGCTCGCAGCGCGCAGCGCCTCCATCGAGCCGAACTTCTGTGCCAAGGTCCGCGCCACCGTTGGGCCCACATGACGAATGGACAGGCTGACCAATACGCGCCACAGCTCTTTATCCTTAGCTGCCTCGATATTGGCCAACAGCTTCTTACCATTGGCATTCAGCGTTTTCCGCGAAGCCGTAGTGTAGACCTCAGTGCCGAGCAAATCTTCCTCGGTGAGGTCGAAGAGGCGGGACTCGTCGTCAAGCACGCCGCGATGAATCAAATCGGCAGCGCCCCTCTCCCCCAGGTTTTCGATATCAAACCCGGAGCGGGAGGCGAGGAATTCAATTCGACGACGCAGCTGGCCTGGGCAGTAGCGGGTATTGGGGCAACGCCAATCGGCATCGCTGTCCTTTGCCGGAGCCAAACGAGTACCGCACTCGGGGCAGAGAGTCGGGTAAATGTACTTTCGCTCGCTACCATTTCGGAGATCGGCCACGGGACCGAGCACCTCTGGAATCACGTCACCGGCCTTGCGGATAGTCACACGGTCCCCGATGAGCACACCCTTTCGGTGCACTTCAGAAGGGTTATGTAGCGTCGCCATCTCGACAGTTGACCCGGCCACGAAAACCGGCTTCATCACGGCATATGGCGTCGCACGACCAGTTCGTCCAATGGAGACTCGAATATCCAGCAGGTCCGTGGTGACCTCTTCTGGCGGGTACTTATACGCGATCGCCCAGCGCGGCGCCCGCGAGGTCGCGCCCAGCGCGCGCTGCTCGGAAAGGGAGTCAACCTTGACCACAAGCCCGTCCATCTCGTGGATGGCGTCGTGGCGGTGCTCGCCCCAGTACTGCATCTGCTTGACGACGTCATCCGCGGAATGAACCTGCTTTGTATACGGCGACACGTGGAAACCCCACTCGTCCAAGGCACGATAGGCCTCGTGCTGAGACTGTGGACGCCAGCCCTCGATATGACCAATTCCATGGCAAATCATGGACAACCGGCGCTTGGCCACTTCTGCAACATCCTTCTGTCGCAGGGAACCGGCGGCGGCGTTACGGGGGTTGGCAAACGGCTTCTGACCCGCTTCGACGCGATCGGCGTTGATGCGTTCGAACTCTTCCAACGAGATAAAGACTTCACCACGCACCTCGAGCACGTCGGGGATGTTCTCGCCGCTGATTTCATGCGGAATATCTTCGATAGTGCGCGCATTGGCGGTGACGTTCTCCCCCACGCGGCCGTCTCCGCGGGTGGCCGCCCGGACAAGGCGGCCATTCTCATAGACCAGATCGATAGACAGGCCATCGATTTTCAGCTCGGTCAGATACGTGCTGGCCGGGGTGCGGGCCAGCCAGCCGCGCAACTCCTGCTCATCGAAAACATTGTCCAAGCTGTAAAGGCGTTCGAGGTGCTCAACAGGCTCGAACACTTCCCCGTCGGCAGGCGTGTCGACCTGCGCACCGACCTGCTGCGTGGGGCTGTCCGGCACCACCAGATCGGGCCACTGCTCCTCTAACCGCTGCAGTTGACGGAACATCTCGTCGTATTCAGCATCGGAGATAACCGGCTGCGCGGTGTAGTACAGCGCAGCGTTTTCACGAATGCGAGTTGCTAGATCTTGCCACTTCTCCCGGACGTCCGCCGGCGCTGGCTCGGAGGCGGGGGCGCTGGAAAACGAAGACAAATCGGAGGTTGACAGGTCGGAGTTCTCATCGGTCGAGGAAGTCACGTCGCTCATTCTATGTCATTGCCCGGATGCGCCGGAGGACACGGAAATTCTCTTGACCTTGTTCCTGCCCCTCAGCGAATCCGCACTCTCCGCTACAGTTGAGACATGCATAATTTCGATCCGCGACGCATGCTCGCGTTTGATCTGGAGACTACCGGCACGGATCCTCGCACCTGCAAGATTGTCACTTCCGCACTGGTCCGACTGACTGAGCAGGGCAAAGATTCCACCATCATGCTCGCTAATCCCGGTGTCGAAATTCCGCAAGCTGCGTCTGATGTGCATGGCATCACCACTGAAAAAGCTCGCGCGGAGGGACGCCCGCACGATGAAGTGCTAGCGGATACCATTGCCGGCCTTCGAGCTGCCTGGCGCGATGGTCTGACCGTAGTGGCCTATAACGCGGCCTATGATCTGACGGTACTGCGCTCGCAGGATCCCAGTTTTACCGTTGACGGCCTCGTCGTCGACCCCTTTGTGCTGGATAATTACTTCGACCCGGAACGTCGCGAAAAACGCACATTGACTGATGTCTCCCGCCATTATCAGGTGCGCCTGGACGGGGCACATGATGCCACCGAAGATGCTCTGGCGGCTGCGCGCATCGCATGGGTGATGGCGCGCCACTACCGGGAGCTAACCGAAAAATCGGGAGAAGAGCTGATGGAGCTGCAGGCCGTCGCGTACTACCAGTACAAGAAGAACCTGCAGCAGTACCTGACCGAAAAGGGTAAGGATACGTCGGACTTCACCTTTGGGTGGCCGATGGACTGAGCAGCGACCCCCTCACCCTCCCCGGCCCTCCCAATATCCAGAGTTTTGTGATTATCCAACGAAAACCGAATATCCAAAACATCGGCGGAATATCCAAGTTATCCAAGCCGATGTGGATTATCCATTGCTATGATTGATGCGTGACCACTCGCAGCGACAAGGCCATCTCCATCCCACGCAATCCTTTCCACCCCACATTCGGCCGATCCCCGGCCATCATCGGTGGGCGCGATGTCGAGCTGGACTCGTTTGAGCTGGCCCTGGCGGAAGGCCCCGGTAATCCCTGGCGAACCGCGCTAATTTCCGGTACCCGCGGAATCGGCAAGACGGTACTTCTCAACGAGTTTGAAACCGCAGCAAAGCAACTGGGATGGATTGTGCTGCGTGCTCACATCGGCTCTGAAATGATTTCTGAGCTCACCGATGTCACCATTCCGCGCGCTTTCAGTGCCATTGACAGTGCACCGACGGGCAAGGGCCGTCACCTCACCGGCCTGTCCATCGCCGGCATTGGCGGGTTTAAGACGGAAGTCAGCACTTCTCAGCCCGAGCCCGGCAGGAATCTGCTCAGCCAACTTCAGGATCTCTCGGCTCTCCTCATGCCGCAGGAATCCGGCATCTTGCTCACTCTCGACGAGGTGCAAAGTGCAGACCCCGCACAGCTCAACGAAATTGCCCATGCAATCCAGGACCTAAATCGCGACGATGCGGAGATTGCCTTTGTCGCAGCCGGGCTGCCCAGCGGTATCGAAGACTTGCTCCAGCTAGAGGGCGCAACATTCTTACGCCGTGCCGAGCGCGTGTCTCTGGGCCGATTGGACGTGGAGACCACCAAGGACATCATTCGCAGAACTGCAGAACTCGGCGAACGCGCGATGACTGAGGATGCCGTCGAGCTGGCCGCTGAACTCAGCCACGGCTACCCGTATCTCATACAGACCATTGGCTCAGTCGCTTGGGCTAAGGCCAGGTTGGCCCACTCGGACACCATTACCGCTCAGCATGTCTCGGATGCGGCAGCGGAATCCATCCGCCGCATCGGGCTGCAAGTTCATGCGCCCAGCCTGCGAAAAGTACCACCTCGCCAGATTGATTTTCTCAAAGCGATGGCGCGCCTCTCCCCCAATGGAAAGCCCGTGGCCACGAGCGCCATCGCAGAGACCATGGGACGCAAACTCTCTGGCATCTCACAGCTTCGCCATGACCTGATTTATCGCGAGCTGATTGTGTCAGCGTCGACCGGATACGTGGAATTCACACTTCCCTACTTCGCCGACTACCTCAATACGCTGGTGGAATAAGGTCGCTATTCGTCGCGAGCCAAGTCACCGGCTGCCCGACGAAGAAGCTCCGTGGCATTGCGGCCTGCGCCGAGTTGCGCCTGTGCTTCTTCATTGGAGCTGGCAGCAAAGCCGCCCATCGGCGCCAGATTCAGGCTCTCAGCAATCTGTAGGCGCGAATAGCCCAGCTCATCCCAGAACAGCGCTGCTTGCTCAGCGAGTGCTCGAGCCGGTGTCGCCACCGGGACGCCCGTGTGCTCTTCTCGCTCCGTGACCGTCACTGGCACAATACCCAGCTCCAGGGACATATCGGCACCGACCACGGCAGCCGCAAAATCCAGTTGCTGCGTGGTGGTCAGTTCTTTGCGAGGTAGCCACACTCCGGCCGCACCGGAATCCGCCAAGGCCTGAACAGCCAGGCCATCGGGGCTCGACAGCGCGATGGTCACTTCGATGTCGTCGTCACGCAGCGGCCCCGTGACCTCGAGGAAGATCTCCGCGATCTCGCGGTGCCCCTGGGCGGGGAGATAGCCCGCGTTGCCCATCAGCATGGACGGAGCCTTGATCTTGCCCTGTACGACTGCGCCGAGTGCGGGTTCTGCCAGAAGTACCTCGATGTCGCTGTCGAAACGCCGACGGACATCGGCGATGTGGGAAGCCAATCCCGCGGCCAGCGACTGCGCGAAGTACTTCACGGCGCCGCGGTCAACGGCGATGAGATGGCCTGCGGCATTTTCCACCGAAGTCGCCATCGTCCATGGGCCGAGAGCGGTCAGGCGAATCTTCTGCGGGGTGCGTCCCCACGCTTCCTCGCACGCGTCGATGTCTCGGTGGAGATAATCAGTGGCCAAGGCACTCGCGCGACCACGACGGTCGGCGACTTTCCAGGAGCGCGCTCCCCTGTCCACGACGAGGTCAGCCATGAGGGCGGCCGTGCGACCGACGGCATCGGCGCCGAACCCACGGGCGGGCAACGTCGGTAGCGTGACGTGACCTTCCAGGCATTCGCCAATGACAATCTCTGCCGCCTCGTGTGGATTGCGGCCCGGCATCGGGCCAAGGCCGACAAAGGAGGTCACGACAAGTCCTCTTCACGGGCGGTCGAGACAATCGTGCCGGAGCCCAGCACGTAGTCGCCCGCAGTGTCAGTGTGGTACAAAACAGCGGCCTGACCAGGAGCGACACCACGAAGCGGATCGCTCAGGCGCAGCCGGAAGGCGCCACCGCGTCCGGTGACGTCATCGTCAGGTCCTGCCAGCACTTCAATGCGGCAGTCGATGGGGCGACCGTGCGCACGCACCTGCACCTGCAGCTTGCCGGCCTCCGAGGCAGCGAGTACCTCATCCGGGTTGGCCAGCCAGATGGCACGGTCAGCCTCGAGCACGTTGACATTCAAGTCCGCAGCCGTGCCGATTGTCACCGTGCCGGTCTCTGCGTCAATGCCGGTGACATAGCGCGGCTTGCCATCAGGCATCGGCCCCGCCAGGCCAATCCCCTTGCGCTGACCAATGGTGAAACCGTAGACACCGTCGTGCTCAGCGACAGTGTCGCCAGTTTCCTTATCCACAATGGTGCCCGGGCGACGGCCAATCTTCGCGCCCAGGAACGCCTTGGTATTGCCATCCGGGATGAAGCAGATGTCGTAAGAGTCCGGCTTGTTGGCAGTGCCTAGTCCCATCCCGCGGGCTTCTTCACGAATCTCTGGCTTCTCGGTGTTTCCTACCGGGAACATCGAGCGCTGCAGCTGCTCGCGATCCAGCACGCCCAGGACATAGGACTGGTCCTTCTTCGCATCGCGGCCGCGGCGCAACAGGCCGTCGTCGCCAAGCAAAGCGTAGTGCCCCGTGACCACAGCGTCGAAGCCGAGCGCGATGCCACGCTCTAGTAGAGCGGCGAACTTGATGCGTTCATTGCAGCGCAGGCATGGGTTCGGCGTCTCGCCGCGCTCGTAGGAGTCGTAGAAGTCATCCATGACCTCTTCTTTGAAGCGCTCGGAGAAATCCCAGACGTAGAAAGGAATGCCCAGCTCATCGCAGACGCGGCGGGCATCGCCGGAGTCCTCTAGCGAACAGCAGCCGCGGGATCCAGCGCGAACGGACTGCGGATCTTTCGACAGCGCCAAGTGCACGCCGACGACCTCGTGACCTGCGGCCAATGCACGCGCCGCAGCCACGGAAGAATCCACACCACCGCTCATTGCTGCAAGAACTCGCATTGCGTTGCAACCTTTCCCCTCTAGATTTTGTGCACGTGTCACCGTACCACCACGGGGCAAAAACTAAGCCATGCCAGCACGCCGCGCCCGCTCGACCGTTTCCGGCAGCGCCGAAATGACGGCGTCGACATCCGCCTGCGTCGAGGTGTACCCCAGCGTAAAACGAATCGACGATCGCGCTTCCGGCTCCGAAACGCCCATCGCCATCAGCACGTGCGAGGGACGGTTAACGCCCGCGCTACATGCCGATCCCGTAGAGCAGTCAATTCCCGCCGCATCGAACAGCATGATCAAACTATCGGCCTCCGCGCCCGGGAAGCTAGCGTAGACGTGCCCCGGCAAAGCGAGCTCGCTGGTGTGGATAATCGCACCGTCGATGTGCACGATTGCCCTGATGAGCTGCTGCGTCAGACCGCGGATTCGCTCATTGTCCGCCGCCATCGCGTCCACCGCCGCGCGCAGTCCTGCCGCCATGCCCGCCGCCGACGCCACGTCCTGCGTGCCCGAACGCAGTCCGCGTTCCTGCCCGCCGCCGTTGTTATGCGGGGTAAGTTTCGCTTCACGACGAACAAGCAGCGCCCCAATCCCACGGGGACCGCCGAACTTGTGCGCGGAGATGGCCATTGTAGTGGCGCCACTTGCGTGGAAATCAATTGGCAGATGTCCGGCTGCCTGCACAGCATCGATATGGAAAGGCACGCGAGCCTCCTTCGCCCGCTTGGCAATCTCCTCCACCGGCTGGATAGTGCCGGTCTCATTGTTCGCCCACATGCACGTCACCAGCGCGGTGTTCTGCCGACTCATCGCCGGGAACTGCACCATGTCAACGCGACCATCAGCACCTACAGGAGCCTCAACAATCTTGGCCCAGTGTTCCTTTTCCAGATGGTGGCATGTCTTCAACACTGCATCGTGCTCGATTGGTGGAACCACAATGTCCGAGCCAGAGGCCTTGAAGTACAGGCCTGAAATCGCTAGATTGTCGGCCTCAGTTCCACCGGAAGTAAAAACTACCTCGATGGGATCGGCACCGAGCAGCTCTGCAATTTCCTCTCGGGACTCTTCCAGAACCTTTTTCGCAATGCGTGCGGTGGCGTACTGCCCCGAGGGGTTGGCCAGACCTAGGTTCTCGACCATTGCCGTGCGCGCTTCTGGGCGCAATGGCGTAGTCGCGGCATGATCCACAAAGTGACGGGTCTTCGCAGCAGACTTCATTTCACTCTTCTCGTCCGGAGCGGCAACGATGTGGTCATTAAGCATGCAGGCAGTATAACGCTGCGTGCGGCTTATGCTCACTATCCGCCATAGTTAAACCTCACTGTCTGCACGAACAGATGAGTAGGACCAAAAAAATGCTCGGAGCGGGAACAGACAGGAAATCTGTGCCCACCCCGAGCGGGTAGTTGCTAGCCGAGTTGACTCTCGGCCAGCAGCCTTACGCAACTAGCAGCCTTAAGGCAAGTGCGTATTACTTCAGGTTCTCGATAGCCTGCGGGACAACGTCGAACAGGTCACCGACGACACCGAAGTCAGCAATCTCGAACAGCGGAGCCTCTTCGTCCTTGTTGACCACAACGATGGTCTTGGAGGTCTGCATACCTGCCTTGTGCTGGATAGCACCGGAAATACCCAGAGCAACGTAGAGGTCCGGGGAAACGGTCTTACCGGTCTGGCCAACCTGGAACTGACCCGGGTAGTAGCCAGCGTCAACAGCAGCACGGGAAGCACCAACAGCTGCGCCGAGAACGTCTGCCAGCGGCTCAACAACGTTCTTGAAGCCATCCTCGGATGCGACACCGCGGCCACCGGAAACAACCAGCTTAGCCTCGGTCAGCTCCGGACGGTCGCCGCCCTCAGCCGGCGCAAAGGAAACGATCTCGACAGCGTTGTTGCCGATCTCTGGGAATGCAATCTCGGTAACGTCAGCGGAACCGGACTTCTCCTCCGGGTCAACGGAGCCCGGACGCAGAGCGTAGACCGGGGATGCGCCGTAGCCGACACCGTCAACGATGTACTCGCCACCGAAGATGGAGTACTTAACGGAAGCGTCATCGTTGATAGCAACAACGTCGGACAGCAGACCGGAACCGGTCAGCGCAGCGACGCGGCCAGCGATTTCCTTGCCGGTTGCGGAAGCGGAAACCAGCACCGGAACCTCACGCTCGGAGGCCAGGCCGACGAGAACGTCAACCTCAGGGGTGATCAGGTACTTGTCGGCATCGTCGGACTCAGCAGCGAGAATCTCGCCAGCGCCGTAGGAGGCCAGGGTGTCTGCGAAGCCAGCAGCGGTACCCGGGGTACCCACGACAACTGCGGCCGGGGTGCCGAATGCGGAAGCAGCGGTCAGCAGTTCAGCGGTGGTGTTCTTCAGCTCGCCATTTGCGTGCTCGACGAGAACGAGGACGTCGGTCATAGTGATCTTTCTCCTACTTGTATCTCTATTTGTCTTCTATTCGCGTCAAGCGCCTTAGATGAACTTCTGGGCCTTGAGGTACTCGGCCAGCTTGGCGCCGCCGTCTCCCTCATCGTTAATGCGCTCACCAGCGGTCTTAGCCGGCTTCGGAGTGGAGCCAGTGACACCGGTAGCAGCGTTTTCGAGACCAACCTGCTCTGCCTCAGCAGCAACATCGTCCAGGGTCAGCTCGGTGACCGGCTTCTTCTTAGCGGCCATGATGCCCTTGAAGGATGCGAAGCGCGGGCTGTTTGCCTTCTCAGTGACGGAGACGACTGCCGGCAGGGATGCCTTGAGCTGGTAGATGCCGTCTTCAACCTCGCGCTCACCGGTGATGGAGTCACCGTCGATAGCGACGGAACGCAGGTGAGTCAGAACCGGGAGGTCGCGGTAAACACCGAGGACAGCCGGAACGGAGCCGGTACCACCGTCAGTGGAGGCGTTGCCGGTGATGATGAGGTCAACATCCTCGAGGGTGTCAATGACGTTGGACAGAGCCCATGCAGTCTGGACTGCGTCAGAGCCCTCAAGTGCGTCGTCCGAAAGAATGACGGCATCGTCAGCACCCATGGACAGAGCCTTGCGCAGTGCCTCGATGGCACGATCCGGGCCTACAGTTGCGACGGTAACGTTTCCGCCGTGCTCTTCCTTCAGCTGCAGGGCAGCCTCAACAGCGTTCTCATTAATCTCGTCGAGAACTGCGTCTGCAGACTCACGATCGAGGACAAACTTGTCGTCGGTGAGCTTACGCTCGGACCAGGTGTCCGGAACCTGCTTGACCAGAACCACAATGTTCGGCATTTTTCTGTCGTCCTTACTGGTTGATTACTGGTGAACGTTTATCTGACCTTACTTCGCAAGCCACCTCACAATAAAGTGAACCAGGCCACGCTCTAGGTCGTCTGTGTTGAAGATAACAGAACCTGTCGCCAATGCGAAGGTGATCCAGATAACAATGTCGTTATTTTTTTAAATTTTTTCTCACGTCACGAGCCCACCCCACCCGCTAACATGCCATTTCCGCATGTCAGAGGTTAATAATACGCAACCGATCGCAGTTGCCTCCGTGGTATTCGCCAACAGCAAACACCGATCCCCAACAGGCTACCCCCACCAATTTTCCGTCGTAACGCGGTCCTTAACCGATCTCTCGAGGCTCACAGATAAACGCCGTCGCGCTCCGCCCAATACGCGTGATCACCACCGCCAATGCCCTGGCACCTTTCAGCTTCCACTGCTTGCGCAACACGTCCGGGTTCACGTCCACACCGCGCACGAGAATCTCCGCCGCCCCGCAATCCAACGCCGCCAGCGCCTTGCGAACCTGCTTCAAATTCACTTGCTCAATAACTTCAAACCCGGCAATGCCCTGTGGCAACGCATCACCGCTAAGATGCGCAATCCGTTCATCGAGCTGCCACAGCCCATGTGCCGCCGCAAAATGCCGCACCAGCCCGGCGCGCACGATTGCTCCGTCCGGGTCAATGATGTACCGACCGGCCGCCCGTACGTCGATGTCGTCAGGCATGGTGTCGTCGTATGTCTGCACGTTCACCGCCGACAACTCTAATGGCCTGTGCTTATCGACGGTCTGGACAACCATCGCCGACCGCGTTACGGATTGCCCCTCGGTAACTCTGACCAGCCCCGGCGTATATAGACACGCCTCCTTGACCGCACCGTCGACCGAAGTGACAGCTACTTCCCCGCTCCACTCGCTGAAGTCGAGGCCCGGCGCACATTTGATAGCTAGTTCTTTGTCGGGCCAGGCGGCTATGAGCGCCGACAGTGGCGGAAGCAGGTCCTCCGGGTTGGTGATCCTGCGACCACCGGAGCGGCGTGCAGGGTCAGCGACAATGACGGGTGCGTCAAAGGCCGGTTGCAAAGCATCGGCCTGCGCGAAGATGTTCTTGCCGACGTTATGCCGCGCCATGGCCAGCCGCGCAAGGTCGAGATCAGACCCGACAACGGTCAGGCCCTCGTGGTCAATTGCTGCCACTTCAGTACCAATGGAGCAGGTCACATCGGCCACTGCTTCGACACCGAGATCCGCAAGCCTACGGGCGCGAGCCATCGCGACGACAAAGGGCGTGGCCTGTTGCGCTGCTTCGGAAGAGAAGATCCAGTCCCCTGGCAGTTTGCTGACCGCCGAACGCCGAGCTGCCGCAACTTCAATGACCGCGCGACCAAACTCGCCACAGTGTTGGCGTAGATGCGCGGAGTCTGCAATCAGAGACTTTTTAGTGAGCGCGAGCTGGTCGGCCTCATCTAGCCACTCCGGGTGAGCAGCAACAGCGGCCACCTCTGCAGCGGACAGGGACACTCGTTATCTCCTTCCAACTAGGGATCAACCGGTTAACGGGGGTTGAGTAGTCGGCTAACGGTTCATACGTTTGCGCAAATGCCCCATGTGGGTGGCAACGGCAAAGTACTCATCCATAAAAGGTTCCCCGAGGAAGTCACTACTGGTGCGTCGCACCGGAGTGTTTCTGGCCGCCTCGAGAGCCTCGGCCACAGTACTGACGCCGTCCAAGCGAGTTAGTTGCGCCCAGGTCGGAGGCATGAGGCCAAGTAGCCCACGGCGCCATCCATCCAAAATCGTAGTCGGTCGGAACCAACCTGAAGATGATGCCTCAGAGGTGTCACCGTCGGCCCTTTGACCGTCGGGAAGCGCGGCGAGGAAGAAATAGGTGTCGTAGCGAATGGGGTTGGATTCGGGTGTCACCCAGTTAGCCCAAGGACTGACGAGTTCGGCATCGAGCGCCAGATTTTCATTGCTAAGGAAATCCGTCAATGACAACTCGTGGGCTTCCAACTGTCGTCGCTGACGGTGGAAGCGGTGACCATCTGCGACAATCTCACCGCCAGCATCGCGAACCAACAGAGTGCCTGTTTCCTCAAAGGTCTCACGCACGGCCGCGCAGGTGAGCGCGTGCGCCCGCGCGCAGTCGACGTTAAAAGCCTGCGCGATCCGCGACTCGGGGTCGGCCTCCAACAGCTCGGTCACGGCCATGACCTCATTCGCGACAGCGGGGAAATCACGCTGGTCTACTCCACCGCCGGGGAACACGGTCATGTTGGCCGCAAAGCGCATTGAGGATACGCGTTCTTGAACGTAGACCTCGAGCCCGCAGTGGGTGTCGCGGAGCAGCAACACAGTCGCAGCCAGTTTCGGCGACGCGGGTGTATTCGGGGTTTCAGGTGTCGGAACCGCCATGAGCGTCTACTTCTTCCGGTGCTTTCCAGCAGGCCGTGCCCGGCGCGCAAAGTAGCGATCATCGATGCGATCGACGACGATTTCCTGGTGGAAAGCCTTGGTCAGGTTCTCACTGGTCAGGACGTCGTCAATAAGCCCCTGTGCGATGACATTGCCTTCGTCGAGGAGCATCGCATGGGTGAAGCCGTACGGAATTTCTTCCGGGTGGTGCGTAATCATCACCATCGCCGGCGCATCCGGGTCGAGTGCGAGTTCGCCTAAGTAACCGACGAGGTCCTCGCGACCGCCGAGGTCGAGTCCGGCTCCCGGCTCGTCGAGAAGCAGCAATTCGGGGTTGACCATCATGGCTCGTGCGATGAGTACGCGCTTGCGCTCTCCCTCACTGAGAGTGCCCCAGGTGCGGTCTGCAAGATGCTCAGCACCCATGCGCTCGAGAATCTCGGAGAGCTGTTCGAAATCCATCTCTTCATAGGTCTCACGCCAGCGCCCCAGGACGGAGTAACTGGCGGAAATAACAAGGTCCGCGACCTTTTCGTCATTGGGAATGCGGTGAGCAATCGACGATGATGTCAAACCAATCATGGTGCGCAGATCACGCATGTCGGTGCGCCCAATCTGCTCGCCCATCACATGGGCCACCCCTGAAGACGGGAACTCCTCCGCTGCAGCAATGCGCATCAAAGAAGTTTTGCCTGCACCGTTCGGCCCCATGATGACCCAGCGTTCGTCAAGTTCTACTTGCCAATCGACCGGCCCGACCAGCGTACGGCCACCACGGATGAGGTTTACGTCGCGAAAGTCGAGTAGCAAATCTTCGTTAAAGTCTTCTTCCAATTCAGCCACACATCCATGGTGCCCTAACTTTGCCCAAATGTGCGCTTGGACATTCTCATCTATCCTCGGTAGAGAGCAAATCGAGTTCACTCGAGATGGTTTTGCTTCGATTTTCACCTAGCTCGCCGACAATTAGGAGAACGTCTTTTATGACTGGTCGAATCGGTATTGATGACATCCGTCCTCAAATCAACGGTGGTGCAACTCCATCGAAGGCCGTAGTGGGTGAAGTCGTCCCAACCTTTGCCGTCATTTGGCGAGAAGGCCACGACGCGATGAACGCCACGCTCAACGTCAAGGGGCCGAAGGAATCAGCTTTTGCTTCCCGCTCACAGCGCATCCCAATGCACTTTTCTGACCATGATCCAAATCAGGTCAATGCCACCTTCGTCCCAGATGTTCCCGGGCTGTGGACCATTCGCATTGATGCCTGGTCCGACCCGATGGCAACGTGGCGCAACGCTATCACCAAGAAGTTCGAGGCCGGTCAGAGCGAAGCTGAACTCGCTAATGATCTAGAAATTGGCGCCGCTCTCTTCGACCGCGCCGCCGCTGGTGCCGCTGCTATCCACCGCAACCACCTACGCTCCATCGCCGCAGGTCTGCGCGGCGACGGCGATCTTCGCGCCCGCATTGCAGCCGCGCTTTCCGACGAGACCCGCGCCATTTTGCAGGCGCACCCGGTGCGCGACCTTTTGACCCGCGGAAAGACCCGCAAGATCAAGGTTGACCGCCGCGAAGCCCTGTACTCCTCTTGGTATGAGTTCTTCCCTCGTTCCAACGGTGGTTACGGCGAAAATGGCGAGCTGCTGCACGGCACATTCAAGACTGCGGTTGCACAGCTTGATCGCGCTCAGCGCATGGGCTTCGACACGGTCTATCTGCCCCCGATTCACCCAATCGGTGAAATCAATCGCAAGGGTCGCAACAACACCCTGACCCCGGAACCGGGCGATGTCGGATCTCCGTGGGCTATCGGCTCCGCAGAAGGTGGCCACGACGCCATCCACCCGAGCCTCGGTGACGAAAAGGACTTCAAGGAATTCATCAAGGCTGCTAAGGAGCGCGACCTCGAGGTCGCTATCGACCTAGCGCTCCAGTGTGCACCGGACCACCCCTGGGCTAAGGCTCACCCGGAGTGGTTCACCGTGCTGCCGGACGGCACCATTGCCTACGCCGAGAATCCGCCGAAGAAGTACCAGGACATCTACCCGCTGAATTTCGACAACGATGCCAAGGGCCTGTACGCAGAGGTTCTGCGTGTAGTGAAGTTTTGGGTCAAGCGTGGAGTCAAGGTCTTCCGCGTGGATAACCCCCACACCAAGCCGGGCAACTTCTGGGAATGGCTGATTGAAACCGTTCACGAAACCAACCCGGAGGTCATCTTCCTCGCCGAGGCCTTCACCGCCCCAGCCCGTCTCTACGGTCTGGCCAAGGCTGGCTTCACTCAGTCCTACATCTACTTCCCGTGGAAGACTACGAAGGAAGAGCTGACCGAATTCGGCGAGGAGATTACCCGCCATGCGGACATCGCTCGCCCATCCCTATGGGTCAATACCCCAGATATTCTGCATGACTTCCTGGTCAAGGGCGGCCGTGGAGCCTTCGCCATCCGCGCCGCGCTGGCTTCCACCCTATCTCCGCTGTGGGGCATGTACTCCGGCTTCGAGCTGTTTGAAAACGTTCCGGTCAAGGAGGGCTCCGAGGAGTACCTCGACAGCGAGAAGTACCAGCTCCGCAGCCGCGATTACGACCAGGCACTGGCCACCGGCAACTCGCTGGAGCCGTTCATTGCCACGCTGAACAAGATTCGCCGCGAGCACCCGGCTCTGCAGCAGCTGCGCAACCTGCACTTCCACGACATCGACAATGACAACCTGCTGGCTTACTCGAAGCTCGATCCGGTCACCGGCGATGCCATCCTCGTTGTTCTCAACCTCGATCCGTGGAATGCCCAGGAAGCTACCGTGCACCTCGACATGGATCGCATTGGGCTCCGCAACCACGACCGCATGGATGTCACTGACCTGATTACCGGCAACCAGTTCAACTGGGGCAAGGACAACTACGTCCGCCTGGCACCGTGGGAAAACGTCGCGCACATCATCAAGCTGCCGGAAATCGATGTCAAGCTCCGCCACAAGTTGGCTTGGCGCGACGTCCCCGACTACGAGGGCTAGAACGCTTGCTGGGAACTTTCGGGGTTAGTGGGCCGCTGACCTGACCACTGTCGCAACGATTCGTCGTTAGGCTGGCGGGTGAGTTAGCAGCCCACTGTCCCCTACCTCCCTCTATTTCTTTAGAACTGAACTCAACAACTTCACATTCACCTACCTAGAAACGCTTCGGAAGGACCTTCCATGGGAGCCCACACAGATCCCCGCCTCGCAATTGATTCCGGCGATATGGATCGCCTGCGCTACTGCACCCATCACGATCCGCACAGCATCTACGGCGCACACGTCGTGGACGGTGACACGGTTATTCGCACGAGGGTCTTCGGCGCTCAGGCAGTTACTGTCGTCAGCACGCGCGGCGAGTTTGAAGCGGAGAACCTGGGCGACGGTTTCTTCACCGCCCTCGTCCCAGGCGGCGATGACTTCGACTACCGCCTGCGCATTACGTGGGACTCCGGCGAAACCGTAGAGCGTGCCGACGGCTACCGTTTCCTCCCCACTATTGGCGCTGGTGACCTGCACCTAATCGGCGAAGGACGTCATGAGGAACTGTGGAAGGTTCTCGGTGCTCACCTTCGCAGTTACGACACAGAGCTGGGTACGGTCGAAGGCACCTCGTTTACGGTCTGGGCTCCGAACGCACGTGGCGTAGCCGTGGTCGGTGACTTCTGTATGTGGAACGGCGCGCAGTACCCAATGCGCTCTATGGGTGGTGCAGGTATCTGGGAGCTGTTCATCCCGGGTGTGGGTGAGGGCGAAGTCTACAAGTTCGCCATCACGACACCGGAGGGACAGCGCCGCGATAAGGCCGACCCGATGGCGCGTGCTGCTGAGCTCCCACCGGCTACCGGGTCGATTGTCGCGACCTCCGACTACACCTGGGGTGACCAAGCGTGGATGGAAAAGCGCGCCAACACAGACTGGACCGAAGAGCCCATCTCTATCTACGAGGTCCACTTGGGTTCCTGGAAGCAGGGCCTGAGCTACGAAGTTATGGCGGAGAAGCTGGTGCGCTACGTGGTCGACATGGGCTACACCCACGTGGAGTTCATGCCAGTATGTGAGCACCCGTTCACCGGTTCCTGGGGTTATCAGGTTTCCGGCTACTACGCTCCGACCAGTCGCTTCGGCACCCCAGACCAGTTTCGCGGTCTAGTTGATGCCTTCCACGCCGCTGGCATCGGTGTCATCATGGACTGGGTTCCGGGGCACTTCCCGAAGGACGAGTTCGCACTTGCCCGCTTCGATGGCACGGCTTGCTACGAGCACCCGGACTGGCGTCGCGGCGAGCAGCGCGACTGGGGCACCTACGTTTTCGACTTCGGCCGCAACGAGGTACGCAACTTCCTCTACGCCAACGCACTGTACTGGGCAGAAGAGTTCCACATCGACGGTCTGCGCGTCGACGCAGTGGCTTCCATGCTGTACCTGGACTACTCCCGCAATGAAGGCGAGTGGCTGCCGAACCAGTACGGTGGCCGTGAAAACCTCGATGCTGTTCAGTTCCTGCAGGAATTCAACGCCACTGTACACAAGCACAACCCGGGCTTCCTCACCGTGGCCGAAGAATCCACTTCTTGGCCGGGAGTGACCGCACCTACCGAACACGGTGGCTTGGGCTTCTCTATGAAGTGGAACATGGGCTGGATGAATGACACGCTGGAGTACTTCAGCAAGGAGCCGATTTACCGCTCCTACCACCACCATGAGCTCACTTTCGCTATGGTCTACGCCTACTCGGAAGAGTTCATTCTGCCGATTAGCCACGACGAGGTCGTGCACGGCAAGGGCTCGCTGTGGGAGCGCATGCCGGGCGGCGATTGGGATAAGGCCGCAGGCCTACGTACTTTCCTGACCTTCATGTGGGCGCACCCGGGCAAGCAGCTTCTATTCCAGGGTCAGGATCTTGGCCAGAACCACGAGTGGAACCACGATGAGTCCGTGGCTTGGGACAACCTCGAAGGTTGGAGCGGCGAATTCCACCGCGGCATTCAACTGCTGGTTAAGGACATCAACGCCATCTACAAGGAAAACCCAGCGTTCTACACCCAGGATGACCGCCCAGAGGGCTTCCAGTGGATTAACGCGGATGATTCCACAAACAATGTTGTGTCCTTTGTCCGTTACGGCACCGATGGCTCGGTCGTCGCCTGCGTCTATAACCTGTCGGGAACCACGCAGGAAATCTACAAGATTGGCGTACCGCGCGGTGGCCAATGGACGGAGATTCTGAACACAAACGCATCGCGTTACGAGGGCTCCGGCTACGGTGAAAACGGTACTGTGACCGCGGTCGAGCACGGTTGGAACGGCCAGGCTCACTCGATTGATTTGGTGCTGCCGGCCAACACCGCCGTTTGGCTGAAGTGGCAGGGCTAGTCCCGAATCCAGCCAAACAAAAGACAATCACATAGGAATTGCCCGTGCTGCACGGTTTTCAGTGATCTGAGTTTCAGCCTGAAAACCTGACTCACGGGCAATTTTGTTTTGGGGAGCGTATCCAGGTCCTATCCACGGAACGGATTGAACCAGTCAGGTTCCAAAGATTCGTTGTAATTCGCAGAATCTGAATCATCGATGTACCCGGATCCATCCATGCTGTCGGTTCCGATACGATCAGGAATGCCGTCGCCATCCTCATCCGCGCTCCACGTCGCAGCCTGCTTAGCAGTCAGTGGCTTGCCATCCTTACCAAGGCGATTGTAATCCGGCAGAAGCTGGGCTATTTGGGAACCCAGCTGGCCGAGCAGGCCGTCGGTAAGCTCATTGAGCGGCACCTCATCAAAGCGCGTCGTAATGGCGTAAGCGATGGGGCCGGCTGCGGTGTACAAAATACCGTGGTCATTAACGCCCTCGGCAGTGTCACCGGTCTTCTGGACTGCGGAGCCGACGTACATCACAAACTTCTGCGAACCACCGTAAGTGAGGTAGGTCAATGCAGTTTGTGCCGTGTCCTTGGTAATGAAGTTGTGCTTTGAGGTGCCATCGGCCACTTCCTGGAGACGTGCCATGAACAGCGCAGCTTGAGAGGGAGTAAACCAGGACCGATCACCGCTGGGATTGGGGATGTTGAACTTGTTGCCCAGGTGGTAGCGCTTGTCATCAACACCGGCTTCCTTGATGGTTTTGTTGACCTCGTCGAAACCACCGACAGCGTCAATCAACCCATTCGCCGCGGTGTTGTCCGAATACCGCATCACGTACTGCAACAGCCCGTCGAGCGTGTATTGGCCAGGGCCAATCACGCTTCCGCCAACACCATTGTCCCAATCGACCGTCACCGTCTTGTCTAGGTCATCGCCGAATTTCTTCAGCGCAGTAACCACTAACGGAGCCTTGATGGTCGATGCGGAGTACTCCTTCGTATCCTCGCCTACCGACGCCGTGAGCCCTTTGTATGGACCGTCAATGACACGCAAATAGACACCTAAATCAATGCCATAGTTGTCGGAGAAACTCTTAGCCGCAGTATCGAGGACGTCCTGTGCATCAGACCAGGTGACTTCCTCGGAAGCATCCCAACCGTTATCTGGAGCATTAGGTTTTGTGGTAGCAGTGGTGGCCTTGGACCCGGTGGTGCTTGGGACATCGATGGTGCACCCCGCCAACAGAGTCGAGGCCGAAAGCGCAACAATGACCGAGGCGGAAGTAGCGCGAAGGGCTTTGGGGCGAAGTCGCATGCAAAACTCCTGGCTGCAGAAAACTGAAGACCAAAGGCACCTAGCGCAGTATGAACTGTCTGAGGTGAACAGGTGGATGAGATGCAGTGGTAACTGCTGTAAACCACTGAGAACTGTTGGAAGATTACCACCTTCCGAAAAATCTCGTTGCACTGGGGCGCAGCTTTTGTGCAACAATGGATTAAATATAGACATGATTAAAAGAATCAATGTCCAACGGTACACCCAGGCAGTTGAGCTGCACATTTGATGCTTAATGCTTCAACGATGCCTCGTCCGAGACCGCTGCTAGAAATAGCGCACGGCACCGAAAATCGGAGGAAGTGAATCGCAATGAAGGAAAAGGTACATCGCTTGATGGACCGCATGCAGATTCGCCATGCCCATATGCGCAACACCTGGTATGGGCCGGTACTCTCCCCGGTTCTTCTCGTCGCAGGCTTCGTATTGCTCATTGTTGGCATTATCATTTTGCCAACTCCTGCTCCCGGATGGCTCTGCATCTTTGTTGCACTGGGAATTCTCTCGTTGGTGCATCCGCCGACACGTCGCCTGAACATCTGGTTGGCAGCAAAATTGGACGCCTTTTACGCCTGGTATGCGGAGCGTCATGTGGCAATGAAAGCAACACTTTTCCTGTTGCTAATGGCGTTTATGGCCGCTGTAATGGGCAGCGTCTACTACTTCATGGCTCCGGATGACTGGCCATACACCGACGCTTCAAGCTAGGAGCCTGAGCGCTTTCCAGGCTCCTAGTACAGTGCCCCTAGTCCAGTACTCCTAGTACAGTGCGCTAGCCATCCTCCGGCGTGCATCCAATGCCACTGGATCTGCGGTATCGAATAGCACAAGCAGCTCTAGTAGACGCGACTTGATGGCCTCACGGTCATCGCCAAACACCTGCGGGAGCAACTTCAACAAACGATCGAGCGCCTTCGCTGGATCGTCGACAAGCATCGTGACATCCGCGGCATCGAGGGCGAGCGCGACGTCCTTCGGCGCAGCGTCGGCCTTTGCAATTGGATCTGCGCTGCGATCGATTTTGGCAGCGCGGGCGAAGAAGGACACATTCGCGTGAGCGCGCTTCAGCCCCTGATTTGCGGGCTCGGACTGCAGCATAGCGTCATACAGCTCCAACGCTCCGTCGAAATCGCCCTCCTCGAGCAACTCTTCAGCCTGCTCCAAACGCGGGTCATCGGTGGGTACGGGATTGCCGAAGAAGTCAGTCGGCTCCGGAGCCTCCGGCCCGCTGCCCTCCCCAGCCATACGAGTTCCCGCCGGCAACCCCTTGAGACGACCCCGAGTGGCCTTCATAACCTGCGCCAGCCACTGCTCCAGCCAATCCCTGGTTTTCTCGCCGACAAACATGCCAATGGGACTGCCCATAGCCACAGCCGTGACTGTCGGCACTGCCTGCACACCGAATGCCTGGGCCAGCTGCGGATGCTCCTCAGCATCTGCCCACGCCAGGATCCAGTTCAAATTAGCCTCACGGGCCATGCCTTCTAGCTCAGCCCGAAGACGCAACGAATCAGCTGCTCCAGCCATGCCGATCAAGACAATAACCGGGACCTGCTCCGAGCGCAGAACGACTTCTGCCTCAAGGGTCTGCGGGACAATCTCAACTACAGGAGGAAGCCCATTTCCCTGATCACTGGTTGCCCGCTCGATCTCCTCTCGGCGCTTACGTTCGGCTTCGGCGCGCTGGTGGAGCTGCTCCAAATCAACCGTGCCGGGTGGTGGCGGCGGAGTCGAGCACTCGCGGTGACCGTGTGCTCCATGCGAGTGACCATGAGAATGGCCATGTGCGTGACCATGTCCAGCTGGCATCGTCAAAGGGGTTCCTCTCCAGTGTCGTCGTAAAGCCTATGTAAAGACCTATGTAGAGCCTACGTGTCCAATCCGAACAAGAGACTAGTCGGTGGCTTTCAGCGCATCCTCGACCGCATCCACTTTCGCACGCAGCTGCCCGGTGTATCCGTTGCGAATGTCCGCTTTGATGACCAGAGAAGTACGCGGACTGACACGGCTGACTGCTTCCGTGGCTCGCTTAATGACATCCATCACCTCATCCCATTCGCCTTCAACAAGGGTGAACATGGCATTGGTCTCGTTGGGCAGGCCAGATTCGCGCACAACACGCACGGCTTCAGCAACGGCCTCAGCCATTCCCTGCTCAGGATCGGAGAAAGTGGGGGCAACAGAAAATGCGACAATCATGGCGCCGATAATAGCGAGTACCCTGGAAACTATGAGTGAGACACAGATTCCCGTTCCCCATAAGTACGTAGTCGCTGTTGATCACGTCGGCGTCGCAGTCCCGGATTTTGATGCCGCTATTGAGTGGTACCGCGCAAACCTTGGTTTCATCAACTACCACGATGAAGTCAATGAAGAGCAGGGTGTCCACGAGGCCATGGTCGGCCCGGCCGACAAGGTTGAAGGTGGCACTCTGGTTCAGATTCTCGCGCCACTGAATGACCAGTCCACGATTGCAAAGTACCTGGACAAGAAGGGTCCAGGAATCCAGCAGTACGCAGTTCGTGTCACTGATCTGGAGGCGCTGATGGCGCACCTGAAGGAGCAGGGCACCCGGGTGCTGTACCCGGAGCCGAAGATCGGTACCGCAGGTTCGCGCATCAACTTCATCCACCCGAAGGATGCCGGCGGCGTCCTGCTGGAGCTCGTTGAGCCGGCTAAGTAAATCTATCCCCAGCGGCGCGTGATAGTGCGGTGAGCTCTATTGCGCCAGCAGTTAGTGTGCCAATGGCGCCGGTCATCGGCGCCTGCACCATAATCCTGCGGCCAAGCTACGATGTGCGAGGTCCCGGGCATGATTTCCTGGTCGCACCCTGGACAGCGATAAACCTTGTTCGACTGTCCAGCGCTGATGTTACGCACCGCAAAGTCCACGTCCTGCCAACCGGCAGGCCCAGATTCAGTGCGGGTGTTTTGGAAAGAACTGCCAAATGTGGGCAGGCTGCCGCGATTCTGGCCGTGGTTATTACGCCCGCCGCGTTGGTTGCCTCGTTGATTACCGCGCCGCTTGTGGTTTCGCCTAGGCATGGCTAGAACAACCGCAATTCATTGGACTCCAGGCCACGCAGGGCGTCGTAATCCACGGTCACACAGCGAATCCCACGATCCTCTGCCAGAGTCTTGGCCTGTGGCTTAATCTCCTGGGCAGCAAAAATCCCTTCCACCGGTGCCAGCAGCTCATCGCGGTTCAGCATCTCCAAGTAACGGGTTAGCTGCTCAACGCCATCGATACCGCCCCGACGCTTAACCTCGACTGCAACGGTGGCGCCGTTTTCATCGCGGCCAAGCAGGTCCACCGGTCCGATCGGGGTTGGGTATTCGCGCCTAATCAGGGTGTAGCCCTCGCCAAACGTTGTGAACTGATCTGCAAGCAGTTCCTGTAGATGCGCTTCTACCCCGTCCTTCTCCAGGCCAGGGTCCTCTCCCAGTTCGTACGTGCTATCAGCCAGCACCTTGCCGATAGTTATACGAAGCTGCTCGCCCTTCTTATTCTCGACGACCCAGAGCTTTTCACCAGTGTCTTCACCCGACTCGTCGAGAATATCCTTCTCCGTCAGCGTGCACGGCGGTGTCATCCAGTTTAGAGGCTTATATGCACGGTCGTCGGCATGCACAGAAACAGACCCATCGGCTTTCACCAACAGCAAGCGCGGGGCATGAGGCAGATGGGCATTCAAGCGACCGACATAGTCAACGGTGCATTCAGCAATCACAAGGCGCATTCCCCTACCCTAACGTGACTGCCGCGCGGGAGAAAACAATACCCACTAGAGCCTTAGCAATAGCCTGTCGTCCGAGGCTAATACTGACTTCCTCGGCCACGGTTATAAGCCGAACGGAAACGGCGCTCAATGTCTGTAGGAAACTCACGAGTCTGGCGTGACGACGGCTTCGACTCCACCCACGCCACCAGCGCAGTGTCCGAGGACGAGTCCACAGCAAACTCCCATTCGGTATTTTTCCCCGTTTTAATCCTGACTACCCGAAGCCCGGGCGCGAAAAAACCCGCCTCGATGTCAGTCGGATCTCGGCGATCCACAATAGTGACATCGTGACGGGCAAATTCGGCATCACAGCCAGGACGCAGCGAACGTAGCTTGTACATCTTCAACGTCGACTCGGAATAAACAATGACACCATGGCGCCAATGACTGCCATCACCTGCAGGAAGGCGACGAGCAATAACAGGAGTACCTTTTGCATGCAGGCTGGCGAAACGCCACAGGGCAAGGACCCCGCCGACGATCAACATCGCACCGATAATCATGAACATGATTGACATCATGGTTACGCTTGAAAACACTATCTGCCAGCCTCGCATCCGGGTGAATAGACGACGAACCTTGGTTCAAAAGCGCATTAGAGGCTTTTTACAAACCCTACCCGATTGTTGCACTGACATGAAAAATAACTAAGAAAAACGGGGCGGGAAGCTGGCAAGATTTCTCTTGCGAGCTCCCCGCCCCGTTTAAAGAAGCAGGAAGAATACGGTCGTGCGACCGGATGTTCAGGCGAACAGACTAGTTGGTGGAAGCGCGACGAGCCGCGCGGACCTCCGACTCAGCCTGAGCCTTTACTGCAGGGTCATCCGAAGTCAGGTTGGACTCGGCCTCGGAGAGGTTAACCTCGTCAGCCCAGACTGCCTTATCCGCGAGGATCGAAACCTTCGAGGTAGACACGGAAATGAACCCACCCTGTACCGAAGCGACAAGAACCTTGCCGTCTGCGGTCTTGATGGTCACCGTGCCGTTGTTGACCAGCTGGCCAAGCAACGGCTGGTGTCCGGGCAGCACGCCGATCTCACCCTCGGTGGTCTGGGCAGAGACCAAAGTGGCCTTGCCCTTCCAGAGCGGTCGCTCAACGGCAACCAGTTCAGCGGTGATTTCAGCCATGAGGATGCCCCTTACTTCTTCTGCATTTCAGCGTACTTCTTCTCGACATCGTCGAGGCCACCCAGGCCGTCGAAGGCCATCTCCGGGTAGTTGTCGAAGTCGCCCTTGCAGATGCGGTCGAAGGCAACGATGGTGTCCTTCAGCGGGACGTACGAACCAGGCAGACCCGTGAACTTCTCAGCAACGAAGAAGTTCTGACCCAAGAATCGCTGGATACGACGTGCACGCTGCACGGTCACCTTGTCCTCCTCAGACAGCTCGTCCATACCGAGGATGGCGATGATGTCCTGGAGTTCCTTGTTCTTCTGCAGGATGTTAATAACCTGCTGAGCAACTCGGTAGTGCTCCTCACCGACGATCGACGGCTCGAGGATACGAGAAGTCGAAGTCAGCGGGTTCACTGCCGGGTAAATACCCTTCGATGCAATCGAGCGGTCGAGCTCGGTGGTTGCATCGAGGTGGGCGAAGGTCGTTGCCGGAGCCGGGTCGGTGTAGTCATCGGCAGGCACGTAGACGGCCTGCAGAGAGGTAATCGAACGGCCCTTGGTGGACGTAATGCGCTCCTGCAGAACACCCATCTCGTCAGCCAGGGTCGGCTGGTAACCCACGGCGGAAGGCATACGACCCAGCAGGGTCGAAACCTCAGAACCGGCCTGGGTGAAACGGAAGATGTTGTCAATGAAGAGCAGCACGTCCTGGTGCTGAACATCGCGGAAGTACTCCGCCATGGTCAGACCCGACAGCGCGACACGCATACGGACTCCCGGCGGCTCGTCCATCTGGCCGAAGACGAGGGCGGTGTCCTGGAGAACGCCCATCTCTTCCATTTCCAGGAAGAGGTCGGTGCCCTCACGGGTACGCTCACCAACACCGGCGAAGACCGAAGTACCGGAGAACTCGCGTGCAATACGAGTAATCATCTCCTGGATCAGAACGGTCTTACCGACACCGGCACCACCGAACAGACCAATCTTGCCGCCCTTAACGTACGGGGTCAGCAGGTCGATGACCTTAATACCGGTTTCCAGAATCTCGGTCTTGCCCTCGAGCTGATCGAAGGCCGGCGGCTCACGGTGGATGCCCCACTGCTCGCCATCGCGACCCAGGCCCGGCTCGTCCAGGCAGTCGCCCATTGCGTTAAAGACGTGACCCTTGACGACGTCACCAACCGGAACCGAAATCGGCTTACCGGTGTCCTTGACCTCTGCACCGCGGACCAGGCCGTCGGTCGGGGCCATAGCAATGGTACGAACCATGTTGTCGCCGAGGTGCTGTGCAGTCTCGAGGACAATGGTCTTGGCGACCGAAGGAAGGGTAACTTCCACGGTCAGCGCGTTGTAAAGTGCCGGCAGTTCGTTACGCGGGAACTCCACGTCGACGACGGCACCGATGACACGCACAACACGGCCCACAGCCGTGGTGGTGTTCTGCTCACTTAGAGCTGTGCTCATATCTAGTCACTTTCTCCGCTGTCGTCGAGCGCACCGGCGCCACCGACGATTTCTGTGATTTCCTGGGTAATCTGTGCCTGACGTGCCTGGTTAGCAACACGCGAGAGGTCCTTGACCAGCTCGGTAGCGTTGTCCGTCGCGGACTTCATAGCGTTACGACGGGCAGCGGACTCAGAGGCAGCGGCCTCGAGCATCACTGCGAACAGGGTACGGGACACGTACTGCGGCAGAAGCTCTGCCAACAGGGTGTCTGCATCAGGCTCGAATTCGTAGTCCGGCTTGAGGTCATCTGATCCATCGGACAGCATGTCCTCGCCCTGAGCAATCTCGACATCCTCGTACACAGGCTCAATCGGGAGCATCTGGTGTGCACGCGGAATCTGAGAAAGCATGGACACGAATTCCGTGTAGACAACGTGGACCTGGTCGAAGCCCTGAACGGCCTCGCCGTTGGTGCCACGCAGGCCTTCGCGGTACTTGGCAGTGCCCTCGGCCGTAGCGTTGAAACCATCAATGAGGTGACGACGCACGTCGTGGGTTGCGGCGTAGTCCGGATCCTGGGAGAAGCCCTCCCACGTACCGGCGAGCTCGACACCACGGAAGTCGTAGTAGTCGGTGCCCTTACGGCCAGTCACGTAGAGAACGACCTCATGCCCCTGCTCTTCCAGAGCGGTACGCAGCTCTGCAGCCTTCTTCAGGACGTTGTGGTTGTAGCCGCCACACATGCCGCGGTCACTGGTGACAACCAGGACTGCAACACGCTGGTTACCCTCACGCTTTACGAGCATCGGGTGATCCAACGACGAAGCCGATGCGAGACGTCCGATGACCTTCTCGATTTCGTCGGCGTACGGCTGGGAGTCTGCTACGCGACGCTGCGCCTTGGTAATGCGCGAGGTTGCGATAAGCTCCTGGGCCTTGGTGATCTTCTTGGTCGAGTTCACCGACTTGATTCGGGCTCGAAGTTCACGAAGATTCGCCATGTCCTATTCCCTCCCTTCAATTGCGAAAACGGTCATTGAGTAGCTCAACCTGCCTAGTTCTGGGCAGTCTTGCGGGAGACCGTAATCTGCTGCTTCTTGAGCTCGCCCTCGTCGAGTGCCTCGACCGGAGCCTCGGAAGCCAGCGGTGCGCCCTCAGAAGTCTGGAAGGACTTCTTGAAGTTAGCGGTAGCGGACTTCAGAGCAGCCTTGGACTCGTCAGAGAAGGCGACGCCGCCGTCAATCTGCTCGAAGACTGCAGGCTGAGTGTCCTGCAGGTGCTCAAGCAGCTCGGCCTCGAAGCGACGGACGTCCTCAACCGGGACATCGTCGAATTCGCCCTCACCAGCGAGGTAGATGGAGGTCATCTGGTACTCGACCGGCTGCGGGTGGTTTTCCTTCTGCTTCAGCAGCTCAACCAGACGCTGACCGCGCTCCAGCTGACGCTTGGAGGCATCGTCCAGGTCGGATGCGAACATTGCGAATGCTTCCAGGTCGCGGTAGGACGCGAGGTCCAGACGCAGGTTACCGGAAACCTTCTTCATGCCCTTGGTCTGTGCGGCACCACCAACACGGGAAACCGACACACCGACGTTAATAGCCGGGCGGACACCCTGGTTGAACAGGTCGGACTCGAGGAAGACCTGGCCATCGGTAATGGAAATGACGTTGGTCGGAATGAAGGCCGACACGTCGTTTGCCTTGGTCTCGATGATCGGCAGTGCGGTCAGCGAGCCTGCACCCATGTCGTCGGAGAGCTTCGCAGCACGCTCCAGCAGACGGGAGTGGAGGTAGAAGACGTCACCCGGGTAAGCTTCGCGTCCCGGCGGGCGACGCAGCAGCAGCGAGATGGCACGGTATGCCTCTGCCTGCTTAGTCAGATCATCGTAAATGACCAGGACGTGCTTGCCCTGGTACATCCAGTGCTGACCCAGTGCGGCGCCTGCGAATGGTGCAAGCCACTTGAAGCCTGCGGCATCCGACGCCGGGGCAGCAACGATGGTGGTGTACTCGAGTGCGCCCTGCTCCTCGAGGGTCTGGCGCACACCAGCAATGGTGGAGCCCTTCTGACCGATAGCAACGTAGATGCATCGCACCTGCTTGCTCGGGTCACCGGACTCCCAGTTAGCCTTCTGGTTCAAAATGGTGTCCAGGCAGACCGCGGTCTTACCGGTCTTACGGTCACCAATGATCAGCTGACGCTGACCACGACCAATTGGGGTCATTGCGTCGATGGCCTTAATACCAGTAGCCATCGGCTCTTCAACCGGCTGACGCTGCAGCACGGTCGGTGCCTGCAGCTCGAGGACGCGGTCCTCTTCAGCCTCAATGTCGCCCAGGCCGTCAATCGGCTGGCCCAGGGGGTTAATTACGCGACCGAGGAACTTGTCCCCGACCGGAATCGAAAGGACGTCACCCGTCCGCTTTACCTCGTCACCCTCTTTAAGCGACTCGAAGTTACCCAGCACCACAACGCCGACCTTGTCGGTGTCAAGGTTCTGAGCGACGCCAATAACGCCGCCCGGGAACTCCAGAAGCTCATTCGTCATGACCGACGGCATTCCCGAAACCTGGGCGATACCATCAGCTGCACTGATAACAACGCCAACCTCCTCACGGGAGGCCTCCGGGGAGTAGCTCGAGGTGTAGTTCGCAATCGCGCTACGGATCTCGTCGGAGGAGATCGTCAGCTCCGCCATGTTCTTCCTGCTCTCGGTAATATTCTTCCAGTGATTAATCGTCTAAACCATCCGTCAGCCGAGGCCGACGCGCAGCTTCTCAAGCTTTGTTGAAAGGCTACCGTCGATGACCTCGTCGCCAACCCGGATGACCAGTCCACCGAGAATCGACTTGTCGATCACGGTGTGGATGGACATCGCCTTGCCGTAGACTCGGCCGAGCTTGTCCGCCAGTGCTCGCTCTTGCTCGTCAGAGACGGCCGTGGCACTGGTCACGCGAGCGACGACGTGGTTCCGCAGGCCGGCGGCTAGCCGGGACAGGGAGTCAATGTCGTCCGCGGGGCGCTTGGATGGGCGGCCAACAGCCTGCAGTGCCAGGGTTTCGGTCACGGAAGTGACCTTGCCGTACAGCACAGAGGCGAGGAGCCCACGCTTGGCTTCGGGGGTTGCGGCCTTGTCGGCCAGCAGCTGTTCAAGCTGCGACTGCTCAGCCAGGATGTGTCCCAGTTGGAACAGCTCAGACTCAACAGTCTCAAGCTGTCCCTGGCCTTCGGCAGAGCGAAGGAGGGCTCGACGGCCCAGCTCTACCAAACCCTCACGCATTTCACGCGGGGTGGACCATACCTGCGCGGCAGCATCCACGACGAGGTTAAGAGTCGTCTCAGATACCTTGCCCGCGAACAGGCTCCGGACAAGGCCGGAACGCTGTTCCGCAGTCGCCGAGGTGTCGGCGACAGCGACACGCAGGCCGCGGTCGGAGTCCAGGACCTCGACGATGTCGAAAAGCTCGGAACCAGTCTGAGCAGCCTGAGCAACAGCGACATTGTCGCCACCGATAGCGGCGTCCAGTCGCTGGCTAAGGGCTGCCAGGGATTCGCGGCTTGCTGCGTGCATGTCGCCTACTTTCCGGCCGGGGCCACGGTGTCAAGGTTGGACAAGAAGTTGTCAATCGTCGACGAGTTACGAACGTCGTCGGAAAGCTGCTCGCCCAGAAGGCGCTCAGCGAGATTGATGGAGTTCTGGCCCATTTCCTTACGCAGCTCTGCGACTACCTGCTCACGCTGGGCAGCGAGCTGCTTCTCACCGGACTCGATGATTCGTGCGCTCTCGTCATTAGCCTTGGTCGTAGCGTCTGCAATGATGCGCTGACCCTGTGCACGGGCTTCGTCGCGAATCTTTGCTGCTTCAGTACGGGCCTCTGCGAGCTGACTGTTGTACTTTTCCAGAGCGGCCTTGGCTTCAGCCTGTGCAGCTTCAGCGCGTTCAATGCCGCCCTCAATCCGGTCCTCCCGCTCGGTCAGGACCTCCTGGAACTTCGGAAGAACGAGCTTCCAGAAGAGAACCAGGATAACTACCAGCGGGACAACGGACCAGACGATGTCATAGGTCTTTGGCAGCAGCGGGTTAATGGACTCTCCCATCGGGAGGTCACCCGCCGCTAGCAAAAAGGTGAAATCTGTCATGGTTTACGTGTTCTCCGCTTGAAGGTCCGGACTTAGAAAACGAAGCCTGCGACCAGGCCGATCAGGGCGAGAGCCTCAGTGAAGGCGATACCCAGGAACATGGTGGTACGCAGCTGGCCGGCCATCTCAGGCTGGCGTGCCATACCCTCAACGGTCTTGCCGGCGACGATACCGATACCGAGGCCCGGGCCCAGGGTGGACAGACCGTAACCGATGGTCTTCAGGCCAGCGTTGGTGTCGACAGCCTGGACAGCGTCCTGGGCGGAGAGGATGACGTCGTTCATTATGAACCGTTCCCTTTCTTAAAGGATGGCCCCGGATTAAAGATTGTTCTAAGTAGGCCCGGGGCTTTTGTGGGTCAAGTGGGTCTTGCTATTAAATTTGCGAGGCCTTGTTGCCGAAGTTGCGGCCTCATTAGTTATGGGTTAGTGCTCGTCTGCGTGCAGCGACAGTTCGATGTAGACGGCGCTCAGCAGGGCAAAGATGTATGCCTGCAGGAAAATCACCAGCATCTCGAACAGCGTGAATGCTACCGCAGCGACAAGGGTCAACCCGGACAGGGCGGTCCAACCATTCAGCTGCCAGAAGAAGAAGTTCGTGGCACCGAAAAGCAGGACTAGAACCATGTGGCCCGCCAGCATGTTGGCCATCAGACGGATGGTCAGCGTAACTGGGCGGAGAACGAAGTTGGAGAAAATCTCGATCGGCACCACGATGAGGTGGAGTACCGGTGGCAAGTTCGGAATAACGACTGCCGACTTCACAAACTTGAAGAAGCCCATCTTCTTCGAGCCCGCGTAAATGAAGGCAACGTATGCGAACAGGGCCAGAACCAGTGGCATACCGATTCGGGCGTTCGGCGAAATATTGAGGCCAGGAATAATAGCCGCAATATTCATCGAGATAACAAGGAAGAAGATGGTGGCCAGAACCGGAAGGAAACGACGCCCCTCCTTCTTACCCAGAATCTCCTCCGCGATGTGGATGCGGACGAAGTCCAGCATCAACTCCGCAACGTTCTGCAGACCAGTCGGCACGAGCTTCGGACGACGCATTGCGACGACGAAGAACACGGCGACGATCACGGCCATCAAAAGACGAACAATCATCAGGCGGTCCATGGCGTACCAGTCGCCACTGCCACCTAAAATGAAGTCGCCAAATTGTTCACCCGGGAAATACTCCTCCTGCAAGTTGGGTGAGTGAAACTCACCCCGCATCTCGGCAAGTGTTGTAACGCTCAGCGTTCTCTCCCGTGATTGGGCCGCTAGAACTATTGTCAAGCGGTGCGAAGGACGTCATTTAACGTGTCGCGCCGCGGATTCCATTCGCTCATCAGCACGGCGCTCACGGGGACCGTACCTGTGGAAATGATAGTTATTTCGCTACAGGCCGTCTTACCCGAAACTCAGGATAACAGTTCTGACTCATTTTCCCCACCCGGTACACCCCCGCGTTTCCGACCCCGAAACCAACAAAGAGGCCGACCCCCGCTGTGGGTTTCGGCCTCTATTTGTGGCATCTTCTGCACAAACTGGACAATATGCTTATTACCTGCGGTTTTAGAGGCGCATTGCAGCCTCTCAGCAGGTCAACAAGTTATTAACGAGCTATTCGTCCTTCATTGGTTGCACATAAGTGAGGTTAGATTGCGACATTCCCCACACTTCTGCACCCAGCGTCACCATCAGCGTGAGTACAACAGTGACGAAGAAAGTCATGTTGTCATAAAACTCAAGATTTCTAATAACAACCAGGACACCGATCAATACGACAATCTTCAACAACCAGCCACCCAGTACAACGGCAAGCGTGACGGACGGCGAAGTTCGAGCAGTAAAGAGGATGCCTAGAACGGTAAGCAATACGAAGCTTCCGCTAATGCCCGCACCAAGGAGTACGCCCCAGACACCGGGCATACCGTTTTTGCCACCCCAGACCAGCAGCGAAAGCACGGTAATCACAGCGAGCGCGATTGCGCCCGAGCGAGCAGCAGCCAGCAGCGGTCGCCGCGAATCGTCGTATTTAGACTCGGGCTCCGGAGTTGTTTTTTCAGTCACGGTCGAAGATTGTACCTTCTGCGTCCACGTCGACGTCTTATAACCTGCCGGACCCCACTTCCACTTCTGGGACGCGCTCCCGTTGAACGGTCGTCGGCAAGCGCATTGCGACGGCGGAGGGTGAAGACAACCGCGATGATAAGCAGGATCCCGAAGGTGAGAGCGACAAATTCAAAGGGGAAAATGGTGGTGGCAACGGCGGCGTACGCGACGACCGACACCCATAGGTAAAGCACTAGCACCACGCGGCGATGACTGTGTCCCATCGACAGGAGGCGGTGGTGAATATGCATTTTGTCGGGTGAGAAGGGTGACTTGCCCTGGCTGACGCGGCGAACGACAGCAAGCAGCAAGTCGAGCATTGGCACGCTAATTGCTGCGATGACGACCACAACCGGCGAGATTAGAGCGATGACGTCAGCGGTGCCGTACATGGAGGGCGCGATGCGTCCCGACGCCGACACCGATGCCGCTGCGAGCAGCAAGCCGATCATCATGGCACCGGAATCGCCCATGAAAATGCGTGCGGGCTCGAAGTTGTGCGGCAAGAAGCCCAGGCAAGCGCCGAGGAGGCACGCGGAAATCATCGCGGGTGGATAGGCAGACACGGTTCCGCCTTGGTCGTGAAGCATGACCATCGAATAGACAAGGATTGCAGCTGCGGCGATCATGCCGAGTCCAGCTGCGAGACCATCGATGCCGTCAACAAAGTTGAAGGCGTTAATCAATGCCACAGTAAATAGGACAGTCAAGACTGTGGACATGATTGGATCGAGAATGAGCGTGGCGCCGCCACTGAACGGGATATAGAGCAGATACCAATTGACGCCCATAAATGACATCAAAAGTGCCGCCGCGACCTGCCCCACCAACTTCGTGAGGGCATCTAAGTCAAAGAGGTCATCCCAAATACCGACGATTAGCAAGAGCGACGCGGCCGCCACAACTGCCCTCATATCTGGAGTCATGGGCGGAAAACCACGGTTGAGAGCCGGCATCACCGAGGCAAGGGCGATAGCTGCGACCACCCCGGAGTACATCGCCACGCCTCCGAGCCTGGGCTTCGGAATATCGTGGACATCGCGCGTGCGGGGCGCATCCAACCAGCCCGAGCGGACCAGCACATAACGCACCACTCCAGTGAGCAAATAACTGACAGCAGCGGAAACTAAAACGAGCATGGCGAGCTCGCGGATGGGCACACCTGCCCCACCCGACTGGGCTGCCAATAAGCTCATGTCCGCCACTAGGTACTACTCACCCACACAATCGCTGCAGATACTAAACAGGAAAAGCCTTAGGTAGACAAGACTACTGCCCCAGCAGTCGCTCGGGCGTAGTACTCAAAACCTCGGCAACCGCCGCTGCTGACACAGCGCCTTCGCGCAGAATCCGCGGCACTGGAGTCGAGATATCGACAATCGTCGATGGGGTGCCAATCGTGGCTTCGCCGCCGTCGACGTAGACAGCCGCTTCCCCACCCAACATCTGCTTGGCACGCACGGCATTGGTGGCCGGTGCCTGGCCGGAGATGTTCGCACTGGACACGGCCATCGGACCGGTGCGGCGCAGAATCTCGATAGCAATTGGGTGCAGCGGCATGCGCAGCATGACCGTACCCGCGGTATCACCAAGGTTCCACGGCAAGCTCGGCGCCTGGTTCACAACCAGCGACAGTCCGCCCGGCCAGAAAGCCTCCACCAGCGTGCGAGCAGCTGGCGAGTATTCGCGGACGAGCCCCTCAATCGTGTTCCAGGAACCCACGAGCACCGGTACCGGCATATCCGGGCCGCGGTGCTTGGCACGCAGCAAGGAGGCAACGGCCTGGTTATCAAAGGCATCGCAGCCAAGGCCGTAGACGGTATCGGTAGGCATAACGACCAGCCGTCCTGCCTTCACTGCATCTACTGCTGCTGCAATTGCGCGTTCGCGGTTTTCATCTGTGCTGCAGTCCATAATCCTGCTCATCAGATTTGTGCTCCTGCTTCAAAGTTTGCTTTTAAGATCAATTTTTGCGTCCCACCGTAAAACGGTCACGGCCCGCAAAGTCACGGTGGACCTCTACATCAGCGTAATCCCAGGTGTCCTTTAGCAGTGAACTGACATCGTCTCCTGAAGAGTCATCGTGCTCGATGCCGATGACTCCACCCGGCCGCACCAGCGCATCCACTAGGTTCATCATAGGTCGAATGACATCTAGCCCATCGTCGCCGCCGAAGACCGCAGAGTGCGGATCAGCTCTCACTTCGGGGTCAACTTCGGTGTCTTCGGGCACATATGGAGGGTTGGACACAACAATGTCGGTCTCGCCTACCCATTCTGCGAGCTCAGCGCCATCATCAATCAGCTGAACATCCGTGACATCGCCAGCAATCAGACGCACACGCCCATCGCCGTACGTCTCGATATTCTTCGCAGCCCACGCCCGTGCCCGCTCAGAGAGCTCCACAGCCACCACGTCCGCTTCGGGTACGGCATCGGCGATCGCCAACGCCAACGCACCGGATCCAGTACACAAGTCAACGATTTTCGGCTTGACGACGCCACTTGCGACCAGTTCACGGGCTCGATCGATTGCCCACTGCGCGAGCAGTTCCGTCTCCGGCCGGGGTACAAAAACACCGGGCCCGACCTGTAGTTCCAGGCTCATCATCGGCGCCGTACCGAGGATGTGCTGCAGTGGCTCACGAGCCACTCTGCGGGCCAGTATCTCGGCCAGATACTTGCGACCGTCCTCATCGGTGTACGGTTCGTCTCCGCGGAAGATAATGTCTGCCGATCCCGCATCGACTGCGGCTGCAAATAGCGCCCGTGCGTCGGCATCCGGAGAAGCCAGCGCCGCGTCGTCAAGCGTGCGACGCGCATAGCGAAACAGCTCGCCGAGAGTACGGACGGAATCCGGTAACGTCGGCGAGCTATTTTCTGCGGGCGTGGGGCTACTCGGCTTCAAGACGCTCAGCGCGCTCCGCGTCGTGGAGGGCCTTGAGCAGGTCATCCATGTCGCCGCCCAGCACCGAGTCCAGGTTGTGAGCCTTGTAACCGATGCGGTGATCGGAAACGCGGTTCTCCGGGAAGTTGTAAGTGCGGATGCGCTCGGAGCGATCCATGTTGCGCACCTGAGACTTACGCTGGTCAGAGGCAGCCTCGGCGATCTCCTCTTCCTTCATCTGCTGCAGTCGAGCAGCAAGGACCTGCATAGCGCGGGCCTTGTTCTGAATCTGCGAGCGTTCCTTCTGACAGGTAACAACGAGACCAGTCGGAAGGTGCGTCAGGCGAACGGCGGAGTCAGTCGTGTTAACACCCTGACCGCCCTTACCGGAGGAGCGGTAGACGTCGACACGCAGATCCTTTTCATCAATCTGGATGTCTTCGACCTCGTCGGGCTCCGGGTAGACCAGCACACCAGCGGCGGACGTTTGAATACGGCCCTGAGATTCGGTAACCGGCACGCGCTGCACGCGGTGGACGCCACCTTCAAACTTGAACACGCTCCACGCACCGTCGCGGGACGGAGTCTTGGCTCGGATGGACATAGTCATGTCCTTCACGCCGCCGAGATCAGACTCGGACAGACCGAGAATCTCGGTGGTAAAGCCGTGCTTTTCTGCATAGCGCTGGTACATGCGAGCGAGCTCACCTGCGAAGAGCGCAGCCTCCTCACCGCCGGCACCGGACTTGAGCTCCATAACGATGTCATCGCTGTCGTGCGGATCGCGCGGAGCCAGCAGGTCGGCGAGCTTCTCCTCGAGTTCCTCTGCCTCGGCAGCGAGACGCTCAGCCTCAGCTGCGAACTCGGAGTCCTCGTATGCCATCTCGCGAGCTGCCTCCAGGTCATCCTGGACCTCAGTCAGCTTCTTGTGAGTCTGAATGACCGGCTGCAGCTCATTGAAGCGCTTGCCGACCTTACGGGCAGCCTTCGGGTCGTTGTGCAGCTCGGGGTCAGCCAGCTGCGCCTCGAGCCCGTGGTATTCGGAGAGGATGTCGTCAACTGCGGAAACCTGATTAGCCATTGAATATTCCTTCAGATTGTGATGGGTGAAATGCTGGTTGGTGCTGTGGTTTGCGGCTAACCCCAGCTAAAGCATGTCGTCCACATCAACGTCGGCGGCCATTGGTGCAGAAGAAGCCACCTGCATCAGGAATTCCTTGTTATTCCGGGTCTTCTTCAGCTGCTTAATCAACAGGTCAATAGCAGCCTGCGACTCCAGCGCGGAGAGGATGCGGCGCAGCTTGTGCATAATGCGAGCCTCCTCCGTGCTGAGCAGTAGCTCATCCTTACGAGTACCCGACGGGTTGACATCCACTGCCGGGAACACGCGGCGCTCGGAGATTTTACGGTCGAGCTTCAGCTCGGCGTTACCGGTGCCCTTGAACTCCTCGAAGATAACAGTGTCGCCTGCGGAACCGGTCTCCACCATCGCGGTGGCGATGATGGTGAGGCTGCCGCCTTCTTCGATGTTTCGGGCAGCACCCAAGAAGCGCTTCGGCGGGTACAGAGCGTTGGAGTCCACACCACCGGAGAGGATTCGTCCCGATGCCGGCGAAGAGTTGTTGTACGCACGGCCAAGGCGGGTAATGGAGTCCAGCAGTACGACGACGTCCTGCCCCTGTTCCACCAGACGCTTTGCACGCTCAATAGCCAACTCGGCCACTGCCGTGTGATCTGACGGCGGGCGGTCGAAGGTAGAAGCAATAACCTCGCCACGGACACTGCGCTGCATGTCGGTGACTTCCTCCGGGCGCTCGTCGACAAGCACGACCATCATGTAGCACTCGGGGTTGTTCGTCGCGATAGCGTTCGCAATGTTCTGCAGGATCGTGGTCTTACCGGCCTTCGGCGGCGAAACGATGAGCGCACGCTGACCCTTACCAATCGGCATAATCAGGTCGATGACGCGAGTGGTGAGAATCTTCTGCTCGGTCTCCAGGCGCAGGCGACGGTTCGGGTACAGCGGGGTGAGCTTAGCGAAGTTCGGCCGCTGCTTTGCCTGCTCCGGATCGATGCCGTTTACAGTTTCGACCTTGACCAGCGGGTTGTACTTGCGGCGATTACGGCCGTTGCCATGAGTGACCTGGCCCGAGCCATTCTCACGCGGCATGCGGACCTGACCAGTGACGGCGTCGCCCTTGCGCAGACCGTATTTACGAACCATTTGCGCGGACACCAGCACATCGTTAGAGCCCGGCAGGTATCCGGACGTGCGCACGAATGCGGTCTTGTTATCTAGCACATCGACGATGCCAGCCACCGGCTGGAGAACGTCATCCTCGCGGATCTCGTCCTGACCGCCGTGTCCCCCACCGTTGTTATCGCGTCCGCGACGGTCGCGGCGATTGCGACGGTTGCGGCGGTTACGGTTGCCACGACCGTCATCGTCATGGTTATTGCGGTCGTTATTGCGATTGTTGTTGCGACCGCGGCGGTTGTTGCGGTTGCCGCGGCCTTCATCGTCGTTGTCTCGATCGTGGTTGTTGCGATCGTTGCGGTTATTACGGTCGTTGCGATCACCGCGGTCATTACGATCATTACGATCGTTGCGATTGTCGTTGCGATCACCGCGGTCGTTGCCGTTATCGGAATCGTCGCGGCTATCGTTGCTGCGATCGTCCTGATTCTCCTGCTCGCGCTGACGAGCACGGTTACGACGATTTCGACGCTGCTGAGAACGGGACATCTCCTCGCGACCATCCGCGTTGGCGTCGTCTCGCTTGTCGTTGCCCTTGTCGCTCTTGTCGGCGCTCTTACTGGAACCCTTATCCGCGCTTTCCGACGGCGATTCCTTGGCATCCTTCGCCTTGGAGCCGGTATCCGCAGCCCCAGCCGCAGCCTTCTTCGCGCGAGATTTCCGAGCTGGAGCGGAACCAGCAGCCGGGGCACCATTCTTAATGGCCTCAATCAGCTCATGCTTGCGCATGGCGGAGATGCCGCGAATGCCCTTGCTGGAAGCGATTTCACGCAGTTCTGCCATTCGGAGGGCCGCAAGATTCTCTGGGCCGCCTGCCGTGGCAGTGGTGTCCGTATCGGTCACGGATGTCCTTTCATCGACCTTCCCTGTAGTCACTCTCTACAGGGGGCTATGTCATTGACACTTTTTCGCTCTTACTGCCCGCCACCGCGTGTGCTCCGTCGTCGAACCTTTACCACGTGCGGAAAAGTAGCCGCAGCTGACGGGAAATTATCGAAAAAGCCAGGCAAAAGACCTCGACGTTGAAACTAAACCGAGGCATCTTGCCTACATTATTTCCGCATCTCAAACCCGAGCGTCCGGGCTGAAGATGGTTAGGAAATTTTAGGTCCACAGCACCGCAAGACTATGTAGTCGCACTACTGATTTATGTGTTTTCAATGTCACGTTGCGCCATCGCGTTGTGTGAACAACTGCGAAGGTCAACGGCATGCGGAGTACATGAAGAAGTACGTATCTATCCGCGTATTGAAAACGACCTATTGACCAAGGATAGTCACCAAATAGTCAGGTAGCAACACTAGTTCTCACCTGCGTTTCGCTAGGTCGCGGGGCTGCGAGTCGGTACTGTAGAGCTCATGCGCAGTACGATGCCTCATATTCCTCTCAGTATCGCTCAGATTGTGGAATACGGTCGCACCATTCACGGTCGGACTCCGGTGACCTCCTGGAACAGTGACGGACCTGAGACCACCACTTTTTCCGCCATCGCCGCGCGCGCTAGTGCGCTGGCACATGCACTTCGCGATGAGCTCGGCATCGACGGTGACCAGCGCATCGCTACCCTGATGTACAACTGCACCGAACACTTCGAGGTCTTCCTCGGCGTCGCCTCCATGGGCGCGGTATTCCAGCCGCTGAACAAGCAGCTCATGCCGGATCAGATTGTGCACATTATCAATCACGCCGATGACCAGGTCATTATCGCAGACCCGACCGAGATTGAGCTGCTCGCCGAGGTTCTTCCGCACTGCCCGCGCGTCCGCGCCGTTATCATTATCGGTATTGGTGATCTGTCGGATGTGGCTGAGCAACTGCCGGCTGGCATCCCGTGGTACTCCTACGAATCACTCATCGACGGACGCCCCAGCCGCTTCGACTGGCCTGAGCTCGACGAAAACTCCGGTGCAGCCATGTGCTATTCGACGGGCACCGAGGGCGCACCTAAAGGTGTCGTCTACAGCCACCGTTCGCTGTACTTGCACAGCCTGAATATGCGCACCACTGACTCCTTTGCCATTTCGCATGGAAACCCGTGGCTTTGCTGTGTGCCCATTTACCACGTCCTGTCCTGGGGCGTGCCGCTGGCCTCCTTCATGTGCGGGGCATCGCTGATCTTCCCCGGCGCGGACCTGTCCGCACCGCGTCTGGCAGAAATCATCGAAACCTCAATGCCGCGCGTAGCTCAGGGCGTGCCGACGCTGTGGATTAACCTCATGGCGCACTACCTCAGCAATCCTCCGAAGCGCATGAGTCTGCAGGAGATTTTCTCGGGCGGTTCCCCTGTCCCACCTGCACTGATTCGGCTATGGGAAGAGCGCTACGGTGTCGATGTCATCCACTTCTGGGGCATGACCGAGACTTCGCCTATCGGTACCGTGGCACGACCTCCGTACGGCGCCTCCGGTGAGGCCCGCGAACGCTACCGTGTCAGCCAAGGGCGTTTCCCGGACATCATGCAGTTCCGCATTGTTGATGACAACGACCGCGTACTCGACCTGCATGACCGCAACCAGGGTGAGCTGCAGGTGCGCGGCAACACGGTCACCGGAGGCTACTACAGTTCTCCGGAGGCTCAAGATGGAGGCACCGCGCACTTCTTCCGCGGTGCGGAGGTCGACGAGGCTAGCGAACAGTTCACCGAGGACGGGTGGCTCCGCACTGGCGATGTCGGCTCGATTACTCACGACGGCTATCTGACTATTCATGACCGTGCTCGCGATGTCATTCGTTCCGGTGGCGAGTGGATCTACTCTGCTCAGCTGGAGAACTTCGTAATGGAAAGCCCACAGGTACTCGAGTGCGCGATTATCGGCATGCCAGATAAGAAGTGGGGTGAGCGACCGCTCGCCATTACGGTGCTGATGCCGGAAGTTGAACCAAGCAAGGAGACCGCTGAAATGCTCCGCGATGAGCTGCGGCCAAAGCTGCCAAAGTGGATGTTGCCGGAGTACTGGGCCTTCGTGGACTCAATCGATAAGACCTCAGTGGGCAAGTTCGACAAGAAAGACCTGCGCTCGCACTTGAGCGCAGGTCAGTACAGCATCGTGAAACTGAAGGGGCCGGGCGAAAAATAGGTGGCAGGCTAAGCCACTGGCTCGGCACCTGGCCGCAGCGGCGGCTTAGCCGTCGACCACGACCTTAACCGGCTCGCCGATTCCCAGCTCCATGACCTTGATGCCAGCCTCGCGGGCATCGTCCAAGATTTTCTCATCCACTGCAGTAGTTCCCAGAACCATACAGGTCGGGCCAGCACCCGAGAGAAATGCTGCGTAGCCACGGTTGCGCAGGCGGTTGACCCACTCTGCGGTCACCGGCAGCACGTCGGAGCGGTACGGCTGGTGCAGGCGATCTCGCGTTCCCTCCCACAGCAGTTCCGGGTGGGACTGCAGCGCTGCGGTCATAACCGCAGTACGAGAGACATTGAAACGAGCGTCGACATGCGAAACATCGCTCGGCAGCACCTGACGAACTGCATTCGTGGAGGCGTGGAATGCCGGTACGAGTGCGGTCGCCTGAATGGACTCATGCACCGGAATGCTCACTGCTCGGTACTGGGGCGCGGTGCGACCATCGACAGGCTTGTCGGTCCAGCTGACCACTGCCCCGCCGAGAACGGATGCGCCAGCGTTATCCGGGTGGCCTTCGAATACCGAGGATTCTTGGATTACCTGGTCATCGGTAAGCGGGAAGCCCGCCAGACCGTTAGCGGCAGCGACACCAGCAACGGCGGCGGCTGCGGAAGAGCCTAGACCGCGCGACTGCGGAATGGTGTTGTGGCAAATAACCTTCAGCCCCGGTGCCTCGACACCTGCGGCGCGAAGGCCCGCGCGAATCGCGCGCAAAACCAGATTAGATTCGTTGCGCGGCAGGTCGACTTCGCCCTCGCCGTGAATTTCAACGACGACACCGGACTCGATGACCTCGACCTCGACGATGTCGTAGAGCGCAACTGCCAACCCCAGGGTGTCGAAGCCCGGGCCCAAGTTCGCTGACGAACCTGCAACCGTGACGGTGACCTTCTGACCCGGGAAAAGCTCCTGTGCCATTTAGATATCCATTCCTTCGATACGAATGACGTTGTTGACGGCCAAAACCGCGTCGTTGGCGCGCAATTCGTCGACCGTTGCTTCCAAATCCTTCTCCAGTGCCTTGTGGGTCACGATGACCAGGCGAGCGCCGTTGGCGCCCTCTTCCTGGCGGACGGTGCGCAGGGAGATGTTGTGATCAGAGAAGGTACGAGCGACATCGGCAAGCACTCCGACACGATCGTCGACGTGCAGGTCGATGTGGTAGCGGGTGCGAACGTCACCGAAGTCGAGAATCGGCAGGTTAGCGTAGGTGGAATCTCCCGGTGCGCGACCACCGTGGACAATGTTGCGAGCAGCTGCAACGAGGTCACCGAGCACTGCGGAGGCGGTCGGATTACCACCAGCGCCGTTGCCGTAGAACATCAGGCGACCAGCGGCCTCGGCCTCAATGAAGACAGCGTTGAAAGACTCACGCACAGTTGCCAGCGGGTGACGACGTGGAATCAGCGCTGGGTACACGCGGGCGGAAATGGACTCCTTGCCATTTTCGTCCGTAACCCGCTCACAGGTAGCCAGCAGCTTAATGGTGCAGTCTGCGCTCTTGGCGGCTGCGATGTCGTCAGCGGTGATCTCGGTAATACCCTCGCAGTGAACATCATCAGCAGTCACGCGGGTGTGGAATGCCAGGCTGGCCAGAATAGCTGCCTTGGAAGCGGCATCGTGGCCCTCGACGTCTGCAGTCGGGTCGGCCTCGGCGTAACCCAGGCGGGTGGCCTCTGCCAGCATCTCGTCGTAGTCCGCACCAGTGGAGTCCATCGCATCAAGGATGAAGTTGGTAGTGCCGTTGACAATACCCATGACCTTATTGACAGTGTCACCGGCCAGCGAACGGCGCAGCGGCCCGACGACCGGGATAGCTGCAGCCACAGCTGCCTCAAAGAACAGGTCGACACCCGAGGAATCGGCAGCCTCAGAGAGCTCCTCGCCGTGAGCGGCGACGAGTGCCTTGTTGGCGGTCACGACCGACTTGCCGGCACGCAGTGCCTCCAGCACAACGCGACGTGGGTAATCAATGCCGCCGATGACCTCGACTACCAGGTCAACGTCATCGCGCTGAACCAGCGAAAAAGCATCATCGGTAAGAAGATCCTGATCCACATTCGGACGCGGCTTGGTCTTGTCGCTCACAGCAATACCAACGACCTCGACCGGGCCGCCGATGCGGCGCTCGAAGTCCTCAGCCTTCTCGTTGAGCAGGCGGTAAACCTCAGTACCGACTGTGCCAAGACCTAAAATAGCGACACCAACTTTGTGGCCCTCGCCCTTTCCAGGATTATTCGTTGCGGCAGTCATCGTGGCGTTTCACACTCCAGGCTTAGTAAGTCTTGTACGGTTTCTCGTCTTAATATTTGGGTCACTTGACCATCGCATACCGACACTACTGGTGGTCGCGTCAGCATGTTGTAGCGGCTGGCCATTGCGTAACAGTATGCCCCAGTAGCAGCGAGCGCGAACAGATCACCCTCGACAATGTCGTTCGGGTAGTTCGCATCGTTAATCAGAATGTCTCCCGATTCACAGTGCTTTCCGACGACGCGGGTGGGAATCCTGGAACCGGACACCTCGCGATTAACAACGCGACCATCATAGTTCGAGCCGTAAAGCGCCGGACGAATATTGTCGCTCATGCCGCCATCGACCGATACGTAACGACGGGTCATGCCGTCATCGATGGTCACATCCTTCAAAGTGCCCACTTCGTACACCGTGACCATGGACGGGCCAACGATGGCACGACCTGGTTCAACAGCCACTGCCGGAGTCGCAATGCCGATATGCTGCGCAAGCTTGTCCACAGCAGTGAGGATCTCGTCGGCAAGCGGAGCAACGTCGAGGGGCTGCTCGCCTGCGGTGTAGGCGATTCCGAAACCGCCACCGAGGTCGAGGGTGTTGAAGTGTTCCGAGATTTCAGTGCCGTGACGTTCGACCAGCTTTTCCACCAGTGAGAACACGCGCTCGGCGGCGAGAATGAAACCGTCGGAATCGACAATCTGGGAGCCGATGTGGCAGTGCAGACCAACTAGGCGCAGATTGTCGTCCTCTTCTACGAGGTTGGCAGCTTCCAGCGCCGAACCGGACGCGAGGGAAAAGCCGAACTTTTGATCTTCATGCGCAGTAGCAATGAACTCGTGGGTGTGCGCTTCCACACCGGGCTTCACGCGAACGAGCACGTCCTGCACCACGCCTGCTTCAGCCGCTACCTCGGACAGGCGACGTAGCTCCGAACGGGAGTCAAGCACAATCTTGCCCACGCCGGCGGAGATAGCATCACGCAGCTCAGCGGTGGACTTGTTGTTGCCGTGGAAGGTCATGTCCTTGGCTGGGAATCCCGCAGCCAGAGCGATAGCCATCTCGTTGCCCGAGGCGACATCTAGATGCAGCCCCTCCTCCATTACCCAGCGGGCGATGGTCTTCGACAGGAAAGCCTTGGATGCGTAGTGGACATTCTCCGCGCCGCGGAAGGCCTTGGCCATCGAGCGGCAGCGGGAGCGGAAGTCCTGCTCATCGACGACAAAAACCGGAGTGCCAAATTCCTTGGCAATGTCGACCAGGCTCACGCCGCCAATTTCCACCGAGCCGGGGTTATCTTCGTCATCGCCCCGACGACGGGCGGTAGTTGGCCAGACATGCGCTGGTAGTTCATTAAATTGGGTGGAATCGGGTCGAGTGTAGCCACCCAGTTCGAAACCATTGCCGTCGATAGGCACGAAACAGCTCTCTTTCTCCGTTACCCGGGCGGAGCAACGGGGTGTAGTTTTACGGGCGCGTTCGACTACATGCGCTCAGGTGCGGTAACACCGAGCAGCTGCAGAGCATTGGCCAGCGTCTGGCGGGTAGCCTCAGCCAGGCCGAGACGAGCACGGTGTAGCTCAGATACCTCTTCGTCTGCCTTTGGCAGAATCTGGCAGGTGTCGTAGAAGCGGTGGAAGACACCGGCGAGCTGCTCAGAGTAACGGGCAATGCGGTGTGGTTCCCGCAGGTCAGCAGCAGACTTGATGATGGCCGGGAACTCACCGATAGTGCGGATGAGCTCACCTTCACGGTCCTCTACCAGCAGGGAGAAGTCAGCGCCTTCGCTGGTCACACCGGCCTCTTCGGCACGGCGGCCGATTGAGCACAAACGAGCGTGGCCGTACTGGACGTAGTAGACCGGGTTGTCGCTGGACTGCGAAGCCCACAGCCCCAGGTCGATATCCAGGCTGGAGTCCACAGAGGAACGGATTAGCGAGTAGCGAGCAGCATCGACGCCGATTGCCTCAACCAGGTCGTCCAAGGTGACCACTGTGCCCGCACGCTTCGACATCCGGACAGCCTTGCCGTCGCGAAGCAAGTTGACCATCTGACCGATGAGCACCTCGACGCCATCGGCGTTGTAGCCGAGCGCTGCAGCGGCCGCGCGCAGACGCGCGATGTAGCCGTGGTGATCGGCACCCAGCATGTAGATGCACAGGTTGTGGCCGCGGTCGAACTTGTTCTTAACGTATGCGATGTCACCTGCGATGTAGGCTGCGTCGCCGTCGGACTTGATGACCACGCGGTCCTTGTCGTCACCGTAATCGGTGGACTTCAGCCACCATGCGCCGTCAGCTTCGTAGAGCTTGCCGTTTTCCTTCAGGGAATTGACAGCTGCTTCTACCTGACCGGACTCGAACAGCGAGTTTTCGTGGAAGTAAACGTCGAAATCGGTGCCGAACTCGTGCAGAGACTTCTTGATGTGCTCGAACATCATGTCCACGCCGATGGCGCGGAAGTGCTCCTGGACCTCTTCCTCAGAGCCCTCGAGTGCCTGCGGGTTCTTCTCCAGCACAGCAGCGGCGATGTCCTGGATGTACTCTCCGCCGTAGCCATCTTCCGGAGTCGGCTCGTTGCGAGCGGCTGCAACCAAGGAGTCGGAGAAGCGGTCAATCTGGCGACCGTGGTCATTGAAGTAGTACTCGCGAGTGACCTTGGCACCGGTGGCGGACAGGACACGACCGAGAGCGTCACCGACTGCTGCCCAGCGAGTACCGCCCAGGTGGATCGGCCCGGTCGGATTCGCGGAGACGAACTCCAGGTTCACGTCGAGGTTGGAGTTGAAGTCGGCATGACCCCACTTCTCCCCCGCTGCCAGGACGTCCTCGACGATCTTGCCCTGGGCATCGGAGGCCAGGCGGATGTTAATAAAGCCCGGGCCTGCGATGGTTGCTTCATCGATGCCCTCAGAAGCGCCGAGCGCTGTGGCAATTTCAGTTGCCAAGTCACGCGGCACCATGCCGACGCGCTTGCCCAGCTGCATGGCGATATTGGTTGCATAGTCGCCGTGCTCAGGGTTACGCGGACGCTCGACGGTCGGGTTTTCCGGCACGATAGAGACATCGGCATCGTGGGCAGTCAAAACCTCGACGGTGACTTTTCGGACTAGTACAGCAAGATCAGCAGGATTCACGATTGCCTATCCTATTAGGTCAATCGCAGTCGTGGAAACATCAGCCACCAAAAGATTGATTTGAGGGGTATCTGCAGGCCACCGCGTCCGGCTGTCCTACACCGCTTTCACGGTCCAGCCGAATTCAGGTTGAGAACAGATTTAATCCGGGGCTAGGCGTAGCATTCAGGTAGGAAATTATTGCCTTACCCCTCAACCCTTTTTGGAGCGACCGTGAAAGTAGCACTTTTCGCGACCTGCATCGGGGACATGATGTTTCCAGATGCAGTGAGTGCGACCGCCAGAGTTCTCACGCGCCTAGGATGCGATGTGGTCTTTCCACCACAACAAACCTGCTGCGGCCAAATGCACGTCAACACCGGGTACCAAAAGGAAGTCCTTCCTCAGCTGGACACCTACGCTGATGCTTTTGCAGATTCCTCGATTGACTACGTTGTCGCCCCGTCCGGTTCCTGCGCCGGCGCCGTTCGCCACCAGCATCCGATGATCGCGGGCCGCTACGGTACCCGTGCCCAAGTCCACGCGGCACAGGCCTGCGCGAACAAGACGCTGGATCTCTCCGAGTTCATCACCGATGTCGCTGGCGTGACTGACGTCGGTGCTTACTTCCCCCACTCAGTGACCTACCACTCCACCTGCCACAGCTTGCGGGTACTCAAGGTGGGCGACCGTCCGTGGCGGCTGCTCAGCGCAGTCGATGGAATCGATCTGCGCGAGCTGCCCGGCGCGGCGGAGTGCTGCGGTTTTGGCGGCACCTTCTCGGTGAAGAATGCGGAGACCTCCGCTGCAATGGTTGCCGACAAGACAGCCAATATCCGCGCTACGGAAGCGGAGTTCGTCACCGCTGGCGATGCTTCCTGCTTGCTCAATATCGGTGGCGCGTTGCGTCGCCAGGACTCTGGCGTGCACGCCATCCATATGGCCGAGATTCTGGCCTCCACCAAGGAGACCCCGTTTGATGTGCACAACCGCCAAGAGGCTTCCCTGCGAGGTGAACAGTAATGGTCGCAATTAACGTCGGCATGCCAGCCCTTCCTCCCCGCGCGCCGCACAACGTCGGGCATCTGCGCGGTACGCGCGGGTTCACGGCCGCAGCGCACGAGGAACTCAAGAACACTCGCATGCGCGAAAATGTCGGTCATGCCACGCGTTCGATTCGTCAGAAGCGCGCGCATGTCGTAGCCGAGAAGAATGACTGGGAGCAGCTGCGGCTCGCGGGCAGCCACATCAAGCGCGATGTTATGGCGCGTCTGCCGGAACTGCTGGAGCAGTTTGAAGAGTCAGTTACGAACGCCGGCGGTCACGTCCACTGGGCGCGCGATGCCGCCGAGGCAAACCGCATCATCACGGACTTGGTGAAAGAGACCGGCGAAGAAAAGGTCGTCAAGATTAAGTCGATGGCCACACAGGAAATCGGCTTGAACGAAGCACTTGCCGACGCCGGCATCACCGCCCGCGAAACCGACCTGGCGGAACTCATCGTTCAGCTTGCCGACGACATGCCGAGCCACATCCTGGTTCCTGCTATCCACCGCAATCGCGAGGATATCCGCGAGATCTTCCTCAATGGAATCCCAGGAGTCGACCCGGACCTGAAAGCCAATCCGGCCGATCTCGCCGAGGCATCCCGTAAGTTCCTGCGCGAGCAGTTTATGGAGGCCAAGGTTGCGATTTCCGGCGCCAACTTCGGTGTAGCCGAAACCGGCACGGTAGCCGTCGTCGAATCTGAGGGCAACGGCCGTATGTGTCTCACACTGCCGGAAACACTGATTTCGGTGATGGGTATTGAGAAGCTGCTTCCCACCTTCCAGGATCTGGAAGTCTTCTTGCAGCTACTGCCACGGTCGTCGACAGGCGAGCGTATGAATCCCTACACCTCTCTGTGGACGGGAACGACTGACGGCGACGGCCCGAAGAATTTCCACATTGTGTTGCTGGACAATGGGCGCTCGGCCACTCTTGCAGATCCGATTGGGCGTGAAGCGCTGAAGTGCATTCGCTGCTCGGCATGCCTGAATATCTGCCCTGTTTATGAACACGTGGGCGGGCACGCTTACGGTTCGGTCTACCCGGGCCCGATTGGTGCGATTTTGTCCCCGCAGCTCACTGGCATGGATTCCTACGATGATCCGAATGCTTCGCTGCCCTATGCGTCTTCGCTGTGCGGGGCTTGCTTTGAGGTCTGCCCGGTGCGAATTGACATCCCTGCGGCACTGCTGGAGCTGCGCCACCGTAAGGTCACGGAACACCGCCCGCCGGTGGAGGGCAAGCTGTTTGCCACGCTCGGGTTCATCATGGGCAATCAGAAGCTCTGGAATATGAGCGCAAAGATGGCCTCCCTCGCCCGCGTGCTGGGCCTCAAGGACGGCGAAATTCACGCCCTGCCGCTGTTCCTCAGCGGTTGGTCCGATGTGCGTGACACGCCGGTGCCGCCGCAGAAGCCCTTCCGCTCCGTGTGGGGTTCGGAGGATCTCTCCGCTCAGTTGGCGCGTGAATCGGCGCATCAGGTACCGACCAAGATCAATGGCCAAAGCGAAAAGGAGTCCTAGCGATGACCAACTCTGGCGCCAAAAACGACATTCTCGGCCGCATCCGCAACGCGCAGAAGATTGCCTTTGAGGGCCGCGATTTAGCCTCTGACGTGGGCATTATCACCGGCGAGCCCGGCGCGCACTTCTCCGTTCCACGCGACTATGAACGAAGCTCGGAGCTGCCCCACAAGGACATCGTTTCGCTTGCCGACGAACGCATCGCCGATTACAAAGCCGATGTGCGCCGTTGTGGCAGCTCGGCAACTGAAATCAATGACGCAGTGAAGAAGGCTATTGCGGATGTTGGGGCCTCGCTGATTGGTATCCCCGAGGGCTTGGACCGCGACTGGGTTGCGGGGCTTGGCTCTGGCGAGACTGCTGAAGGGGCGACCGAAATCCGCGTCGATACCGGTTTCAACGCCCGCGAACTGGACGAACTCGATGCCATTGTCACCAGCTCTGCGGTTACCTGCGCGGAGACCGGCACCATTTTCCTGGACGGCTCCGCTACCTCCGGGCGCCGAGCCCTGACCTTGGTGCCGGATAAGCATATTTGTGTCGTCCCAGCAGAAACGATTGTCTCTGGCATTCCGGAGGCCATTTCCCGCCTGCGAGAGGTTGACCCCACGGCTCCAATCACTATGATTTCCGGGCCTTCTGCGACCTCGGATATCGAGCTTTCCCGCGTCGAAGGTGTCCACGGCCCGCGCACCTTGATTGTGATTATTGCTGGGTAGGGGCGAATACTCCCTGTTATCGCCCTGGCCAGTACCTTTTGACTGACACGAATAGCATCACCGCTACCGCCACGATTGTCACCGCAGCGGTAGCGCCAACATGGTGCCGCGGCACATTTGATGCAACTACCAGCACAATAACCAGCGCAAGGACTGCAGCCCAACCTTGTCGCGCCCTTTTATCCCATTTGAAGGCATTGTCCTCCCAGTCCGGGTCAAAGACCCCTTCCCTATTGCGGTAATCAAAAACGAACTGAACCGCGATTAGTAGCAACACACCGGGAAAAATCCACTTAGTTGTCAATCCCGCCCATGCAATGACTCCGATTAAGAACCCGAAAATGGCAGCATAGATAACTGCTTGTCCCCATACTGCACTAGGGCTTTTGGGTCTTTTCAGCGCAACTTCGGTTTCCGTCATAGATTCCAGGCTAAACCTCAAATCGAAGCTCCACAGCGGTTTCAACCAAACCTCGGAATATTGACATGACAACAATGCGTTATGGAAAATGAAACAACCTAGCTAAAGGAGCCTTCCATGAGCGCAATCATTCAAAAGTTCTCAGTAGCCGACAACCCACAGCTCCCCGGCATGGATCCCTTCCTGTTCGCGGTCCACCATTACGACCTATACCCGCAGGCCAAGGGCACAACCATGACACCAGATGCCTCGCTGCTCGGCCGTAATATCGGCATGGACTTTTCCGGCAAGGACGGCTGGTCCATGTACCACGGCACAACCGTCCCCGGCTTCCCCTCCCACCCACACCGCGGCTTTGAAACTATCTCGATTGTCGAGGAAGGTTACGTCGACCACACCGACTCCGAAGGTGCACAGGCTCGTTACGGCGACGGCGACACGCAGTGGCTGACCACCGGCGCAGGCACTGCGCATGCTGAAATGTTCCCGCTTCTGCATAACGACGGCCCCAATCCTCACCACATGTTTCAGATTTGGCTGAACCTGCCGCCCGAAGGCAAGGAGGCAAAGCCGCACTTCCAGATGTTCTGGGCAGAAGACACTCCGCATGTCACCGGCACTGATGACAATGGCCACGGCTACGACGTAAAGGTCATCGCGGGCGCATTCGGCGATACTCAGCCGCTTGCTCCGCCACCGGAATCCTGGGCCGCTGCACCAGATTCCGATGTAGCCGTGTGGGTGCTGCGCCTGCAGCCGGGCGCACAGCTAACGTTGCCACCAACCAATTATGCCGAGACAATTCGGACTCTCTACTCTCTACGCGGCAGCCTCACTATCGAGGGCGAAACGCTTGAGCAAGAGGGCGCAGTGCTACGCTCAACCGAGACACTGGACATTTCTGCAGGTGACGAAGGGGCCTTCGCACTCATTCTCCAAGGCCGACCGATTGGCGCTCCCGTGTATCAGCATGGCCCGTTTGTCGCGAATAGCCGCGAAGAGCTCGTTGAGGCATTCGATGCCTACCAGCGTGGCGAGTTCGGCGCATGGCGGTTTGATTCCAACGATCCGGTTGCCCCCTTTGAAGAGGGGCGCTTTGCCCGCTATCCGGACGGTACGGTTCGCCGCCCGGTCAATTAACCGGGATCTCCGACGGGCTGCACATGTGAAACTGTGTGAGTTTATGACACTTTCAGGCCATTTTTCGGGCGATTTTTGTCATAAACGCAGTCAGTAACTCGGATTGGCCCGCTTCCGCCAGGTACACCCGAAACAAAAATCCCTCAAGCAACCAGGCGAATCTAATCGAACCTAACCGCTTAAGGGATAAGACGTGCCCCCGAGAGGAGTCGAACCTCCGACCTTCGGTACCGGAAACCGGCGCTCTATCCACTGAGCTACGGGGGCGTGTGGCACAAGCACAACAAGTGCAACGAGAAAAGATGTTACCACTTGGCTGGGGCGATTAGCGAAATGCCCCGCACCCCAGCCAAATCCGCACTATGCGGCCTCAGAAACCTGGTCTTCCTCAATAGGACACACCACAGGAACGCCTCCATCATTAAGCACGCGGGCTCGAATTCCATAGACGCGGGCCAAAAGATCCGGTGTGAGAACGTCAGCAGGACTCCCCTGGGCAACCACGTGGCCGTCGTGAAGCATGACAAGCTCATCGCAGTAGCGGGCTGCGAGATTGAGATCGTGGATTGCCACGAGCGCCAAGGAGCTCCGTGAGGCGACTTCCGCGCGGACGAGCTGTAGGAGTTCCACCTGGTGGCGCAGGTCGAGGGCGGAGGTGGGTTCGTCGAGAAGCATGACCTCGGGATCGCGGACAAACATCTGCGCGACGGCGACGAGCTGACGCTGACCGCCGGAGAGCTCGCCGACGAAGCGGTCGGCAAGGTGCTCAATACCAACCTTCCGGAGAACCGCCGCAGTATGCTCAATCTCGGAGCCGCGCACGCGCAGACGCCCGGCGCGCCGGCCAGAGACCAGTACCGATTCGAATGCGGTCAGCGAGGCACTTGCTGGCAAATCCTGGGGCACGTAGCCGACGACATCGCGCAGTTCGGAGCCGATGACCCGCTCAGTGTCACGGGTCAGCACAATCTCCCCGGACATGGGCTTTCGAATCCCCGCCAGGGTGGTCATCAGTGTGGACTTACCCGCAGCGTTTGGCCCGAGCAAACCCGTCACCGTACCCGGCTTCAGCGTGCGCATCGACGCCCCGCGCAGCACCTTCCGCTTGCCATAGCCTGCAGCTACTTCGTTGACATCGAGAAATACGCCCATTAGTTCCACACCGTCCTCTTACGCAGGAAAACCAAACCGACAAAGAATGGGACACCGACGATTGCGGTAATGATGCCAATCGGCACTGCCACACCCGGCACCACCGTGATGGATACCGCATGAGCTGCCGCAAGCAGCGCCGCACCTGCTGCCATCGATGCCGGGGCAAAGAAGCGCTGTTCTTCACCGACCAGCATGCGCGCAATGTGTGGGCCGACCAGTCCGATGAAGCCGATGATGCCGGCAAAGGCCACTGCGGTTGCCGCCAGCAGCGAGGCTACAATCAGCGTCGCAATGCGCAGCCTATCCACATTGATGCCCACGGCTTTTGCGCGGGCATCGCCAAGCCGCAACACCGTCAGCGCCCACGCATAGCGAATGGTGAACGGAATGGCGATCAGCAGCGCCGCCGCAATAATGCCGTTGGCCACCCAGTTCGCGCGCTGTAGCGAGCCCATCGTCCAGAACACAATCTGCTGGAGCGCCTCGGTAGTCGCGCGGTATTGCAACAGCGCCAACAGCGCTTGGAATAGAAACACCAGACCAATACCCAGCAGAATCATCGATTCCTTACCCGAGCCGCGCCATACCGACGCCGCCGCCACAATCGCCACCGCGATGACGGATGATACCCAGGCCACGGCCGCCAGGTTGAACTGCGCATGCGGAATAATCACCCAGCCCAGCACAATCGATGCCGCCCCACCGAACGCCGCTGCAGCCGAAATACCGAGGGTAAACGGCTCCGCCAGTGGGTTGTCGAGGATTGTCTGCATCTGTGCACCGGCAAGCGACAGCGCTGCACCAATCAGCACTGCCATCACTGATGCAGGAAGGCGCAGCTTCCACAGCACCGTACGAGTGGTTTCATCAACGTCATTCGGGCTCACGATACCCCGCACGACATCCCCCACACTCAGTGACATCGGCCCCACGATCGTCGCTACTACAAACGCGCACACGGCCAGCCCCACCAGCACCGCAATAACGGCAATCTTCCGGGCGGAGCGTCGTCGGTACTGTCGCGCAGAGTCGTAGGTCGTGCTTGACGACGGACACTCGTGCTGTTCGGTGGCGGGCTGCGACTCTTGACCTCCACTGCCGTTGGTGGAGGTGGACTCGCGGGGTTCGTCGTCAAGCCCTGACGCGGGAGCGTGCAGATTGGTGTAAGTCATCGGATTCCTTCTTCGATGGTGGAAGATGGGTTACTTGGTCGGCTCCAGCGCGGTGAAGAAGGTGCCGCTGAGTTCGAAGGGCAGGTAGTCCTTGTGGAACTTGGCGAAGTCAGCGACCGGGTCGAGGTCAGCGAACTCCTCTGGGTGAATCCACTTGGCGAATTGCTCGAGCGCGAAGACGTTGTACGGCGAGTCGTAGAACTGGTGGAAGGCGGCGTACAGATCACCCTTCTTCGGCGCGGTCAGGGTGTCAAAACCCGGAGTCTTCAGCAGGCCTTCCAGAGTGCGCTGTGCGGTCTCTGGGGTGGCGGTGTAGCCGAGTTCGACGTGTGGCAGCACTTCCGGCTTCTTCGGATCGAGCGCCCAAGAACCACCGGTGGCGATGATCTTCTCCGGCTGGACGGACAGGACCTTCTCTGCGGTCACGTCGCCCGATTCGGTGTCGAGGAGGCTGTCTCCGAGGTTCTCACCGCCGGCTGCTGTGACAAGGTCACCGAGGTTGGACTTGTTGACGGTCGAGCAGCAATCCTTGAGGCCGGCTGCTCGCCAGACGAAGGTCTTTGGCTTGTCTTCGAGCTTGGCGGCACGTTCGGTGATCTCGTTGACGCGCTTTGTGTAGAAGTCGGTGAACTTCTTGGCATTGTCCTGCTCATCGACGATCTGGCCGAGGAGCTCGACGGACTTGGCGGTATTCTCCAGGGGCTTTTGCCGGAAGTCGGTGAATACGTACTTCAGACCTGCCTGATCGAGCTTGGTGAGGAAACCGGACTGCTCCGCGGCCTTCTTGTGGTCAAGGGTCATGACGACCACGTCTGGGTCGTGGGAGATGAGGTTTTCAACTGTGACATCGCCCTTGGCGATATTGCCGATGGTCGGCATGTCTTTCAGCTCGGGGTTCGTCTCGAAAAGCTTGGTTTCAAACGACGGCGCGCCCGAATGCAAATCGCTGCCCATGGCGACAACGTGGTCACCCGGGTTTTCGTGGTCAAGCATCGCGGTGACAAACATGGCGCGGCCTTCACCGAGCACGACTCGTTCTGGCTGCTTGTCGAAGGTCACAGTGCGACCTGCGACATCAGTGACAGTGAGTTCTCCTTTGTTGTCGGCAGCCTCGTTCGACTCTGCGTCCGCACCGCATGCTGTAGCGACGAAGCTCAGCGCTGCACACCCGATTGCGGCCAGAGTTTTGGTCTTTGGCGCGGTTTTAGCCTTGGCGAAAATATTGACTCTCATGCGTTTCAGTTTCTGCCTTGTTTATTTCTGCGTAGTTTTTGGTACTTAGGGTGCACAAAGAGAAGTGAGCACTCACCCCTTTGCTTTAGGCACGCCTTACTTTACAACTTGAAACGTAGAGAAAAAAGCGCCCTGCTAGTGATTGTTTTACTAGCAGGACTTGGAAGTCTTATTTCCTTTCGAGAACCGACTGGAAGCACCTCAGCATCACTTCGCGGTCTTCATCAGCAAGTGGTGAAATAACTTCCTGGCGAACAGTGTCTACATAATCCGGCGCCGCCTCGGCAAACACGTGCCGACCAACGCCTGTTAAGACGACGACATAATCCGAATCCGGGTCTTCGCCGTGGTCTTCGGTGTGAATAAATCCGCGCTTTTCCAACCTGTTGGTATGTAGCAGCGCGCGGGGATGGTTCCACTTCAGTCGATCACAAATCTTGTCAACATGCAGAATCCCCTCCTCTACCTCATGCAGAGCGATGAGCAGGGTAAAGTCCGCGAACGTCAGCCCGGTTCGAGTGCGTAGGCTCCGCTCGATATTGCGCTCTACCTCGCGAAAAGCAGCTACCATCGACTGCCAAAAGAGCTGTTCATCATCACTCAGCCATTCAAATGAGTTCATACTGCTCTAGGCTAATGGTGAGAGCCTCGAAGCGGAGACAAATGAGAAAACACTCACAGAAAAACTTTTGACTACTCTGCTTTTCCGTCGACGGAATCGGTGACCGCAGCATTGGCGGTCGCTGCAATCTTATCGAGCACAGCGGAAATCCCCTGATAGTCGATATTTTCACCGAGCACGTCAAACAAGACATGACGTACAAGCTTCACATGGTTCGGCGCCGCCTTCTCAATCACGGTTCGACCGTGTTCAGTAAGCGTGACATCGATACCACGGTTATCGCAGGCGCAGCGTTCCTTAGTTACTAGTCCACGTCGCTCCATGCGAGTAATTTGGTGCGACATTCGGCTGCGGTCCCATTCCAGGGACTCACACAGGGTGCGCATGCGCACAACATTGTCTTCAGCCTCGGAGAGAACAACCAGAACCGAAAAATCTGCAGTGGAAATATCGAGAGAATCTTGCAGCTGAAGGTCAATTGACCTGTCAACGGCCCGTTTAGCGTTCAGAATTGAGCGCCATAACCGCTGCTCTTCATCACTTAACCACGGAACATCTTGCATATGTACAGAGCCTACTATCTTGAAACCAAATCCTGAATTTTCATAAATTCCGCTCCTGTCACGCGATCAAAACGGGCTTCATCGCACGTCAGGACTAATACCTGCATATCGCGCCCCGCTTTGGCAAGAGCATTATTCATCCGCCGCAAACGGTGTTCGTCTGAATAACCTAACGCATCATCAATAATCACCGGAGCGCCTTGGCCGCCCTCCAGGACACCGGCAACGGCCAAGCGCAGCAGAATGTCCAGCTGCTCCTGCGCTCCACCAGATAGTTCATCGACATCGAACTTGCCATCGGCATTAGACCGTGACTCAATCTGCAAGTCCTCATTCATCGTGAACTGGGTTCCCGCACCGAACACACCGCCGCCGTACTCTTCGAGCTTGCGGAGCAAGGGGTCAGCCAGCGCATTCCGCGATGCCGCACGTGCCTGTGTCATTACCTCCATAAGAGTCTTGGCGGCGGCTGCACGGCGACGCATCGAGTCCCGATCTCGCTGTGTTCGCTCCACTACCCCCTCAGCAGCTGCCAGCTTCTCATTCGCGCTGTCGAAATAGTCCAAGTGCACCCGAATCTCTTGCCGGCGCTTTTCCAGCTCAGCCAGGCGATTCTCAACTGCATCCCGTCGCTGCTTAGCGCCCGCGAGCGATGCTTCCACGTCGTCGGCATCCCGCTGCGCCAGCTCTTTCAGAGCCGTAGCCAGCTGCTCTTCTGCCGCCTCATAGTCCTTGCCTCGGTTTTCCACCGCAGCAAAGATCTCGGCATCCGAGGCTTTTTCTCGCGCCGTCGTGAGCGAATCTTCGCGGACCTTCAGGACGGACCGAGCCCCTTCAAGCTCGCTGCTGGCCTTCGTATAGTTGGCGTGTGCAGGACGCTTTTCCAGCTTCGACAAGCGCATATCGGCATTGTCACGCTTCGACTCGGCATCCCTACGCCCCGCTGCAGCTTCTTCCAACCGAGCCTTCGCCGCTACCAAGTCAATCTCCGTCGGCGCATCCTCGCCCGCAAGTGCCCGATACCGCTCGCCCTGTACTCGTGCTTCTTCCTTCGCATCGTCCAACTCTGCGGTGAGCTGGTGATACTCCACACCGTCGGACACCGCAGTTATGGATGTCTCCACCTGGAATCTTGCTTTTTCCGCTTCACGACGTCGTGTGTGTGCCTCTTGTGCTTCCGCGACGGAATCAGCGCCTGCCGCCTCAAGCTGTTCCTTGAGCGATATCTCTGCTTTTTCTAGCTTGCGCTGCTGCGAATCTGAGCCGTCTCCGGGCTGAACAGCAACCGTGACGTCGCCAACTTCGATGGCCAACGGCTTAGTAACCGCACGTTGAACTGACTCAGCCTCCGGCGCTAGCCCCACTTTCTCGCCGTCGACCGTGACCTCCTGCGCACTACTAGCCGAGAGCTGCACACTCGGGCTCGACGCCTCCAGCACAGCGGTGGCTGTTGCAACTTCGCGTTCGCAGGTCAACAGTTTTTCCAGTACCTCCTCGGTAACGGAATTTCGTGCAATTACCTCCTTGTGCTCTGCCAATTGTGCACGGAGCTCATCGAGCTTCTCCACTCGCTTCGACAGAGCTTCGACCAAGCTGCGCTTCTCCCCCAATGCGACTTCAGCTGCAGCCAGCTCTTCTGCTTTTCGAGCTTCGCGGTACGCGGTCACAACCGCATCGCGATTTTCCTGCGCCTTCTTTAAAGCTGCGACCTCCTTATCGAACGCTTCCTTAAGTTCAGCAACTTTCTTCTCTGTGGCGGAATGCTGATCCCTGGCATCTTGTGCCTGCTGAATGAAGGTTTCGCGCTCTTGCTGAGCCTGTTTAGCTAAGTCCAGCTTCTGCTTCGCCGCTGCAGAGACCTCCTGTGCCTGGGACACGGCAACCCTGAACTTTTCGAGTTCTTCGAGTGCCTGCGCCCAATGCTCGACTTCGTTTTTGGCTTCTGGCAACGATGCCCGCTGCGTGTGTTGGCTTTCTTCATTACGAGCAGCTTCCTCATTGAGCGCTTCGAATTCCCGGACCTTTTTCGCCGCTTCGTCGCGCACCCGCTGGGCTTCCGCCAGCTCCTTGTCTACGTCGGTAAGCTGCTTGCGCTCTTTGCCATTTTTTTGGAAATAGTTGCCGTATTCAGCTTCAACGGCTTCAAACAGACCTACCTCTTCTGCGGTTTCCGCGCGCTGCCCCGATGCCGACTGCAGTGCGCTTGTGACCTGCGCATAACCGCCCAAGGAGAGTGTCTTTTGCGCTTGTCCCTGTTCAGCAACGAAAACCTGCCACAGGTTCTTGGTGTCCGCATTGTGCATTCGGGCGGCCAGCCACTCTTCCGCCTGGTCATCTTTAAGAACCTCGGCTGTCGGCGAGTGGACGGTGACGATTGTGCCGGTGTCCTTGGTGCTACCAAAGATCTTGTCCAGCGTAAATTCGTAGCCGTCAAGCTCCAGACGGAGCTTAACCTGCGGCTTTTCCTGGCTGGAGTGACTGTTCAGACTAAGCGCTTCGCTTGACCTGGACTTCCATTTTGTCGTCAGCGCAACGTGAATAGCTTTGGCGATTGTCGTCTTACCCGACTCGTTTTCACCGGAAATCACTACCACGCCCCGCTCGGCTAGCCCTGTGATTGAGAGTGAATCAATCGCACGTACATTGTGTAATTCGATGTCGTGAAAACGCATGATTTATTCCTTCTCTCCTGCCAGGCGGGCCAGCAAGCGAAGCGCATCGGCTGCTGCGGTGGTTTCAGATTCTGATAGGGGGCTACCGCTCTCGGTTCGTCCCTTACTCAAGACCGTTAGTTTTTCTGCAGCTATGAGCGGATAACCGGTGAGATTGAGATTAGAGATATCCCCCTCGGACGGAACCACCGTCAAATCGGAGCCACTTTCCCGGCGATAAAGTGCAGCGAAAAGCTGTTGATACTGCTCAAGTCGGTTTTCAAAGGTAGTCGACTCTGACAGTGTCACGGTTCCTCGCAATGAATACTTCACCGCTGTGTCTGTCTTCGCCTCGATACCGTCCAGTTCAGCAAAGAACTCATCGAGGTCTTCCGCGCCAGTGATATCCATGTCTATGGCATGAAAAGCCCACTGCCCCACTCGGTGGGAGGCCACGGTAACTGAGCCTTTTTCGGGGCCGCTCTCTACAATGTCGACGACGAGTGCATTGCCGGAATCCCGTTCTTTGTCGTCGTACGCTGTGGTTTCGTGTGCGCCGGAGAAATAAACTCTGCCAGCATGATCGAGTTGGCTCGTGGAGTGGGAATCCCCCAGCGCAACATAGTGCAACGCCCCGCGGTCAATAGCTTGTTCCAAGCTGGTCAGATCAATGGTGGCTCCTGCATCAGCACCAAAGCCTTCTACTTGGCCGTGTGCGACCATCACTCGGATTCCATCGGCGGGCTCAAGCTCCGTGGCTATTTCCGCCACGATGTCGTCTGCCGAATACTTGCCGCGCACTGGCACACCGATGAGTTCCACCCCGTCACGGATTGCAATGGGCGCGCTGTCGCGAATTACGTAAACTCCTCGGTCTTCCAAAGATTCGAAAGCACTACGTCGATAAATGGAAGAAGCATCAAGCGCATCATGGTTGCCGGGTAGGAAATACACCGGCACGGGTAGCTTGGCGATTCGCTCAAGAGCCCGCAAAAACACCTTGTCCGGCAATGTGTTGGAATCGAACACGTCTCCAGCGACGACAATGAACTCAGCGCCTTCGCTAATCGCCAACTCGCCGATGCGATCGATGGCGTTGAGTCGACTTTCGTGGAACCTAGCTTGGGCTTCACCGCCGTCGAGCTCTAGGAACCACCGAGTCATTCCCAGTTGCCAATCTGAGGTGTGAATGAATTTCATGACTAGCGCTCCTTTTGTCCCAGGCTCAGCGATTCCTGCAGATGTTGCCAACAATCTTCCAAATCAGCGACTGCACGAATGGTCTCTCTCGAAATTACGCAGGTTGGCTGCAATGCTTCATGCAGCAAACTGCGGTCGGTAACTGTTAGTGGGTCAATAACCTCGAGCGAAGGAACACTGACTCGTTCCAAATCATTGCCCCAGTAGTCGGCTTCGACAGCGAAAAGTTCGGCAACCTTCTTCTGCTCGTTGTCACCGCTATCTTTTCCACCAGCGTCATTCGACTTCTGGGCGGTTTTATTGGGATTCTCCCGAACCGCGCCACCAAGCCCGAGGCGCTTCGGCGCAGTCCGGTTTCGCAGCTGTGTTAGTTCCTGAAGCCGGCGTTGCAATTCGCGCTGCGGATAATCGCGCAGCTGTAGTAGCGACAGCGGATCGCGGTCGATATCAGCGACAAGTTGAGCGGCAACTGCAACGGTGTGCTTACACACAGGTGCCGGGTCCGGGCAGGTGCATTCGCTGTAAATGTGCTCTTCGCCATCGCACAACAGCATTTCCATCTGATCATACGGCAACTCGCCGTGCTCAAACTCTGTGAAGGCCGACGGATTGTTCACCAACCACCGCAGTACGTCGTCAGTTTGTTTCTGCTCCCGCCGTGGGAACCGAATAAAGACTGAAAATGGTTCCGGCTGGCTGCCCTGCACTTCACCGATGATGTAGCCATCCGCGATTCGAAGCCCCAGCACATTGCCGTCGAACCTGTACTTCTCACCTCTGTGAACACGACCCGAATCAGCGCCACGGATGATGAACTCCCACACCCACCGGGCAAAAGTAGTACGTGGCTCGACCGCCACGCGCGCTGCGGTTCCACGTCGCTGCTGTCCGGTAAATGCACCAGCCCAGTCCTGGGTGGCCAGGAGCTTTTCAATCGTCGAGCTGGTTGCTGGCGCGCTTCGCGCCGTAGTCCTTTTACGACCACGCTTTCCAGAGGGCCCCTTGCCAAACTCGGCAAAGATGACATTGTCGCCCCATGTCACGTCTCCGTCACCGGCCATCAGTACCACCTCTTCTGGACCCTAAACGGGGTCACATTGTTGGGAATCGAATCGTCATCCGAGATTGTGGAGTCCGATGCCGTGCCCTCCGGGTTCACCCCATCGGTCACCGTCCCACCGGACTTTGACTCCGCTGCGTCCATCGATTCACGCAGTGACTGAATCTTGTCCTTGTCCAATTGCCACAGAGACCGCAAACGGTGAAAGTCCATCTCCGTCAGCTTGGTTTCACCAGCGCGCACAATCGCATCCGCCAATTCTGCCTTCTCGAAAATCAGCTCGTCGATACGCTCTTCAAGCGTTCCCACACTGACCAGCTTGTGCACGTGTACGTCTTTACGCTGACCGATGCGGTAAGAGCGGTCCGTGGCCTGGTTTTCAACTGCTGGATTCCACCACCTGTCAATGTGAATGACGTGGTTGGCGGCAACCAGGTTGATGCCAACACCTGCCGCGAGAGTAGACAGCAAAATGATTGGTGGGCCGTCCGGGGCATTAAACTCTGCCACTACTTTCTCGCGCTGTGCCGGAGTCATTGCCCCTTGGATAAACGGAATGTCCACGCCCAGGCGCTTGCTGAAATGAGGGGCGAGCATCTTGCCGAACTCCACGAACTGCGTGAACACAAGCGCGCGTTCACCGTTTTGGACAATCTCATCGACGAGCTCTTCCAGCCGTGCAACCTTGCCCGAGCGATGCTGCCCATGATTAAGCAGCCCTGAGCCGTCGTGCTGGTAGTGCGCTGGGTGGTTGCAAATCTGCTTCAACTTCATGATGCCGCCGAGGATGATGCTCTTTCGCCCGAAGTTGCCAGAGCGATTCCGCTTCGAGCGCTTGAGCTTGTCCTCGATGTCCTTCACAGCTTCCTGATACAAGAAAGCCTGCTCCGTCGTGAGAGGAACCATCTCCACCTGCTCATTCTTCTTGGGCAGGTCCGGCGCAATAGCTGGATCCGACTTGAGTCGGCGCAGAATAAAAGGTGCTGTAATCGACTGCAATTGCAGTAGCATTTCCGCATTCCCATCACGCTCGATGGGAATCGCAAACTTGTTGCGAAATGCATTCGCCGACCCCAGCATGCCTGGATTACAGAAATCCATGATGGTGCGCAGCTCGCCCAAGTCGTTTTCCACCGGAGTACCAGTCATGGCGATGTTGTGCCGCGAGCCCAGGCTCCGCAGCGCTCTGGATACCTGGGCGTTGGGGTTCTTAATTGCCTGTGCTTCGTCAGCAATCACATGATCCCACTGCACTTGGGCGAGTTCGTTCACATCGCGGGTAGCAACACCATAGGTCGTCACAACAACATCGTGTTTTCCGATAAATTCTTGTAGTTCCCCACCATGAGGGCGGTTTGAACCATGCAGCAGCCCAACCTTAAGCTCTGGAGTGAACTTTGCCGCTTCTGCTGCCCAGTTGCGCAACACACCTGTCGGAACCACCAGCAGCGAAGTCTTGTGCCCTTGAGCCGTAGCATCTGCTTTCCGACGGCAGCGCTCATACTCCAACAGCGCCAGAATTTGCACAGTCTTACCGAGCCCCATGTCATCCGCGAGAATGACACCAAAGCCGCGGTTGGACATATCCGCCAGCCACTCCACACCGCGCTGTTGATACTCCCGCAGCTCACCGACAAAACTCGGTGGCACCTCGACCGACTCTGCGAGGGCCGTGGAACCGTCTGAGTACTTCGACACCAACGCCTTGAGCCAAGAGGGGTCCCTGGGGGCGACTGGCACTGCTGCTGGAGCTTGCGACTCTAAGCCACCGTCGAAGACCAGCTCTTTCAGGGTGGCTTGCCCCTTACCGGTTTCCTCCCCGGCCTTGGTCTGCTCCACCAAAAACTTCAGGGCTTCCCTAGCTACCTCTGGGTTCGCGTGCACCCAATGGTCTCGCAGATGCACTAGCCCCGTACTCGATGCAGCGAGCTCACGCATTTCCGCTTCCGTCAGTACGGCATCCCCCACGGCCAGCTTCCACTCGTAATCAACCAGTTGGTCAAATCCGAGTTTCGGTTCCGAACGGCGCCCAGCAGGCCCCGTCGGATCTAACTGGACGACTTCAGTGTGCAACTGCAGGGTGGTCTCCACTGACTTCCAGTTCGGCGGCAGCATCACATCGATATCAACCTTTGCCAGCTGCGAGATGCCATCAGTCATAAGCTCTATCAGCTGCTCTGAGGTCAGCAGCAGATCCAAGCCCGGGTGTCCCGCTGCTTTCGCATATTTGAGCGTTGGGAATGCCTCCTGTGCCGCCAATAGCTGCGGGCGAAGCAGCGACAGCACGGACCGGCGACACATTTCTGGATTCAGGCGCTCCGGAGCTGCGACGCCGATGCGGTAGTACATCCGCAATGGCCATAGAGTCTCATGTTCCACCGCAGCTGAACGAGGATTGAAGCGAGTTACTGAGCCGCCTTCTTCATCCGCTCGATTCCGCAACTCCAACAGCTGCGGAAGATCCACATCCGGCAAGTCTTCCAGCTGGCCTTCAAAACCAACAGGTTCCTGCACCATTAGCTGCAGACGAACATCCTCACCATCGGCCGACAGCCTCCACTTTGCCAGTGACTGCGCCACCCCCGGCGTCGCACGCCCCAGGGACTGAGACTGCAACAACGACCGCACGAAACTCTGCCGCTGTTCTGCCGGTTCATCCAGATCGGCCAGAAGCGCGTTGGTGACCCAATGAAACATCCGATTGATGAAATCCTCAGCCACCGTGGCGCCTCCGTTATCAATCAATACCGGTGGTGTACGAGAAATGACCTGACTCTGCCAAGCAATCTCACTCAGCCCCTCCGACATCCGCCACGTCGGCCACCACTCATTGTCTTCCCACGTCAGCGCCACCAATGCCCGCCCAGAGCGTGCGAAAGCATCCAATCCCTGTACAACATCCACAAAGAACCGAAGATCCGGTGCCATCGCCGCCGAGGAAACTTCCTCCTGCAATTGCACCAGTGCCGTCACCGCAGCCCATGGCGGGAACACCCATGTGGGTACCGCTTTCCCTACTGCCCGCCCCTTCGGTGTGCGCAGTTTTAGCGTCAGTTGCGCTCGACTCCCCTGGTCCAGCACTGCAAAAAGCCGACGCTGATGCGCCGGGACTTCCAGCAAATCCACGTCCGCAATAATCCGGTGCCCCTCTGGCCGCTCCACCCATAGGTGAAGACCCGAATCATCTTTCCAGACCGCGTGCAGCAGCAACGGCACCGCTGACTTAGCAACTTGGTCCATTACTTCCTCCCCACTGCTTGCTCAGTCATCACCGTCTAATCACCCGGCGACTTCGCCACCAGATATTTGTTCAATGAAGATTCTGCCACGCACCCCGGATCAGCTTTTCCACCACACCACAACATTAGCACGCATGTTCGAATTATGTATCTTGCAAAAATTACTCCTCCTCTACCCAAATACCCCTTTTCCCAGGTAATTTGTCGCACTTAACCGATTTTTAAAAGCTTTTTCAACGCTTCTTATCTTGCAATGCAGCGCATCACATGAAAACGTCGTATAGGCCACAAGAATTAAAAATGTGTGACTCGTGCAATAGTTCTGCCATGGTTCGCATGTGCCAGTAGGCTCCGCTGACTGTCGAAGATAGTCCGGAAGCTGAAGCTGTGCTGAATCGCGAACCGCAGGTTCCACCGTGGACGTCGGCCACTTTTTGGCTCGATGCTGCCGCGGCGCTGTGAACGTCGTCAAGCAGACTTGATTAAGCGAAACTGAGTTGTGCGCCGAAAATGCTTTTTGGTGCGCTAGGTAGTGCGCGAGTCCGACTGTACGACTAATAAATAATGAGGAGTTGCCCTGTGGACCAACACACATGGTTCATCATCGCACTAGTCATTTATCTGCTGTTGATGGTCTACATCGGTTGGACCGGATGGAAAAAGACTGCAGAGTATGACGAATACATGATTGGCGGCCGCGGCCTACATCCGTTCGTCGCGGCACTGTCAGCGGGTGCATCGGACATGTCCGGCTGGCTGCTGATGGGTCTGCCCGGCGCGATTTACCTTTCGGGTCTGAACCAGACCTGGATTGCAATCGGCCTGGTCGCAGGCGCATGGCTGAACTGGAAGTTCACCGCACCACGCCTGCGTAGTTACACCAAGATTGCTCGTAACTCGATTACCGTGCCGTCGTTCCTGGAGAATCGTCTGCACGATACGTCGAAGGTGCTGCGCGTTGCCGCAGGCCTGATTATTTTGCTGTTCTTCACCTTCTACGTCTCCTCGGGCATGGTGGCAGGTGGCCGTTACTGGGAGTCGACGTTCGGTGGCAACTACCTCGTCGGCATGCTGTTGGTAGCGGCTATCACTGTCGCGTACACCCTGTTCGGTGGCTTCCTGGCGGTGTCTTACACAGACACGGTGCAGGGCATCATTATGTTCATCGCACTGCTGGCGGTTCCGACTGTCGGCATCATCTACCTAATCAACAATGGCAACTCCGCCTCGGACATCTTCAGCTTTGCTGCTAACAACCCCTACCCGGGCAGCGAGGGACAGCCGGTTGAGGCCTTCTTCGATCCGTTCGCTGGCATTCCGCTAATCACGATTATCGGTCTGCTCGGCTGGGGTCTGGGCTACTTTGGCCAGCCGCACATTATCGTTCGCTTCATGGCTCTGCGTAGTGCAAAGGACGCAACCGAGGGCCGCCGCTGGGGCGTTGGCTGGCAGGCACTGTGCATGCTCGGCTCCGTCCTCGTGGCGCTGACCGCAACTGTTTTCTTCGCTACGAACCCAGATGCTTCGGTCACTGATGCGTCTTCCTACGAGACCATCTTCCTGGACATGACCCGCATCCTGTTCCACCCGCTGATTGCAGGCCTGATTCTGACTGCAGTACTGGCAGCAATCATGTCCACCATTTCCTCGCAGCTGCTGGTGTCTTCCTCCGCGCTAATCGAGGACCTGTTCAAGGCAACGGTCAACAAGTCCCTGCGTCCGAAGACCTACATGGCTCTCTCCCGCGTCGCCGTCGCGCTGATCGCCATCATCGCCGCAATCATCGCTGCTAACCCGAACAGCTCCATTCTGGATCTGGTTGGCTTCGCGTGGGCTGGCTTCGGCTCGGCATTCGGCCCGGTGCTGCTGGCCGCCCTCTACTGGTCGCGCCTGAACACGCCAGGTGCTGCTGCCGGCATGATCACCGGTGCGGTTGTCTCCTTCGCATGGGGCATGAGCTCGCTCAGCGACACTCTCTACGAGATCGTCCCGGGCTTCGCCGCTGCAACTGTCGTGATGATCATTGTCACGCTGCTTACCAAGGAGCCGAACGAGAAAATCAAGGAAGAGTTCGACCACGCAGCAAAGCAGGCTCTGGTCTAACGCTTTGATCTAGGCTTGGCCTCCGCTAGCCCCGCAGGCTAGCCCCGGCGCATACCTACAAGGGAACCGAAAAAGTATTTTTCGCGCCCAACTAGGTATGCGCCCTTTTTTATTTGCCATCCTGGCCGCCTCCCTGACTGCCGCCTTTGTCTCATCCTTTGCGCTTACGCGAGTTCTCGTCACCTCCTCCCCCGCGGGCTCGGAGACGGAAGCCGTCGTCAAGCAACTGCGCACCGTACGCGTCGTCGCCGACCGCCCCACCGTCACCGGATACAAGCGCGAGCGCTTCGACGTCTGGGCAGGTTCTGCCGATTGCAATACACGCCATAAAGTGTTGGCGGCGTGGTTCGGGGGCTCGGCGTGTTCGCTTGACGACGGCTCCCCGCGCGAAATCCCTGACCCTTACACGGGTGACCCGGTTGGTGCGCATGAGGTCGATATCGACCACATTTATCCGTTGGCAGCGGCGTGGGATTTCGGAGCCTACGCCTGGGATCCCGAGAGGCGTCGGCAATTTGCCAACGATATCGAGACCAACCTCGTGCCCACGCGAAGCGCGGTCAACCGGGATAAAGGAGATGCCAGCCCGGCGGAATGGCTTCCCGAGGATGCGAAGGCGTGTGACTACTCGCATCGTTACTTAGCGGTGGCCATTAAATGGGACCTGCCCGTATCGTCGGCAGACTGGAAGGCGATGGCCACTGCGTGTGGAATCCGCGCGAGGAAAGGCACGAAATAGAGAAAATAGTGCGAGCACGTTAAGTTAAGGACTGGTCTTAATAAAGAAATATCCAGGCCACTCCTCGCTTGAACGCGAGGCCTACATTCAGTCGTGGAAAGGTAATACGTGCAAAACGTAGTTCTTATGGTTCACGTCCTGGCGGCAATTCTGCTGCTTGGACCGGTGACTGTCGCAATTTCGATGTTCCCGAAGCTCGCGCTTGCAGCCCGCGGCGGAGAGGCTGGAACGGTCGGCGCCGCGCGCACCATGCACGCCATTTCGCGCACCTACGGCATGTGGTCGCTGCTCGTGCCGCTGCTCGGCTTCGGTGTCATGTTCACCGATGTGTCGACCTACATGAAGTCCGGGGCAATGCACGCCGCAATTCTGCTGGCTATCATCGCCTGGGCACTGTTGTTCTTCCTGGTCATTCCGCGTCAGCGTCTGATGATGGCCGGCCTCGGCATCGCTGACGAAGACGAGGATGCTGACGATCCGGAGTTCATCGAGCGTCGCAAGAAGGCTGAAGAGCTCGACTGGGACAAGCAGAAGGGCCAGCTGGCTATGTTCTCCGGCATCTTCTCCCTGCTGTGGGTTGTCGCCGGCATCCTGATGTTCTTCATCTAGAGCTCACGCTCAGACACAATAAAACTGCCGGTGCGCCTGTACGTTTCGGCCCGACTTTTAGGGCTTGGAAGTACATGCGCACCGGCAGTTTTTTTATTTTCTAGGTCAGCGCCAAGGGCGGTCGTCGGTTGTCGCCTGACGACGCTCCCCCCCCCCAGCTCACCTCACCTAGCAGGTTTAGCGGCGTCCGCCTCGGTAACCACCGCGACGGTCATCACGGCCACCACGGTAGCCACCGCGACCGCGACCGCCACCACGACGGTCATCGCGACCGCGACCACGGCCACCGAAATCGTCACCGTCATCGAAGTTTCCACGGTAGCCACCACGGCCACGGCCACCACCACGACGGTCATCGCGACCGCGACCACCACGGTATCCTCCGCGACCGCGGCCGCCATCACGACGATCGCCACGGTAGCCACCACGGCCACCGCGGTAGTCATCGCTGTCGTCGACCGAGGTGCCGTCGTCAAGCTTCAGCCCAATGAGCTGGCCGGAGATGCGAGTATCGGAGAGGTTGTTGATGACTTCTTGCGGCAGGTTGGCCGGCAGTTCGACCAGTGTGTGGTCGCCACGGATGTCGATGTGTCCGAAGTCCTTGGAGGACAGGCCACCCTCGTTGGCGATGGCGCCGACGATGGCACCCGGGCGGACGTGCTGGCGACGACCGACGCTGATGCGGTAGGTTGCGGTGCCCTCGCGGTCGAATTCGACCAGGTCAGCGCGCTTGCCCTGACCGCGCTCACCGCGGGAGCGACCATCGCGGCCACGGTTGCGGTCGCGGTCGAAACGATCACGGTCACGGTCGTTACGACGGCCACGCGGCGGTTCCTTCATTAGGAAGTCGCCCGACTGTGCCTGCGCAGCGATAGCGGCGGCGATATCAACCAGTGGGGTGTCGTGCTCTTCTGCGTACTCCTCGATGAGCTCACGGAAGACCGGAACCTGCGAATCAGCAAGCGCCTCGGTCAAGTCATCAGCGAACTTCTGCTTGCGAGAGTCGTTGACCTCATCGACGGTCGGCAGCTTCATCTCGTGCAGCTGCGACTTGGTTGCACGCTCAATCGAGCGCAGCAGGCGTCCCTCACGCGGGGTGACAAAGAGCAGCGCCTCGCCGGAGCGGCCAGCGCGGCCGGTACGACCGATGCGGTGGACGTAGGACTCGGTGTCGTGCGGAATGTCGTAGTTGACCACGTGGGAAATGCGGTCAACGTCCAGGCCACGAGCAGCCACATCGGTTGCCACCAGGATGTCCAGGCGGCCGTCCTTGAGCTGATCAATCGTGCGCTCACGGAGAGTCTGCGGGATGTCGCCGTTGATGGCAGCAGCGGAGAATCCGCGGGCACGCAGCTTCTCGGCGAGCTCCTCGGTCTCGTGCTTGGTGCGCACGAACATGATCATCGCTTCGAATTCCTCGACTTCGAGGATGCGGGTCAGCGCGTCCAGCTTGTTGCGGTGGCTGACCATCAGGAAGCGCTGGCGAATGTTGTCCGCAGTGCGAGTCTGGGACTTGACGGTAATCTCTTCCGGCTCCGTCAGGTACTGCTTGGACAGGCGACGAATCGCAGCCGGCATGGTAGCCGAGAACAGCGCGACCTGCTTGTCATCCGGGGTGTCGGCAAGAATGCGCTCGACATCCTCCTGGAAGCCCATCTGCAGCATCTCATCGGCCTCGTCCAGCACCAGGAAACGCAGGTCGGAAATGTCCAGCGAGCCCTTCTCCAGGTGGTCGATGACACGACCAGGCGTGCCGACGATAATCTGCGCACCTCGGCGCAGACCCGACAGCTGCACTCCATAGGACTGACCACCGTAGATTGGCAGGACCTGAATCTTGCCCAGGTGATCAGCAAACGACTGGAAGGAGTCCGCAACCTGCAGCGCCAGCTCACGGGTCGGAGCAAGCACCAGAGCCTGAGGTGCGCGGACGGAGCGATCAATGCGAGCCAGAATCGGCAGCGCAAACGCCGCGGTCTTACCGGTACCAGTCTGAGCCAGGCCGACGACGTCGCGGCCGCTCATCAGAGTCGGGATAGTAGCAGCCTGAATTGGGGACGGAGTCTCAAACCCAACCTTGCGAACTGCATTGACAATGTCATCCGGCAGCTCAAGCTCATCGAAGCCGACGGTGTCGTCGTTGTCGTCTTTGTTCTTTTCGGCCTTCTTCTCAGCCTTTTCCTTGACCTCGGCCTTTTCGGTCTTTTCCTCAGCGGCCTTCTCTTCGACCACCGGTGCTTCCTCGGCCACTACATCCTCGGCCTTCACAATTGCGTCCTCGCGGTTTTCGCGCTGATCCTCGCGGTTTTCCTCGACGCTGCCATTCATTTCATTATTAGCCATTTGGGGCTCTTCCTGGGCCTTTTCGCCCGCACACTCAATATTCAACAGTTGATTACTCACAGTTGGGTCGCACATACATGACCCGCCCAATTTACGTTCTTGTTTTTCAGTGCTCTCACGTCGGAATTGCGATGACATCGCTTCTCTTGCACATACTTCGAAAAATTGCGCCCAAACCCAATTCAGCTTTTACTTCCGAGGAGGGGCGCCCATCATGCACTATGCACTTTCAAGCGTTTCACCAGCGAATTTATACCGCTGCCAGATTCTCTGCGACATTGTCGTCAGGATTTCACACCGACTGCCCAGACTACGCCACCGTCGGTCAAAAAACCATTTCCTGTCCGCAAGGTCACAACACTAGGCGGTCGATTTCTTGGATGAGGCCCCGGCGCTGGGGCCGTCGTTAAGCGAGCGCATTGCACCCACTTCGGGGTGCCTATTTTGTAATTTCCTGGGGTGAGGTGGCTAACATTTTCCCTACAAGTTTGTACACATATCAGCTATTTTCCGCCGTGGAACACCCACCGTTCGGCGGACTTTTGCAACTACACAACGTATAAACCCAAGGTCGCTAGAGAATGTCCAGCTATAACAACGCACCAGAAACGCAGCCGTCTTCGCCCCGGCAGTCCCCGCTAAAACCACATTATCCCGACGAGTTTTCTGGGAATGGCGGGCAGCCGGATACACAGCCGTCGAAGCTCTCGGCAATGATTGGAGTTCTCGGGTTTCCGGGCTTTATTTTGGCGGGTTCGGCGCTGGCATTCTTCTTCCCCGCCCCGTTTACTCCGCTGACGGATTACATCACGTACTTCCTGATGATCATCATGTTCGCGATGGGCCTCACCCTGACCATCCCGGACTTTAAGCAGGTCGCTAAGCGCCCGTTGGCGATTCTCTTCGGCGTCATTGCTCAGTTTGTCATCATGCCGCTGCTAGCGATTGCCGTGGCGAAAGCCCTCGGCCTCAACCCGGCACTCGCCGTCGGCCTGCTGATGCTGGGATCCGTCCCCGGCGGCACCTCGTCGAACGTCATCGCTTACCTGGCACGCGGTGACGTCGCACTGTCCGTCGCCATGACCAGTGTGTCGACGCTGGTCTCGCCGATTATGACGCCGTTTCTTATGCTCGTGCTTGCCGACGCGCACACGGAGGTCGACGGCCTCGGGATGGCCTGGAGCCTCTGTCAGACAGTCCTCCTGCCAGTGATTGGCGGTCTGATTATCCGCTTTGTGGCCGATACCTTTATTAACAAGATCCTCCCAATCCTGCCGTGGATTTCTATTCTCGGTATCGGTGGCGTGGTCTTCGGTGCCGTGGCCAAGAACGCTGAGAGCCTGGCGAACATTGGCCTGATTGTGTTTGTGGCTGTGATCATCCACAACGTTCTGGGCTACGTGCTCGGCTTCTTTGCAGGCCAGCTGGTGGGGATGCCGACTGCGGGCAAGCGCACGGTGGCCGTGGAGGTCGGCACACAGTCCGCTGGCCTGTCCTCCGGTATGGCAGCGAAGTTCTTTACCCCGGAGGCAGCGCTTCCCGGCGCGGTGGCCGCTGTGGTGCATAACATTACTGGCGCTATCTATGTGGCTATTTGCCGAAAGGTCGATGAAGGCAAGGAAACTAGCAAATCCGCTTCTGCTTAAGCTGTTTTTGCTTCGGCTTCTTTGGCTCCGCTGTTCGACGAGTGGGCTGGTAGAGTCTCTCGCCCGAAGATCCAGCCCACCATTGCGACCAGCGAAATGACACCGCAAACAAAGAAACCGGCCTTGAACCCTGCGGCATCCACAATTGCGCCGACAATCAGCGGGCCAGAGATCGCTCCGAAGTCCTGAGCCATTTGGAAATTGGCCAGCACCTTTCCACCTTGGCGGTTGGCGCCGATGACGTCGGCAAGCACGGCCTGCTGCGATGGATTGATCATGCCAGCGCCGAAACCCGCGAGGACGGAGAGAATCAGTAGCGGAATGGCGCCGCTGCTAAATCCGATAGCGCCCGTGAACACGCCGTTGATGAACAGGCCCGTGATGAGCAGAGGGCGACGGCCGATGCGGTCGGAGAGACGGCCGGAAAACTGCAGTGCCGTGACATTGCCGAGCGCGAAGGCCGTCAGCGCGAAACCAGCTGTGGCAGTGGCGGCTACTGCCCCATCGCTGCCCGGTTCTGGGGTGCCAACATGGGAAAACGTTGCCGCGGCGAACAGCGGGACAATCGCGACGCGCACACCGAAGTTCGACCAACCGTTGGCGAAGGCTCCGACTAGTGCGCTCCGATATGCCGAGTCACGGATTGCCTCGGAGAACCTCAGCACCGGGGTCGTGCGCTTGGGCACTACATGGCGAAGATGCTCCGCACTCAGCGACATGCCGACCACAATCGTTGCCACGATCAGCGCCCCACCGTAGATGAAAAACGGCATCCGCATGCCCCATGCGCCCATTGCAGCACCAATGATCGGGCCAAAGACATTGCCCAACAGGAAGGCTGTGCCGTAGGCGGCCGAGCTCTTACCGCGGATCTCCGGCGGTGAAATCCGCACAATCAGCCCCATTGCCGAGACCGTAAACATCGTCGAACCGATGCCTCCGAGCGCACGAAACGCCAGCAGTTGCCAATATGTCTGCGCAATACCGACAAGCAAAGTCGAGAACGCGACAATACTGATGCCGGTTAGGTACGTGCGTCGATATCCGAGCTTCTCTACCAGTGAGCCCGATGCCGGCGCGAAGATTAGCCGGAAAATGGAGAACGAACTGACCACGAAGCTGGCCGCGAACACCCCCACATCGAAGCTGCGCGCGTACTGCGGCAAGATCGGTGCAATCAGACCGAAGCCCAGCGCAATGATGAACGCAGCGCTGACCAGAATCCAAATCTCTCGCGGAATCGGCTGTTTAGTCCCGTCTAATTCACCCTGCCAAGAATCCCGACCTTGTGGTTTGCTTCCCACCTCCGATGCGATATCCGGCTGAGATTCGCACTTTGCTTTACGACGAAGCAGGTCGCGCGAACGGGAAGCTGACAAGGTAACGGTCCTTTCTAAAACCTCTAGTCAGAGTCGCCCATTTCACTTTCAATTCGCCGGGCCAACTCTTTGCCAATCAAATGAGGAATTCCAACTACTAGTGCATTACCCATGCAAAAGGCACGATGGCCGTCGGTCATTCCTGTGTCCGTCCATCCCTTAGGGAATCCTTGCAGAGCATCCAGTTCATCTGGAACTAGACGACGCAGTCTTCCATCCACCTTAACCACATGCTTGAAACGGGAGGCCGATTTTCCGCCTTCACCAGTCAAAATCGTTCGGGAGGGCTTTTCCGTCGAGTCCGGGAAGGACATACTCCCCTCACTGTACAAATACGTAAAACCAGTCTTTTTATTGACTCGTTCTTCGCGCTTTGAACCCTTCAGATACTCCCACTTATGAACTTCATCCGCGTGAATAACGAAAGAATCTGGAACAGCAGACTCATCAACAAGGACATCCCCAAGAACTTGTCGAGGCCCATCATAGGACTCAACCACAGAAAATGTCAGCGCCTTGAAGTTCTGCATTATGCCTCCAGTTTCGAATGGAGACTTCTTGGCACCTAGTGAAAACGTCTTTGTTGCTTCATATGGATCCTCTGGAATCACAACTTCTGTGAAATGCAGAGGTTCCTCAATTGGTAAAGCCGCGGCCATGATGCCATCCTTAGCGCGCTGCTCTAATTCCCAGGTGCCGGGATTCTTAACTGCATAGATGTAGACCCGCTTACGTCGCTGCGGAAAACCATACTCAGCACTATTAATCACCCTCCACTCGACGGAGTAGCCGAGGTCACCGAAGCACGACAACATAATTGCAAAGTCGCGACCTCGCTGAGTAGCAGGGCTCTTCAGCAATCGATCAACGTTTTCCAACAAGACATACTTGGGGCTCTTTAGCTTAAGGAACCTGTAGATATCCCACCAGAGGACACCTTTTTTCCCTTCAATCCCACCTGCTTGCGATAGCGGTTTGGCAACTGAGTAGTCCTGGCACGGAAACCCTCCCACAACCATGTCTACATCGGGAATTTCGAACAGCCCGGCTTCCGCATTGTCGAGAACAACGTTGATGTCTTCATTCACACAGCTGTTCTCCCCGAACCTGTTTACATAACAGCGCCATGCAAACTGGCGAGCTGGAGTTCCTGGTGGTTCCCACTGGTTAGCCCACACGGTCTCAAATGGTCCTGCCGCCGGAAGAGATGCTATACCGTCGCTTTGATCCTGATAGCCGTCTAAGCCGAGGCGAAAGCCACCTACTCCCGCGAACAATTCGGCTACGCGAATGGTTTTATCAGACACGTTTCTCCAATCGCTACTGTGTTCTGATACGTCAGAGTGATTCTAACCATGACACAGAGGCCGGATCAAACTGGCCGATAGTTAACCAAAACCGCCGCCTTATTCGAACACTATTTCTAAATCTCTAGGAATTTAGAACCCGACTGATCTCATCACCCACGTACCCCGCGTTCAACCAAAAGGACTTTTTGACCACAGTTTCACCTCGCGGAGTAACAGCTGTATCTGCCTTGTTTCGAGCCTTCGGCCGAACGTGACAGCAACGGTTCTCCGTACTCTTAACCGACTCGCTAGCGCGCCCGTCGATTACACGCTCCCGCATCAGGTCGTAACATGCACGTGCCTCTACCAAGTCAGAGTCAGGCATCTGCCAAAACAGTACGTCCGCTAGTCGAAACTCTCCAAGATTCGACTCATCTTCGCAGAAGACAACAAAGAGGTACTTCTGCGCCAACTGCTCACTGAACTCGCTTTGCTCGAAATCTTGCTCCACCAAATCACGGTAGGAAAACCTTGGAAAAGATAGGGATTCCTTGGGCTTTCCATTTCTCTTCAAACGGATAACCTTAGGGACGATCCCAGCTTTTACAAACTCAGCAATTTCAGATTCCTTGTCCACACCGAGAATACTCTTAACAATAAGACTGCCAATATGCTTAGGAAGGCGGGTGTTACTGTAACCCAAGCCTTCAGCCAAGCTAGTAAGGGTACGATTCATATACGGCGCGAATCGCTTCTTTACCAGCCCAAGCAAATCCATATCTGCTTCTGATTGCTTTCGTTCAATCTCTTGAGCATTAAGCATGCCGTTGAGAATGACATCAATATAACTCCGCTTAAAGGCCCATGCCCGAGGCTTCGCCGGCTCATCCGAGAATGGCTGCTTCCGCGTAATCGTGCTATTCGCTGCCTTAGTACAGGCTTCCAGGTACATCGTGTCACCAGATGAAATGGTGTGCGCTTGTCCTCGTCGGACCTTCTCCTGAATCAATTCCCAGTCACTGCGAAGCTGGACAATGTCATCCTGCGACAGTTCCCAAAGCTTCGCGAGAAGAACCTGGTAATCGACAGGATTCTTATCCTTTTCAAAAAGGTATGCCACTAATAGCATGCGGCTAATCTTGGCCAGCAGATGCGACTCAACCCACTGTTCCTCAGGGAGTGAAAAGTAGTCAATCATCGAAAGGACAAGACGTTCCTTTGCGGAATAATCACCTTTTCTAGTCAATTTCATCGGCGTACTTTTTAGTTCGACGCCTATTTTTGTAAAGTCTGCTTCTGCATTACTGTTAGCCGGAATCTTGAAATAGAGTGTCTCTAACGCGGAACCGAATGCCCCTCGCTTTACCCTCGGATCATCCAAATCCTCGACACCAAGTGCCTCTCGAAGAGATTTTCCGACTATCTTTTCGGCGTAGTTTACAACTGACTCCACATCAGAATCGTCATAGCCTAGCTCAGTCGAAAAGCTCTTCATAGCAAAAAATGTCCCATCACTCGATTCCTGCATATCTCTTTTCGTATGCTGGTGCGTTTAGCTTATATAATTTTGCGGCCAAAATACGAAAGCCAAACCCCTCCCCCGCCACTGTGGCGGAATAGGGGGTTGAACGGAGCGTCGTAAAGCGAACGCCCTATCTACGAGACTGCGGTGACCTGATTAGAACAGGCTCGGCAGGTTCGCCTGCGAGGAAATGTTGCTGACAGACTGCGTTGCCTGAGCGGTCGCACCCGACAGCTCCGGAATCGGCAGCTCCGGGAGAGACGGGCTCTCCGAGATGATGTCGGCAATCTCCGGCGGGACCTCGACGCCCTCTGGGAGCAGCTCGCCAATCGGGCCCAGCTCCGGCTCTTCCTGTGGGACGTGCTGCTTGGTGTACTGGGAGTCCTCGTCAATCGTGCGGAACTCGGACTGCGGTTCAGTGGAGGTCTCTACCTTGAAGCGCTCGTTGACCTGGCCGTCCGGGATGTCGTACTGCTCTTCAAGAGCAACGTCAATCGGCTGGAAGCGACTCAGCGGGCCGATGCCCATGGAGTTAACGCCAATGGCCTCGCGAGTCTCCGGGTTGAAAGCGTTTCCGCCCGAATCGCCGTGGTCAATCGGAGCGATAGCCCAGACACCATTGCGGACTCGGAAGACCTGGAAGCCGCAGCCACGGCCGGTACGGGAACCGTCGGTGCACACGGGCTCACCGAGGTTGTCGAAGGAAATCTCCATCGGCTCGAGAGTGCGCTTGTCCTCGATACCGACGATCTGAACCGGCTCGCCGTGGACGTTGCCGAACTCATCAACAGAGTGGGACATAGAGGTGGTCTTGATGTCGTCCTGAACCTCAATGATGCCGTAGTCACCGCTATTGAAGAGGTCGTTGAAGAACTCCGGCATAGTGGTGTTTTCGTCGAAGTCACCCTCTTCCGGCATGACATCGGTGCCCATGTAGTCCTTGTTGACCAGCCTGTCGCCATCCTTGGTTGGGATGAAGAACTGGCCGGTGACCTCTTCGCCGGTTTCAGTATCCTTCGCCACAACACAGTGGCCGGCAGTCATGATGACACGATGCGAAACGCCATTCTGATCCACAACGGTGCCAGGAACTCCCAGAGAGCACATCGGGGACTGAACATGACGTCCATCGATGTTCTTGCTGCTCGGGAACGGCATTCGCAACGGCGAGCCCGGGCCGATGACAACATCCGAGTTTGCCGGTGCAGCCTCAGCTACCGCGATTCCGGGCACAAAGCCACCTGCAGCTACCGACAGTGCAGCCGTAAGTGTGGCGACCTTCTTCGAACTGGCCATAGTGTGCGCTACTCCATTTCTGTACAGAAAACTTGTCCCACTCAGTGTATTAGGGACACCTTTACAAAGCTCTCCAAAAATGGAACCTAGGGTGAAATTCTCAGTCGAGGAACCGTTCAATCGCCTTCACGGCACGCGCATTACGCATCAAAAAGTTTGTTCAACAGCAATGCAAGAGCCAGAACCATCCGCCTTGGATGATTCTGGCTCTCTTAACGGTTCGGGGGTGATTTTTGTCAGATTCTCAGACTGGTGCTAGCCCTCAAAGCTTGGAAGCTGAATTTCTGCCAACTGAGGCAGCTCAAACGGCTGTGACGATTGTGGCAATTGGGGCGATTGTGGCAGCTCAGGCAGTTGCGGCGACTGCGGCAACTGGTCCACAAGATCAGTTAACTGCGGTACAGAACCTTCCTGAGAACCCTGCGAATTCTGCGTCCGGGCGTACTCCTGATCCGCCGCCATATCCTCGTTGAGGGTGCGATAGGTGGAGTCGCGCTGAGCCGTGGAATCCGATACCTCGAAGTGGTCGTTTACTTGACCGTCGGGAATGCCGTAGGCCTCCTGGATGGCAATATCCGCGGGCATCACACGCGAGACCGGACCGAAGGTCATCGAATTCACGCCAATAACTTCATTTGTGGTCGGATCGTAGGCATTTCCGCCCGAGTCACCGTGGTCAACGCCGATACCAACCGTCCAAATGCCGTTTCGAGCCCGGAATACCTGATAGCCACAGGCACGTCCGGTACGCATGCCGTCCTTACAGATAGGTTTGCCAAAATTATCGAAGGAGACCTCGCCACGCGGCAGATCTTCATTGTCTTGAATGCCAGTCATCGCTACAGGCTCCCCGTAGCTCTGACCATTTTCATCGATGGAGTAACTTGCGCCGGTAGTTTCTACGTCTGGATCAAGGTTGATTACTCCATAGTCTGCACCATTAAAGGCCGCCGGCAACGACCCCAGTCCGGCATCTTCCTGCGGCACTTCCCAACGGTGAGCACCTGTCGTACCAATGCGCTTATCGCCTTCGGTGGTTGGCACATACACCTCACCGGTAACGATTGGCAGACCCACATCCGGAGCATCATTCACACAGTGCCCTGCGGTCAACATGACCCGATGCTTTTCCCCATTGCGGTCCGTCACCGTTCCCGGAACACCCGCCGAACACATCGGCGAGTTGACATTTCGGTGCCCATCCCACGGGCTTCCCTCCATGGGAGTTCGAATCGGGTCACCCGGACCAACCACGACAGCATGTGCCGCGACCGGGGCTGCTAAGGACAAAAGTGCTGCGAAAGCCGATACCGCCATTCGACTTCTTGCGTGCTTCATTGAGACGAATCTTTCAAATTTTTAGTTTTCCTTTAGGGCCATCCCCCACACTAATCCACCACCCCACCCCCAGAAATAGCGTTTTCTCAGACTCTTGGACTTTTACAAAAGTCGTTATCGAATCGTTTCCACAACCCCACATGTCCCTGCAATAACACCAGGCACCTAGCCAATTGACTACCCCCACTTGGGTAGCCAATTGATGCTAAACATATCTCGAACATTAGTTCTATATGTTCGAAAATGTGAGTCCGGGGTGTTCGATAACTTGTGAACCATGAACACAGCAGACGAGTTTCCCATTCATCGCCGCCTAGCTCTTCCCCCACTATCCGCTACCTACCGTGCAGAATGTTTCGAAGACCTCGACCTCATCCGCACAATCCTCTGCCACCCCACCATCGGCCGTAGGCATTCGCCCGGCGCGCTAGATCACACCTTCTCGCTTCCCGACGGGCCTGTGGTCACCGTCCGCGCGTCACGGATAGCGCTTCCTCGCGCACTGGTCTCCCAGCTTGCCGACGTGCACGCGGAATACTTCATCCTGAAGGATGAGCCCATGTTCATGTACTCCGTTTCCGTCAAGGTGGAATCCTCATCGGAGGTAGTCCTCCGCGGAATTGGCGGTTCGAATCGGACGCGGGAAGAAAACCGCCGACGTACTCGGGCTGTGGCTGAGGCACTCCATCGTGCGCAGGACTGCAGCAAGATACACGAAAACGGCACTGACCTCGCACTCCCCGGGCGCCGTTATAGCTGGATTGGCACCAGGGACGCGCGGCCACTGCCGTGTCCTAACGAGCTCTTTTCTTCTCGCCCATCAGCGGCTTAGCACTGGTCACAGTGCTGCCACAGTACGGCTACTCGCTGTCGTCGCCTTCTTCGTCGTCCTCGTCGTCATAGTCGCCATCGTCATAGAGGTCATCATCGTCGTCATCGTCATCATCTTCCCCGTCCAAGGAGGCAACGTGATCAGAGTAGATATACTCCGCGTACCCGTCATCGACGGGTGCCAGCTGATCTTCCCATTCCTCTGCGCGGTCTACCACGAGCGCAAGGACATCCATCAGCTTGTCAAAGTCCTTGAAGGTGCCCAGCGTCAGAACCTCATTGCGCAAGGTCTGGATGTCAGAGTAGAGGTCAGCGAACATCTTGCGACGGTCATCATCGGTGAGAACCGTTTCGGTGTCCGAGTCCCAGAACTCTGCGATGGCCTGGTCGACAATGTCGTCCAAGTTCGCGTCCTGAGAGATGAAGCGGACGTGTGCGCTGGGCTCGTTGTTGTGGGCAGTTACCAAAACCTGCACCAACGAGGAGGTACCAACTTCGGAGGTAACCAGAGTTGCCTCTTCGGGGTCCTGTTCAAACTCCAGGTCAGCAATGCGGTCATCGTCGCCATCGAGCAGAGTGCGAAGCAGGCCAACAACCTGGTCAGTAGCTACATGGTGAGCGACTGCTGCGACGGCGTCTTCGACGGAGAATACAGCGGAGACCAGAACAGCTTCGAACTCGTCGTCCTCATCATCCACATCGGCAGCGGCTACGTAAACTTCGGCAGCCGGGATGTCCTCATCAATGGTGACGAACTGAACCTCCAGGTCAGAGGTAATGGGAACGAAGAGGGTGTCATCGTTGACACGACTTTCAATGCCCTCGCGGTCCAGTGCCGCAGCAATCTGCTCGAAAAAGCTCATGGGTGGAATCCTCCCTTGAAAGATAATTGGCCTCTACCCGCAGCCAATCGTAGCGACAAACGCGCAATCATGGGGCGGCTCATGCCCCCGACAATTGTTGCGAAAGATCACGCCGGCAGTGCGCGTGCTACATCAAAGCCGCCAACGCGGCCGGTTGAGGGGCAGGCCGCCAGCTGTCGATTCTCGAAAACAGAGCGCTCAGTAGCGTGCCCAGAGCTGATGGCGTTCCTCACGCGAACGTTTCGGACACGAGACACACAGATCGGCGTCTGGGCTGTGATAAATCATGCAGCAAGTAGCTCTCTCCAGGTGAGTAACTACATCGAAGTCCGGTTCTTCTCCCGATTCAGCAGCGGCTTCATCCCAGGGGCGCACCTCGCCTCCACAGGAATCCATGAAACGAGGAAGAGGGACCTTATGTACTCGCTGTACTCCCTCAACGACATGTTTGCCAATAAGCGCTCCGCGCCAGGGCTCCATCAGCTCATTACCGGCGGATATTGCGGCATTAGCTACGGCATCGGCAGCCACGGCCCAAAGAGGAGCAGGCTTGATTTCCCCGACTTCTCCAACAACCTGAGCCAACGGCTCCAAGAAATGGGCCAGTGCTTCGCCGGAATCCTTCAGCTCATCCGCATCCTCAGCAGAAATGCTTTCAAACTGTTGAGCTTGGAACCCGACCCAATAGTCATCTCGGAGAAATGTGAACCAAGAAGACCACTGCCACACTGGAACTCGATCGGAAACCAACACGCATGCCAGCGATGGCCCTACCAATGCTCCGCACATGGACCACCACCACAACTGGGCCTGGAAACGGGTATCCACCTCAACCTCGGGCATGGGAAACAGCCTTCTCCCGGCCTCAATTCCGGCGGCTACAGCTTCGGTAGAAAGGTGCCACTCCGCAGCGCCGTCGTGAGGCATGACATCTGCGGAAAACCGAGGAAAGTCCGCCAAAAGCTGGGAGTACTCGGGAGGCAATGCGGCGCCCCGCATGACATCGTTCACCAGTCTCGCCCTTCTATCCGCTGTGGTAGTCGCCGTACACGTGTCTATTTTTCCACCGACTACGGAATTTCCCCACAGCTCAGTAGTGTTTATATGGGCATATGGCTCTCAACGGACCCGTTTAGGAGGTCTACTACTTTGTTCCAAAAGACGAAGAAGGATTCAACTCGCACAGTAACTGATGCAGTGAACTCAACCCCCGAAGCAATCGAACGTGATGCCGGAAAACTGGGAACCCTTCTTATCCAAACCCTGGATAAGACCATGAGCTGGCAGTCATCTGCCATCACCGGGTACGTCAGTTCCCTGCACAAGCGCAAAAAAGATGAAACTCCGGCGCAGGTACAGGAACGTATTGATTCCCACTACCTGAACCTGGTCACCGGCACCGGTGGTGCAGCTGGCGGCAGCGCAGTTCTTCCCGGCGTCGGCATGATTACGGGCTTGGCTGCGGTTACCGGTGAATCACTGCTGTTCCTGGAAGCATCAGCCTGGTACACACTGGCCTCAGCAACCCTGCGCAATATTGACATCACCGATCCACAACGCCGTCGCACGCTGATTCTTGCGGCCATGAGCGGTTCTGAAGGGACAGCTATTATGGCCTCCCTGCTTGGCGAGGAATCGCTGCGGAAGCAGACCAAAACTTCCGTGAATTCCCTACTGCCACGGCTTGGCGTTCCGCAGCTGGGTGCAGCAAACCGTCTGCTAATTCGCGAGGCACGCAAGCGCTTGATGAAGAACGCTCGTCTGGCCATCATCGGCAAGATTTTGCCATTTGGAATTGGCGCCGTGGTTGGGGCCTCCGCAAACCGCAAGCTCGGTGGCATTCTTATCAGTTCCACTCGCGCATCTCTGGGCCCACTTCCCCAGGATTGGTCGGACTTTGAACGAAAGCTACCGGCTAAATCCAACACCTCTGAAGACTCGAAGAAGGACTCAAAGTCATCGAGGTTCTCTATTCCCTCGGCGCTGAAGTGGCCGAAGAAAAAGAAGAATAAGTAGTTCCTCTTACCCCGATTACCCTTCAGCGACGTTTTTCAATGGAAGAGCGGTACCCACCATGGCCCAGAGCAAACCCCTCAGAACCTCTCCCATGAAGTTCTTGTGGAAACAGTCTCTTCACAGGCCGCTACCGCTCTATGGTGTCGTTGTTGCAGCGCTAATCGTTGTCGGGGTGGAGTCCGTACTTCCGCTTCTCACTAGAGATGCCATTGATGTGGCAACGGGCTCTTCCGATGGCGGTGTCCCCGCGCGCCTGCTGCCTTCCCTAACTCCCCTGCAGGCAGTCATTTCCGTATTTCTGGCCATCGCGTTAGTACGCTTCATCGCCCAGGTGGGGCGCAGATTCTTCTCCGGCAAACTCTCCATTGATGTTCAGCACGACCTGCGACTAAAAATCCTTCGCTCCCTACAAAACCTCGATGGTCCAGCACAAGACCGAGTCAACACAGGCCAGGTTGTATCGCGGTCAATTTCCGACCTCCAGGCGGTGTCCGGACTACTGGCGATGTTGCCGTTGACGCTGGGGTCCGTCGTCAAGCTGTTCATCACTATCGGCATCATGCTCGCCCTCTCGCTGCCCCTGACGCTGGTCGGCCTCGCCGTGGTGCCAGCGATTGTCTACATTGCAGTGAATTCGCGTGACAAACTCCATGCCGCAACCTGGGCTGCCCAACAGCAAGCAGGCGAGATTGCCGGACAAGTCGAGGAAACCGTTTCCGGCATCCGTGTTGTCAAGGCGTTTGCGCAGGGTGACAACGAAGTTGTGAAGATGGAGCGTAACTCGTCTCTGCTCTATTCCCTCCGCCTGCGAGCGGCAAAACTCAGCGCTCGATTCCAACCGGCGCTGCAGTCGTTGCCGCAACTGTCCCTCGTCGGAAATATCGCGGTCGGTGGCTGGCTAGCGATTCACGGACACATCACCCTAGGCACGTTCGTAGCTTTTGCCACGTATCTCACCAGCCTGACTGCCCTGTCGCGTCTGGTCTCCAACATGGTCATCTCGATACAGCTGACGTCGGCAAGCATCGACCGCATTTCCGATGTCATCGACGCCCGACCAGACAACCCCGAACCCACCGACGCGCTTCCTCTCCCCGACGGCCCCGTTGGCATCAGCTTCAACCACGTCACCCACAGCCGTGGCGGACGCACGCTTATCGACGATGTCTCATTCTCCGTCGCGCCAGGGGCGACCTTAGCGTTGATTGGCCCACCGGGGTCCGGAAAGACTATCGCCACGGAGTTACTCGGCCGTCACTATCTGCCGGATTCGGGAACTATCACTATCGATGCGCCCAGCCACGGCACATCCACAGATACCGCGCGCATTCTCTCCAGCGACGTATATGACGCTATTACTGTCGTTCCGGACTCTCCTTATCTATTTGCGGGCACGTTGCGTGAGAACATCGCATTCGCCAATCCCGCGGCGTCCCAGGAAGAGATTATCGCCGCAGCGACCGCCGCCCAGGTCAACTTCGTCGACGACCTGCCTCAGGGGTGGGACACAGCCATCGGCGAGCGCGGGCATAATCTCTCCGGCGGACAAGCTCAACGCGTGGCATTAGCACGGGCATTCCTCGCCCGTCCTCGAGTTTTGGTTCTCGATGACGCAACCTCAGCAATCGATGCTGCAACTGAGTTGGAAATCTTCAACGCGCTGACCTCACAGCTGGCAGATACGACTATCGTCATCGTGGCGCATCGATCTTCCACTCTCGAGCAGGCGGACCACATCGCCATTTTCGAAGACGGTGCCATTACCGGCATTGGAACCAAGGCCGAACTGATTACTTCTCATCCGCGCTTCACCGAGCTGATGGACATCGACCAGAGTGCCTACCCCGAAATCGAAAACCTCGTTCTCGACCCCATCGACAGTGAGGACCCCAGCCCCGAGGAACTCTGGCCCGACGAATCCGCACCAACCTCCGACGACTCCACGTCAGACACCTCTGCGCGGCTTCCCAGAGACGCCACTTCTCAAATGACCCGCGGGGTAGGCCAAGCCGGAGGCGGTCCAGGTGGACCCGGTGGCCCTGGTGGTCCCGGTGGTCGCGGCGGCGGGCGTGGCGGCATGGGGGCGGCTCTCGCCAATGCTCCTGCGACGCCAGAGCTTCTCGAGCGTGTGCGAAACCTCCCACCCGCTAGCGAAAAACCGCGTGTACCAGCTCGAGCACTCGACAACTCCGAGCCTTTTTCTCTGCGCCGGCTGCTCTCCTACGTCCGCGGCCTATTTATAAGCGTCATTGCGCTGCTGGCCCTCATTGCCGTTGCCGATCTCGCGTTCCCCATGCTCGTGCGCTACGCCATTGACCACGGCATCCGTGAGCACAATGAAGCCGTGTTGTGGGCCTGCGCCGCAGGCGGTTTGGCGACAGTCCTCATCAGCTGGATTGCCGTAGCCACAAATGCTGTTATTACTGCGCGCACTGGTGAGCGGCTGCTCTATGCCCTGCGTGTGCGCTGCTACCGCCACCTGCAGTCGCTTGGCATTAACTACTTCGAGGCCAATCGCTCGGGTGCCATCATGACGAGGATGACAACCGACATCGACGCGCTGTCCTCCTTCCTACAAACGGGATTGGCAGAGGGCGCGATTGCCACGTTCACTCTGCTCGGTGTCTCAGTGCTGTTGCTTGCCACACAGGTGTCACTCGCCGCGGTGGCGTTGGCGTCCCTTCCCATCATTGTGGTGGCCACCCTGGTATTCCGCCGAATCTCCTCGCGCTTATACAAGGCTGCACGCGAGCAGCTCTCCTTGGTCAACGCTGATTTTCAGGAGACCATTGGTGGGCTTCGCGAGATTCAGATGTACCACCGTGTCGCCGATATCGAATCTTCCTTTGCCGAGGAATCCAACAAGTACCGCGCAATCCGTCAGCGAGCGCAGCTGGCCGTGGCTCTATTCTTCCCCGGCATCAACTTCGTCTCTGAGTTGGCAACAGCCGCGGTATTGGCTGTCGGTGCCCAACAGGTTGCTTCGGGAACCACGACGCCCGGCGTACTCGTCGCCTTCACGCTGTACCTAGGAATGCTCTTTGGCCCGATTCAGCAGCTGTCCCATGTTTTCGACGGCTACCAGCAGGCGAAGGTCGGCCTCAATCGCATTGATGACCTCCTACAGACCGCCCCCATGCCAGATCACGGCACTACTGACAGCGCGTCCCGCGCAGCTGCTGGCGACCTGCGCTTAGACAAGGTAACTTTCTCCTACTCCGCCGCCGACTCTGAGCACGAACGCCCGCAGGTTCTCGATGCTCTCGATTTGCAGATTCCTGCCGGAGAAACAGTCGCAATTGTCGGATCCACGGGCGCCGGAAAATCAACAATCATTAAGTTGTTTGCTCGGTTCTACGATCCAGTTGACGGTGTGGTGCGAGCCTCCGAAACTGACATCCGCGACTTCCCTCTTAACGATTGGCGACGCACCCTCGGCTATGTCCCCCAAGAATCACACCTGTTTTCGGGGACAGTAGCAACAAATATTTCCTACGGTCTACCGGACAGCAGTCATGCTGAAATTCAGCAGGCCGCGAAAAACGTCGGTGCCCTCAGCACCATTGCCAGCCTGCCCGGTGGCTTCCACCACCCCGTCGGCCCAGATGGCCGAGGGCTCTCCTCCGGACAGCGTCAGCTCATCGCACTCGCTCGTGCCGAAATGATGCGTCCTGAACTGCTGCTTCTCGACGAAGCCACCGCGACACTCGACCCTGCAACAGAGTCGGCAATCCTTGAAGCCACTGACCGTGCGTCGCGTCAACGCTCGGCAATTATTGTGGCCCACCGCCTGGCTACAGCGGCTCGGGCCAACCGGATTTTGGTACTTGACCACGGGCGTATTGTCGAGGACGGCTCCCATGACGAGCTCCTAGCGGCGGGTGGCCAATACGCAGAGCTTTGGAGCAAGTACCATATGGGGAGCGCGACGGTGTAGTAATTCAGAATTTTCGTTATCCTTGAATGACACTTTGACACTTGCGCTAATTAGAATAAACGTGAGTTAGTAAAACTAAGACGAAAAGAGGCGAGTACCTGCCGTGAGCAGCGACATGAGCTTCGGCCAGAACGAATGGCTGGTCGACGAGATGTACCAGCAATTCCAGAAGGATCCACAATCTGTGGGTCAGGAATGGCGCGAATTCTTCGCAACCCACACCCCGTCCCAAAAGGGCGAGGACCTTTCCAATATGGCAAAGCCAGCAGCAGCCACGAAGGAGGAAGCTAAGGCAACCGGACGTCGTGAATCCAAGGGGGTCGAACCAACTAAGACCCCGAACAAGCCGGCGTCCCCGAAGCCAAAGAAGTCCCCAATGGATGCAGCAGCCAAGGTTTCGGCTGTTGAATCCGGCGAGGAGCCTCTGAAGGGCGTCGCACGGGCTATCGCTAAGAACATGGATGTCTCCCTGGAGATGCCGACCGCTACGTCGGTTCGCGATATGCCGGCACGTCTGATGTTTGAAAACCGCACCCTGGTTAACAATCATCTGGCACGCGCCCGCGGTGGCAAGATTTCCTTCACCCACATCATTGGTTACGCCATGGTGAAGGCTGTCATGCTCCACCCGGACATGAACAACAACTACAAGGTGGTTGACGGCAAGCCAGTTCTGGTTACCCCGGAGCACATTAACCTCGGCCTGGCTATTGATATGCCAGCTAAGGACGGCTCTCGCTCGCTCGTAGTTGCCGCTATCCGCGAGTGTGAGACCCTGACCTTCAAGCAGTTCGTCGACGCCTACGAGGACATCGTCGTTCGTGCTCGCCACGGCAAGCTGACCGGTAAGGACTTCCAGGGTGTCACCATTTCCCTGACCAACCCGGGCGGCATCGGTACCCGCCACTCCGTCCCGCGCCTGACCAAGGGCCAGGGCGCGATTATCGGTGTCGGTTCCATGGATTACCCGGCTGAGTTCGCTGGTGCTTCCGCTGACCGTCTGGCAGAGATGGGCATCGGCAAGCTGGTGACCATCACCTCTACTTACGATCACCGCATTATCCAGGGTGCAGAGTCCGGTGAGTTCCTGCGCACGATGAGCAACCTGCTCGTCGACGACAAGTTCTGGGACCACATCTTCCAGACCATGCGCGTCCCCTACACCCCAATCCGTTGGGCACAGGATCTGCCGAACACGGGTATCGACAAGAACACCCGCGTTATGCGTCTGATTGAGGCCTACCGCTCCCGCGGTCACTTGCTGGCTGATATCGACCCGCTGCGTTCTGACCAGCCGAGTGATTCCGCTCCGAACCACGCTGACCTCGATATTGAGGAGCACGGTCTGACCCTGTGGGATCTGGACCGTACCTTCAACGTCGGTGGTTTCGGCGGCAAGGAGACGATGACGCTGCGCGAGGTTCTCTCGCGCCTGCAGAACGCATACTGCCTCAAGGTCGGTTCCGAGTACGCTCACATCCTCGACCGCGAAGAGCGCGAGTGGCTGGAAGAGCGCATTGAGGGCGGCCAGCCAAAGCCGTCCCACGCTGAGCAGAAGTACATCCTGCAGAAGCTGAACGCCGCTGAGGCATTCGAGAACTTCCTGCAGACCAAGTACGTCGGCCAGAAGCGCTTCTCCCTTGAGGGCGCAGAGTCGCTGATTCCGCTGATGGACTCCGCCATTGACACCGCTGCTGGCGCTGGCCTGGATGAGGTCGTCATCGGTATGCCACACCGCGGTCGACTGAATGTGCTCGCAAACATCGTCGGCAAGCCACTGCGCCAGATCTTCACCGAGTTCGAAGGCAACATCGACCCGGCACAGGTCGGCGGTTCTGGTGACGTCAAGTACCACCTGGGTACTACTGGCCGTCACATCCAGATGTTCGGCGAGGGCGAGATTGACGTCACCCTGACTGCGAACCCGTCCCACCTCGAGGCCGTCAACCCGGTCGTTGAGGGTCTTGCTCGTGCACGCCAGGACAAGATCAACAAGGGCGAAGAGGGCTACTCCGTCATGCCGCTGCTGCTGCACGGTGACGCATCCTTCGCCGGCCTGGGCATTGTCCAGGAGACCCTGAACCTCATGTCCCTGCGTGGTTACAAGGTCGGCGGTACCGTCCACATCGTGGTGAACAATCAGATTGGCTTCACCACTTCGCCGGACTCCGGTCGTTCCTCCTACTACGCAACCGACATCGCCAAGGCATACGGCTGCCCGGTCTTCCACGTCAACGGTGACGACCCGGAGGCTGTCGTCTGGGTCGGCCAGCTGGCTGTTGAGTACCGTAACCGCTACGGCAAGGACGTCTTCATCGACCTGGTCTGCTACCGCAAGCGCGGCCACAACGAGGCCGATGACCCGTCCATGACTCAGCCGCTGATGTACAAGATCATCGACGAGAAGGAAAGCGTTCGTGCTCAGTACACCGAGGACCTCATCGGTCGCGGTGACATCTCCGAGGAAGAGTACGAAGCAGTACGCCGAGACTTCCACGACCAGATGGAAGCGGTCTTCAACGAGGTTCGCGCAGCTCAGGACGCAAAGCCGGGCGAGCAGACCGGTATCGCCGGTTCTCAGCCGCTGCCGCACGGTCTCAAGACCGGCATCGACAAGGCTGAAATCGTCGAGATTGGTCAGTCCTACGTCAACCTCCCTGAGGGCTTCAAGATTCACCCGCGTGTTGCGCCGGTCGCTAAGAAGCGCGCGGAGATGACTCAGGAAGGTGGCATCGACTGGGGTATGGCCGAGCTGCTGGCAATCGGCTCCTTCACCGGTGCTGGCATCGACGTCCGCTTCGCAGGTGAGGATGTCCGCCGCGGTACCTTTACCTCTCGCCATGCAGTTCTGATTGACTCCGAGGACGGTTCGGAATACAACCCGATCGACGCCTACGGTAAGTCCAAGAACGGCGGCCGCTTCATGATCTACAACTCGGCTCTGACCGAGTACGCAGGCATGGGCTTCGAGTACGGCTACACCCTGGGTAACCCGGACGCAGCAGTGTTCTGGGAAGCACAGTTCGGTGACTTCGCCAACGGCGCTCAGACCACCATTGACCAGTACGTTTCCTCCGGCGAGGCCAAGTGGGGTCAGACCTCCAAGCTGATCCTGCTGCTACCGCACGGCTACGAGGGCATGGGCCCGGACCACTCTTCGGCACGTATCGAGCGCTTCCTGCAGCTGGCAGCCGAGGGCTCCTACACCGTTGCTCAGCCGTCCGAGCCGGCTAACTACTTCCACCTGCTGCGTCGCCACGTCCTGTCCGACCTGCACCGTCCGCTGGTTGTGTTCTCGCCGAAGTCGATGCTGCGCAACAAGATGGCAGCGTCTGCTGTCGAGGACTTCACCAACCCGAACAAGTTCCGCTCAGTCATCGATGACCCGAACTTCGAGTCCAAGGACAAGTCCGGCATCAAGACCCTGCTGCTCTGCTCCGGCAAGATCTACTGGGAGCTGGAGAAGAAGCGTAAGAAGGACAAGCGCGACGATCTTGCAATCGCTCGCCTGGAGATGCTGCACCCGCTGCCGCACAACCGCCTCCGCGACATCTTCGAGTCCTACCCGGATCTTGAGGAAGTCCGCTGGGTTCAGGATGAGCCGGCTAACCAGGGTCCGTGGCCATTCCTGGCACTGAACCTCCCAGAGGTTCTGCCGGATATGCCGAAGCTGACCCGCGTTTCCCGCCGTGCACAGTCCTCCACCGCAACTGGTGTGGCTAAGGTCCACCAGATTGAGGAGAAGGCTCTGCTGGAAGAGGCTCTCAAGTAGGTCTCATTGACTGGTCTTCACCAGTTAGCGTGTAAACGCTAAGGGGCTCCAACCGAACGGTTGGAGCCCCTTTCCTGTTGCTTGGGCGATCGTTGCCAGGCATCAAGGGCGAATAGTCAAAAAGCGTGTCCGGTCGGCGTGCCACCGGGTCGGCACCATTTACTACTTAGTCCTCAATGCGAGTTACTGACTACGTTTATGACAAAAATGTCCCGAAAAATGGCATGAAAGTGTCATAAACTCGCACAGTTTCACATTTGCAGCCCGTATTCACATGTGTAGCCCGCAGTTGTTGGGGAGGGTGCCGCTTCCTTCATCTGGCCTGCATATATGGGGCTTCGCGGGTCTGTTTCGTGTCCTCTGGAAAGCAAACCAAGACCCCGACTACGCCTTGTCCAGCCACTCTTGAGCGACCAACTCAGGGCTGGCGCCACCAGCCACAGCCCGGGTCATCAGCTTTAAGTCCTCAGTGCTCAGCGAACCCGCAATTTCATTGAGCACGCGGACTCGATCATCTCGGTCCAGCGCTGGCTTGACGTAGAAAGGCACAAGCCATTGCGGCAAGTCAGCCCCAGCATTGTCGGCTGACACATCTGCGCAGCCCTGTGCCATGCCCGCGTCGGTGGCCATAACTTCACCCGGCAGCGACCGCGAAAAAGCGTCGTAAACGCGGTCGCGCCACCCGCCGCTGAACTGCTTGTCCGGGGTGGAGTCGTCCGCGTATTCCTCCGCCAGTGAAGCCGCCGACGCAGGGTCGCTCAGGCCGAGTAGCTCACCTGTGCATCCGAAGGAGACCAGGACCGCTTCATTGCGTACGGCCCGCAACCGGTCGTCAGCATTGCGAATGCCGACGACCTCCGCTTGCCGCCCTATTCTCTCGAAGCTTTGCGCATACACGTACGCAAGAGCTGCTTGCTCAGGGTTGCGTAGGTCTGCCCCGACAGTCACTACCGCCTCCTGCTCGGGAGGAACGGGCATCTGCGGATCCAAATCAGAACATGCGGCAAGACCGAACCCCGTCGCCCCAGTGACCAATGCCAGGGCGGTAAAAGTGCACGCAGTAGCCGTGGAGCTACCCTTGCACCCCATTGAGCGGATGCGAAAGTGGAACCCGGCGTTCGCACGTCTAAAATCAATCATCGACACCAGCGTAACCTACGAACGGATTGTGAGGTCACCCAGAATGGGCGAAGAGAAAAGCCGCAACATCAGCGCTTCGGCGAAGGCTCGCAATCCGCGAACTAGCTCGGCCAGTCAAAGCCAAAAACCGTCGGCCACAGCAAAACCCGGTAAAACCGCTCGGGCGACGAATGCGGCTAAATCCGCAGCGAAGTCGGCTGTCTCGAAGGTGACGCGCACCAACGGCTCGTCGTCAAGCACAGGAACAGGACAGTCGAGGGCGGTGCGCGATGCCCTGCGCGATTGCGGCGTCTACATCGGCGGCAAGCGGTTGCCCGGCACCTACGACCACTTCTCCGGGCTGTCCGAGGTACGGAATTTTGGCGAGGGCTTCACGTGGCTGTCGTTGTCGCGCCCCAACGCGACACAGATGGATGCCATCGCTGAGCTTTACGGGCTGGATGAGCTGACGGTGGAGGACGCACTGACTAACCGCCAGCGTCCCAAGATTGAGATCCACGATGATCACGTGGTTTTTGTAATTCGCTCGATTCACTACTCCCCGGAAGGTCTCGCGGATGACGAAAATGAGATTATTCGCTCCGGCCAGCTGATGATTGTTATCGGCCCGGAGTACGTCATCACCATTCGCATGGGCATGCCTAGCTCGGATATGCAGCGCATTAGCGCACGCGTGGAGAACACCACCGACGCCATCGACTACGGCCCCGCGGGCGTGCTGTGGGCACTGACGGACAACCTCGTCGATGCGTACCTGCGCATCGCTATGCAGCTGGAAGATCGCGTGGAGATCATGGAAGACGAAGTCTTCGAGCCGAACTTGGATTCGGATATTGAGGACATTTACATCCTCAAACGAGAGATTCTGGAAATGCGCCACGCGATCGATCCGCTGACACCGGCACTGCGCTCCCTGATGAATCTGCGGGAAGACATCATGCCTAAGGACGTCAGCCGTTACCTTTCCGATGTGCTCGACCACCAGCTCGCCGCCGCGGACCTCGTCTCCGGACTCGACGAACGACTCTCCGCCCTCATCGACGCCGCCGCCGTGAAAATCCAGCTGCAGCAGAACCAGGATATGCGTACCATCTCGGCGTACGCGGCTATTCTCGCCGTCCCGACCGCCCTGGCCGGCATCTACGGCATGAACTTTGACCACATGCCCGAGCTGCACTGGGAGTACGGCTACTTCATCGTCCTCGCCATCATGTTTGCCATCGTGGCGTTTTTGGTGTGGGTCCTGCGCCGCAACAAGTGGCTGTAGGTACTGCTTCTGGCAGGCATCGCTTTACGACGGATACAGCAACCTACCCGCGATTCCCACCGAGCGCCCGCTGCGCCAACAGGTCACGGGCCCGCTCGGCATTGCGGGGATTGCACAGGACGTCGTAGCGACGGGCAACAATCTCCGTTGTGCTCGAGAAATCCCGCTTGCCGTTTTGCATTGCGTACGGAACTGCGGCCAGCACGATGCCGAAGATGGCGCCCATACCGAGGCCAACAATCAGCGGACTAACCCAATCCTCCTGGAAAAGCCCCAGAATCAGGCCGAAGAACAGGCCCATCCACAGCCCGTACAGCGCGCCGCCGCCGAGCACCTTCGGCCAGGTCAGCCTGCCAACCACGCGCTCCACCTGCATCAGGTCAACACCGACGATGGTGAGGTCGGAAACCGGGAACTCATCGCGATCACTGAGCGAATCCACCGCCGCCTGCGCGTCGGAGTAGTTGGTGAAACTGCCCACCGGCCACCCCTCGGGTACCTGGCGCTGAGGCAACCGGGACTTCATGCTCTGTTCCCGGCCGCTCCCCCAACCGCTGCCCGCTTCCCCATTTGCCATCGGTACTCTCACCGTTCCCTTGCAGTTGTTGTCACAGTAAAAGGTGACTCAGTTGCTGAAAATATTGCTAAAACTATCGCCAAAAGGCGTTCTATCAAGGACAACGTCAGACGATTGGCAATTGTTCCACCGACTGGTCCGCCGCCCATTCCACCGCCACCGCTCTTGCCGGAAGGGTTGGTCGCTGTGACCGTCGTAAAGCGGCAAACTACTGATTTTGTCAGTAGTTCTTTGTCTTGCGGGGTCTCACGATAAGATTCACTACATAATGTCTACGATTACTGAAGCTGAAGTTCGCACCGCCCTGGCGCAGGTCGAAGATCCTGAGGTACGTCGCCCGATTACCGAGATTGGCATGGTCAAGTCCATCTCGGTGGCGGACAACAATGACGTGGCCGTGGAGATTTACCTCACCATCGCCGGTTGCCCCATGAAAAACACCATCATCGAGCGCACCGAAGAGGCGCTGAACGGTATCGAGGGCGTTGGCAACGTCACCGTCACCACCGATGTGATGAATGACGAGCAGCGCCGCGAGTTCCGCAACGCCGTCCGCGGCACCGCCTCCGAGCCGGTGATCCCATTCGCCCAGCCGGACTCCCGCACCCGCGTGTTCGCCGTCGCCTCCGGTAAGGGTGGCGTCGGTAAGTCCTCCGTGACCGTGAACCTCGCCGCCGCGCTGGCCGCGAAGGGCCTGTCTGTCGGTGTCCTCGATGCCGACGTCTACGGACACTCCATTCCGCACATGATGGGCTCCGAGGAAAAGCCACACCAGGTCGACGACATGATCATGCCTCCGCAGGCGCACGGCGTGTCACTGATTTCTATCGGACACTTCGTCGACGACAACGCACCGGTTGTCTGGCGTGGGCCAATGCTGCACCGCGCTATCCAGCAGTTCCTCGCGGACGTGTTCTGGGGCGACCTGGACGTCCTGCTTTTCGACCTGCCCCCGGGAACCGGCGACATCGCCATCTCCGTGGCGCAGCTCGTGCCGAACGCTGAGCTGCTGATTGTTACTACCCCGCAGATGGCCGCCGCCGAGGTCGCAGAGCGCGCCGGCACCATTTCGCTGCAGACCCGCCAGCGCATCGCCGGTGTCATCGAGAACATGAGCTGGATGGAAATGCCCGACGGCTCCAAGATGGAGGTCTTCGGCACAGGCGGCGGCGAGACCGTTGCCCGTCGTCTTACCCAGATCACCGGCGGAAAGGTCGAGCTGCTCGGCCAGGTGCCGCTGGACACAGAGCTACGCGAAGGCGGCGACAAGGGCACCCCGATTGTCCTGTCCAAGCCGGATTCGGGCGCGGGCGAGGCCCTGAACGCCATCGCTGACAAGCTGGTTGTTCGTCGCGAGTCGCTCGCAGGCAAGTCGCTCGGCCTGGGCGTGACTCCGAAGTAGGCCTTCGCTTTACGACGATCACAGCGACGCCCCCTCCCCGGTAGTTTCGGTGCCGGGAAGGGGGCGTCTGCTTTTGTGGCTGCGGTGTCTGGGGCGTATGTGTTGTGGGCGCTTTCGGTGGTGCATCCATCAAAGCGGCTGCGTGCACTTACTGACTAGGTTTATGACACTTTCGTGGCAAA